>NZ_JAAUVO010000001.1:0-351061 GCF_012030385.1 Microbacterium sp. B19(2022)
CCCCGCACCCGCCGCATCCGTGCGCAACACCCGCTGCAACAACTCGTTCACCGTGCGGCAGCCATATCGCCCACAGAACGCCGGCTCACCCGACCCCGCCGGACGCTCATCGACCGACGCGACCGTCTCCACGACCACCGCCTCCACCCGCCGCTGCACCTCACCCGCGACCCGCAAAACCTGCATCTTCTCGTCGTCCGCAAGCCCCGCGATCACGTCCGCGCGCAGCACCGCATCCAGGTCAGCGACGACCTGGACGAGCAGTTCCACGGGGTTGTTCATACCCCTAAGTCAACCCGGGGCCACCGACATTCGAACGCCGATAACCCCAGTTCAGAGCAATATTCCGAAACACGCGAAACGCCGACAATCCCTCCACAGAAACGACGTCAGGGCCCTTGTCCACACTCGCGGCGGCACGGTGCGCCGCGACGCTCACGGACACCCCGCACCAGGGCAGAGTGTGAGTATCCACGTCGACATCACACATACCGATGTCGACGGAGACCGCGCATCCGTCGACGAAACGGAGCCGAGCATCCGCTCTTCGATTTGACGCTCACAGGTTCGCCAACTAAATTACAGATCGGTAACGGTGGCATCCGGGGGGATCGACCGCCGCGTACATCTGCCCTCCGGAAGGACTCCGTCACGAATTCCCTGCCACCCGAGCGCGCTCACGACGCCCCGGACACCCCCGAAGAAGCGCCTGCCGCACCCCGCCCGCTGCTGCGGCGCGATCGGCGGAACTCCGCCCCCACGACTCCCGAAGCTCCCCGTACGGCGGACGCACCTTCGGACGCACAGCCTCCCCGCACAGCCGACGCATCCACCGAGACGCAGTCTCCCGTCGCCGCGAGCACCCCCACAGACGCGCAGTCTCCCGTCGCCGCGACCACCCCCACAGACGCGCAGTCTCCCGTCGCCGCGACCACCCCCACAGACGCGCAGTCTCCCGTCGCCGCGACCACCGCCGCCACGGACACCCCACGCCCGTCGCACTCGAGGGCCACCGGCAAGCCCCGCCGCGCCCGGAACCCGCGAGGGCGTCTCGCGCGAAAGCCCGCAGCATCTCCGGTCCGTCCCCGCCGCGCGAAGCGTCCGTGGGCGAAGGCCAAGGCGCTCGGCGCCACGTTCGCGATCGGTGTGATGGTCACCGGCGCCGCACTGCCCGCGCTCGCCACCGGCAGCGATGGGGTCGTCGCCGGCGCCACCACCAGCCTCACCACGGCGGCCGCTGCCGACGCCGCGCAGTCTTACACACCGACGTCGGCATCTTCCTCCTCCTCAGACGAGATCCGTGCCGAGATCGCCCCGCGCGGGACCTTCTCGGCGACGACGCCCGAAGAGATCGAAGAGACGCGCTCGCGTGCCGTCGCGGCCGCACTCGCTGCCGGCATGCCGCTCGGAAGCGCGGTCGACATCCCCATCGCCGATCGCATCGTCATGCCGATGGCAGACGGGACCTACTCGTTCACTGATGGCTTCGGCGCTTCCCGCCCGGGCCGGTCTCACCTCGGCCAGGACTTCGCAGCCGGCGTCGGCACGCCAATCAACGCCGCCATGAAGGGCTGCGTCTCCCGCTCCACCGAGAGCTACCAGGGCTACGGCGTGACGATCCAGATCGAGAGCATCGTCGACGGACAGGCCGTCAGCACGGTCTACTCGCACATGAACTACGGAACCCGTGCGGTCGAGGTCGGCGACTGCGTCGACGAGGGTCAGTACATCGGCGACGTCGGATCGACCGGCTACGTGTTCGGCTCCTGCCTGCACTTCGAGGTCCACATCAACACGGTCGCCGTCGACCCGATGCCCTGGCTCCAGACGCACGTGAGCTGACCCGGTCCACGCGGCCACCGGCCGCTGCCGCTCAGTCGAGCGCGCTCATCACGTGCTTGATGCGGGTGTAGTCCTCGAACCCGTACTGCGAGAGGTCCTTGCCGTAGCCGGAGTGCTTGAACCCGCCGTGGGGCATGTCCGACACGAACGGGATGTGCGTGTTGATCCACACGCAGCCGAAGTCGAGGTCGCGCGAGAAGCGCATCGCCCGCGTGTGATCGGTCGTCCACACCGAGGCCGCGAGCGCATAGGGCACGTCGTTCGCCCACTGGAGCGCCTCGTCATCGTCGGAGAACGCCTGCACGGTGAGCACCGGGCCGAAGATCTCACCCTGTACGACCTCGTCGTCCTGCCGCACGCCCGACACGATCGTGGCCTCCCAGAAGTAGCCCCGGTCTCCCTGGCGGCGTCCGCCGGTCTCGATGGTCGCGTGTGCAGGAAGCCGGTCGATGAAACCCTGCACCTGAGCGAGCTGTGCCGCGCTGCTCAGCGGCCCGTACAGCACCCCCTCCTCGTGCGGTCCTCCGGTGCGCGCGTGCGTCTTCGCCCTCGCCACCAGCGCGGCGACGAGCTCATCGTGCCGCGACTCGTGCACGAGCACGCGTGTGGCCGCCGTGCAGTCCTGTCCGCCGTTGAAGAAGGCCCCGGCGATGATCCCGTCGACCGCCTTCTCGAGCACGGCATCCGCGAACACGATCGCGGGCGCCTTGCCACCGAGTTCCAGGTGCACGCGCTTCACGTCGTTCGCCGCCGAGCGCGCCACCGCCATGCCCGCCCGTACCGAACCGGTGATCGCCACCATCTGCGGGGTCGGATGCTCGACGAGCGCGACCCCCGTGTCGCGATCGCCGAGCACGACATTCAGAGTGCCGGCAGGGGTGTGCAGCGCGACGATCTCGGCGAGCAGAAGCGTGGTCAACGGCGTCGACTCCGCGGGCTTGAGCACGACCGTGTTCCCGGCGGCGAGCGCAGGCGCGATCTTCCAGACGGCCATGTTCAGCGGATAGTTCCACGGCGTCACCTGACCGATCACGCCGACCGGCTCCCGGCGCACGAACGACGTGTGCCCGGCGAGGTACTCCCCCGCCGCCCGACCTTCGAGGCTGCGGGCAGCGCCCGCGAAGAATCGCAGCTGATCGACCGACTGCATGATCTCGTCGGCGACGAGGCTCGCACGCGGCTTGCCGGTGTCCTGCGATTCCAGGTCGGCGAACTCCTCGGCCCGCGACTCCATCTCATCGGCGATGCGGAACAGCGCCAGTTGTCGATCGGCGGGCGTCGTGTCACGCCAGAGCGGGAAGGCCGCGGATGCCGCGGCATAGGCGTCGTCGACGTCGGCACCGTCGGAGATCGGCAGTTCACCGTAGGCGGCTTCGGTGACAGGATCGAGGAGCGGCATCCGTTCCGTCCCGGACGCGGGCACGTAGCGACCGCCGATGAAGTTCTGCAACGGCGCGGAGTTCTTCAGAAGGCTGCGGGACATGCCGTCATGGTAGCTCGCGACCTGCGGAATCGGAAGATATCGGCCGCACGCAGCGACTGAATCAGTTGCAGGATCGAGCCATGACTGTCAATATCGACAGATGAGCCCCAAGCCTGCCCAGCCTGCACTGGACGACATCTCGAAGCGCATCGTCGAACTCCTGCAGGAGGACGGCCGCCGACCCTACGCCGAGATCGCACGCGAGGTGGGGCTCAGCGAGGCGGCCGCCCGTCAGCGTGTGCAGCGGATGACCGAGGCCGGCATCATCCAGATCGTCGCGGTCACCGATCCGATGCAGCTCGGCTTCCACCGCATGTCGATGATCGGCATCCGCGTCTCCGGCGACCCCCGCGCGATCGCTGAAGAGCTCACCACGATCCCCGAGCTGGCCTACGTCGTCGTCACTCTCGGGACGTTCGACATCCTCGTCGAGGCCGTGTGCGAGGACGACGAGCACCTGATCACCCTCATCGCCACCCGCATCCGCACCATCCCGGGCATCGTCCACACCGAGAGCCTGCTCTACGCGGGCCTCTACAAAGACCTCTACAACTGGGGTACGCGCTGAGGCGCACCCCCGACGCATCGGAGTGATCATGGGAACCACCGTCTTCGAACGCCGGCAGCCGCCGCAGGGGGTCGTCGACGACTCCCTGCGCGACACCGCTCTGCGCGTCTTCTGGCTCGACGATGTCGATCGGCCGACGCATCCGCGCCTGAACGGCACGGTCCGCGCCGACCTCGCGATCGTCGGCGGCGGCTACGCCGGACTGTGGACCGCCGTGCGCGCCAAGGAGCGCGACCCCGAGCGCCGCGTCGTCCTCCTGGAGGCCTCGCGCATCGCGTGGGCGGCGTCCGGTCGCAACGGCGGCTTCTGCGAGTCGAGCCTCACCCACGGTCATGAGAACGGCGTGACCCGGTGGCCCGAGGAGATCGACCGGCTCGAGGAGCTGGGCCACGAGAACCTCGACGGCATCGAGCAGACCGTCGCGCGCTACGGCATGGACGCGGAGTTCGAGCGCACCGGTCAGCTGGCCGTCGCGGTCGAGCCGCACCAGGTCGAGTGGCTCCGCGACGAACCGGGCTTCCTCGACCGCGAAGCCGTGCAGGCGGAGGTGCACTCCGAGACGTTCCTCGCGGGAGCCTGGGACCGCGAGGGCTCGGCGATGGTGCATCCGGCGAAGCTGGGCGTCGAGCTGGCACGCGTCGCCGCAGACCTCGGCGTCGAGATGTACGAGCACAGCATCGTGCGCGCCATCGAGGGCGATGGCTCGGGCCCGATCGCGCTGGTCACGCCGAACGGCCGGGTGGTCGCGGATGCCGTGGCCCTCGGCACCAACGTGTTCCCCTCGCTCCTCAAACGCAACCGCCTGATGACCGTGCCGGTCTACGACTACGTGCTGATGACCGAGCCGCTCTCCGCCGAACAGCTCGCGTCGATCGGCTGGTCGAACCGGCAGGGCCTCGCCGACAGCGCGAACCAGTTCCACTACTACCGGCTCACGGGTGACAACCGCATCCTGTTCGGCGGCTACGACGCGGTCTACCACTACGGCGGCAAGGTGCGCCCCGAGTACGAGGACCGCATCGAGAGTCACCGCAAGCTCGCCTCGCACTTCTTCACGACCTTCCCGCAGCTGGAGAGTGTGCGCTTCACCCACCGCTGGGCCGGGGCGATCGACTCGTCGAGCCGCTTCTGCGCGTTCTTCGGCACCGCCCGCAAGGGCCGCGTCACCTATGCGACCGGCTTCACCGGACTGGGTGTGGGGGCTGCCCGCTTCGCCGCCGACGTCATGCTCGACAAGCTGTCGGAGGATTCGACCGAACGCACCGAGCTGCGGATGGTGCGCGAGAAGCCGATTCCGTTCCCGCCGGAGCCCGCCGCCTCGATCGGCGTGAACCTGGTGCGCGCAGCCATGAACCGGGCTGACCACAACGAGGGCAAGCGCAACCTGTTCCTCAAGACGCTCGACGCCGTCGGCATGGGCTTCGACTCGTGAATGCTCTCGCGGCGGGGAGCGGGGTGGATGCCCGTGGTCTCGCACTCGCGCACGAGCCGTTGCCCGCGGGCGAGGTGCTCGCCGGCGCCCCGACGACCGCCGTGCACGAGTTGGCGAGTCTCGGCGGGGTCGAGGTCGGCGTGTGGGAGATGACCCCTGGCACTGCGACCGACACCGAGGCCGACGAGGTGTTCGTCGTGCTGAGCGGCCGCGCCACGATCTCGTTCGGCTCGTCTGGGCTGCCCGACCTCGAGATCGGCCCCGGCTCGGTCGTGCGCCTCGCTGAGGGCATGCGCACGACCTGGACCGTGACCGAGACGCTCCGCAAGGTGTACGTGGCCTGACGGCAGGTCGGCTCAGATCGTCAGGACGACTCGCCCAGCAGCGGGCGCACGGAGGCGTAGGCATCGCGGACGTCGCGGGTGGGAGTGTCGTAGACCCGGACGATGCCCGCACTCCCCTGATGACGCGGCCAGCCGGGGTCGCCGTCGACGAGGAACGCGACCGCCGCCCCGTGCACCTCATCGGCCAGCTGCTGCGGCGGGTTCGGGCCGGCGAGCGGCTCGATCGCGGGCCCGTCGAGGCAGTCGAAGAAGAACGGCACGTCGAGGCAGTGCTCCGCAAAACCGAAGCGCCCCGACGGCCACGAGAACCGGTACACCCAGGTCGGCGCGGCCCCGCGATCGGCGACGACCTTCAGCAGCGCCGAGCGGAACATCCGGTCGGTCAGCAGCCGTCCGGCGATGCGGGCATTGCCGAGGCCCGTGATGTCGGCGTTGGCGGCGAGGTACTCGCGGCGCGCGGCCTTCGGCAGCCCGAGCTTTCCCAGCAGGAGCGACCGGGGCACCCAACGGAGCTTCTTCGCCGCATCCGAGAACACCATGGTGAACTCGTCGTCGGTCGCGCCGAGCACGAGCGGCTTGTCGGCGCCGATGCCCGCGGCGAGCGCCTCGCGCGTCGACCGCGGCAGCAGATCGCCGTCGATGCTCGGCCCGAGCGGCAGCCCCTCCTCGATCATGCTGCCGACCGACGACGGCCCGAGCTCGGTCGCCTTCTTCTGCAGCTCGAGCACACGCTCCTCGTCCAGCGACGAGAACCCGGCGACGGTCGGCTCGACCCCGCAGGCGGCAGCGAGTCCGCGGCCGAACGTCTCGGCGCGGGCGGAGGAGACATCGGCGAGCGCACCCGAGATCGAGTAGACACCGTGGAACAGGTGCTGCGCCAGCTCCATGCCGAGCAGGGTCAGCACGGCACCGCCACCCGCGGACTGACCGGCGATCGTCACGCGCGACGGGTCTCCGCCGAACGCGGCGATGTTCTGCTGCACCCATTCCAGCGCGAGCAGCCAGTCGCGCACGCCACGGTTCGACGGAGCATCCTCGATCCAGCCGAAACCGTCGAAGCCGAGGCGGTACGAGATCGACACGGTCACGACGCCGTCGCGGTTGAAGTTGCGGCCGTCGTACCAGACGCTCGCGGGCGAGCCGGCGAAGTACCCGCCCCCGTGGATCCAGACGAGCACCGGCATCCCGGTTCCCTGCTCGGCGCGGGTCGGACTCGACGTGAACACGTTGACGTTGAGTGTCGACTCGCCCTCGACGCTCGGCTCGGGGATGAGCGTGACGCCGGGATCGCCGCGCTGCGCGGTGGCGGCGAACTCGAGCGCGTCGCGCACACCCTCCCACGGTGCCTTCGGCACGGGCGCCTGGAAGCGCAGCTCGCCGATCGGAGCCTCCGCGAAGGGGATGCCCAGGAATGCCGCCGACCGCGGATTACCGCGCCCCCCGGTGGTCGGACGCCAGCGGCCGCGCACCCGTCCTGCGGCGGTCGTCACCTCGACGAACTCGGGGGTCGTCTCGAAGTCGGTATCGGTCATCACAGCATTCTCCTGGTCGCAGGCGGCGAGCGGCGGCACCGCGAACGCCCTCAGCCGAGGATCGATGTGACCTCAGCGTGCGGCATCCGCGTCGTCATGACCCCGATCGCCTCGGGGTTGTCATCGACCAGCACGGCGTCACGACCGAGCGCCGAGGCCACGGCCCCGGTCGTGCCGCTACCGGCGAAGAGGTCGAGCACCCGGTCGCCGGGGCGACTCGAGGCGGTCACGATGCGGCGGAGGATCCCCTCCGGCTTCTGCGTGGGATAGCCGGTCTTCTCGCGTCCGGTCGTCGGGACGATCGTGTGCCACCAGACGTCGGTCGGCAGCTTGCCGCGCGCGGCCTTCTCGGCGGTGACCAGTCCCGGCGCCATATACGGCTCGCGGTCGACCTCTTCGGAGTTGAAGACGTACTCCCGCGGATTCTTCACGTAGACGAGGATCGTGTCGTGCTTGGTGGGCCAGCGGCTGCGCGACTTCGCCCCGTAGTCGTACGCCCAGATGAGCTCGTTGAGAAAGCAGTCCCGACCGAACACGGCGTCGAGCATGACCTTGGCGTAGTGCGCCTCGCGGTAGTCGAGGTGCAGGTACAGGGTGCCGTCGTCGGCGAGCAGCCGCCAGGCCTCCTCGAGCCGGGGCATCAGGAAGGAGCCGTAGTCGTCGAAGCGGTCGTCGTAGGCGCGCAGCATCCCGCGCACCCGCTCGTAGGCATGCCCGTGGAACCCGTGCCGCACCTCGAGCGCCGGCTCCGGCACGGTCGCGGGCGCGGGCTCCGGCGGTTCAGAACTCCTCAGATCTGCGACTGTCGCCCCCTCCTGGTCGCCGGATTCCGTGGCAGCACCTGCGACCGGCTCAGATTCTTGAGGAGTTGTGAACGTCCGGCGCGCGGTGACCACCTGTCGCCCCTGCGTCCTGCCGGTGTTGAACGGCGGGTCGAGGTACACGAGCGTGAAGGAACCCGACGGCAGGGTCGCCGCGACGGCGAGGTTGTCGCCCTCGATGATGGTGACCGCGCCCGCGGTCACGGCACCCGATGCAGCCACGCCTCGGTGGCGAACTTCGACTCGACGAGAGCCTCCGCGTCGGCATACTCGTCGGCCGTGATCGACCCCGTCTCGGCGTCGGTCAGCGAGCGGAAGGTGTCCTTGAAACGCTCGATGATCTCGGCGCGCTCGAGTCCGGTCTGGCTACGCAGCGGGTCGACGCGCTTGGCGGCGGACGTGGTGCCCTTGTCGCTGAGCTTCTCGCGGCCGATGCGCAGCACCTCGGTCATGACCTGGCCGTCGATGTCATACGACAGGGTCGCGTGGTGCAGCACTCCCCCGTTCGCGAGGCGCTTCTGCGCGGCACCGCCGATCTTGCCGGTCGGGCTCGCGATATCGTTGAGCGGCTGGTAGACCGCGTCGATGCCGAGCGACCGCAGCGCCTGCAGCACCCAGTCGTCGAGGAAGGCGTAGGAGTCGGCGAAGGTCATGCCTGCGACGAGCGATGCCGGCACATACAGCGAGTACGTGATGATCTGCCCCGCGGCCATGAGCATCGCCCCGCCGCCGGAGATGCGGCGGACCACGTCGAACCCGTGCCGTGCGGCGCCTTCGGGGTCGACCTCGTTGCGGTACGACTGGAACGACCCGATCACGACGGCCGACTCGTTCCACTCCCAGATGCGCAGGGTGGGACGCCGGCGCCCCTCGCCCACCCGGGCGGTGAGCACCTCGTCGAGGGCGAGGTTCATGCGCGGCGAGACCGCCTGGTCGTGCACGATCTCCCAGTCGAAGTCGCGCCACCCCGGGGCCGTCACGAGCGCACGGCGCACGGCGGTGCCGACGGCTTCGGGCGAGAAGCCGAGCAGCTGAGCGCCATCCGGAAGGGCACTGCGGACGGCCGCGGCGATCGCCGTCGAGTCCGTCTCGGCGGGCAGCCCGTTGACCGCGGCGTTGATGTCGTCCAGCGCCGAGTCCGGCTCGAGGAAGAAGTCGCCGGCGAGGCGGAAGCGGGCGATCCGGTCGTCCTCGATCTCGAGGTCGACGACGACGAGCTTTCCACCTGGGACCTTGTATTCACCGTGCACGGTTCCAGCTTAAGGCGCGAGAGCCCCGATCCGGCGGCTCAGCCGTGGCGGAGCAACCACCGGATGGATCAGCCCCCGAGCACCACCACGCGCTCCCCGGCGCGGATCGGCGTCGAGTACCGGTTGCCGGCGGGCGGCAGCGGGCAGACGTACTGGTCCGAGAACGCGCACGGCGGCAGGTAGGCGCGGTTGAAGTCGATCACGGCCGTGCCGTCGGCGGCGGGCTCGTCGACCGGCAGGAACCGGAAGCGGTACGTCTCCAGACCGTTGGTGCCGTCGGCGAAGACCGCGCTCAACGCCCCCTGTCCGTTCCTGGTGACGGTCAGCGTCTGGGCTGCCCCCGCCAGCTCGAACCGCAACCGCCCGGCGACCGGCGTCTCCCGGGCCTCACCGTCGACCGACGTGATCAGGATCTGCTCGTCGGGCGTCGCCTCGAACACCGCGGGGAGTCGCCAACGCTCGTCGGGCGCGTAGGCGTCGATCGCGGTGAACCACTCGCGCTGCGGCCGTGCCGGATTCAGCACCCGCAGCGCCAGCGCACCGTGGCGATCGAACACCCGTAGCTCACGCCGGCCGAGGCGGACGCTCTCCGAACCGCGCAGCACCACGGTCGATCCCGTCTGACCCAGCTCGCTCCCCCGGATGCCGCCGTCGCCGGTCAGCGCCCAGAGCCCGGGGATGCCGTCGACCGCCGCCGCCTCCGTGATGAGCCAGTTCGTCGACTCGAGAGCCGACGGACCGTACTCCGACCCTGCGTAGCGCTCGCGCGACGCGTGCCAGTCCTGCCAGTCCTTCACGAAGCTCATCGGTGCGGTCCCTCCCGTGCGAGGGCACCGCACAGCGGCGCACTCCTCGCTCCTGCGCGGAATACTGACCCGAATCTACGGTCGTCACCGAGCCCGGAGAACGGGTCCGTCACACGCCTTCACCGGGCGTAACGCCGCGTCACACCGCGCGGAAGCGGGAATGCGATGGACGGTTCTCAGCGCGCGGGGATGTGCGCGTCGAGCCAGGCGAGCACGTCGGCGCGCACCTCTTCCTGCTGCAGCTCGGCGAAGATCTCGTGCCGCGCATCCGGGTACACCAGGGTCGTGATGTCGGTGAGCCCGGAACGGCTGCGGTACTCGTCGGCGAGCTTGTGCACGCTGCGGGGTCCGCCCACCGGGTCGTCGCGACCGACGAGGAGCAGCATCGGGATGTCGCGACCCAGGTCCTTGGCCGGACGCCCGTAGAGCCGCGCGGCCTCGATCGGACCGAAGAGCTTGAGCAGCGGGACGTCGGTCGTGAGCGGATCGTCGGCGAACGCGGCCCATACGGCGGGATCGCGGCTGAGCCATTCGAGCCCGGTGGCGTCTTCGTCTTTCGCCCACCGCGCGTTCAGGGGTGCCGCGTTGAGGAACCCGGGCGTGCGCAGCGCGGAGCCCGAGAGGATCACCGCATCCCACGCCTCCGGGTGGTGGTTCACGAGCATCTGCGCCAGGAACGAACCCCACGAGTGGCCCAGCAGCACCAGCGGCAGGTCAGGGTTCTCGTCGCGGATGATCCCGGTCAGCTGCCAGATCGCATCCTCGGCCGCGCGGAGTCCGCCGATGCCGAGTCGCCCCAGCTTCTCGGGTCCGCCGTGCTGACGGATGCCCGTGCGGCCGTGGCCCCGGTGATCGTCGGCGTAGACGTGGAAACCCGCGCCGGTGAGGGCGCCGATCAGGGCGCCGTATCGTCCGGCATGCTCGCCGACGCCGTGCAGGAGCTGCACGACTCCGCGCGGAGTACCCGCAGCCGGATGCACGTCGTAGACGATGGCCACGCCATGGGCGTCGGTGAACTCACGCGTATCCGTCACGCTGCGAGCCTAGCGACCGCGGGCCGAGAGCGCCTACCGTGCGACGGCATCCCGGATCGCGAAGGCGATGTCGCGGTCGGTGACCTCGTAGCCGCCGACGCCGTCGGCGGCGGAGCCCATCCGCACGCCACCGTCTTCGACCACCGAGCGCTTCGCGGAGAAGTGGATCGCGTCCACCCCCGCCGCGGCGAGCACCGGCGCACTGGCGACGTCGACTCCACTGCCGGCCATGATCTCGATCTCGCCCTCGGCCGCGGCGACGAGTGCGCGCAGGGTGTCGATGCCGTCGATCGCGGCGGACGCGCCACCCGAGGTCAGCACGCGGCGCAGACCGAGCTCGCGGGCGCTGCGCAGCGTCGCCACGGGGTCGGCCGTCACGTCGATGGCGCGGTGCAGGGTGACGGGTGCTCCGCCCGCGGCATCGCGCAGCCGCGCCATGGCGAACAGGTCGAGGCGACCCTCCGCGTCGAGCGCACCGATGACGACGCCGGTGGCACCCGCAGCGATCGCTCGGCGCACGTCGCGCTCGGTGACCGCCAGCTCGTCGTCGGTGTAGTGGAACCCGCCGCCGCGCGGCCGGACGAGCACGTGCACCTCCGGTCCGTCCGCTCCGGCGGCCTCGACCGCCAGCTCGAGCGTGGCGGGAGACGGGGTCAGTCCACCGAGGGCGAGGGCCGTGGCGAGCTCGACGCGGTCGGCGCCGATCTCAGCGGCGATGCGCACTCCGGCGGGGTCCTGCACGGCGATTTCCAAGGCGAGTGTTCGGGTCACTCCTCCATTGTGCCCGCCGCCGGGACAGTGTCAGAAAAATTAGATAGGCTATCTAAGTAATGCCTGCGTCCGATGAATCCCTCGCCCTCACCGCCACAGACCTGCGCATGGCCACGTTCCGCCTGGCCCGCCGCCTCCGTTGCGCCCGGGCCGCCGACTCGATGAGCGATGCCCAGCTGGCGGTGCTCGCCGACCTGCGCATGAACGGCCGCCGCACGATCTCGACCCTCGCCGTGCGCGAGCGCGTGACCGCACCGTCGATGACCAGCACCATCAACGGTCTCGAGGAGCAGGGCTTCGTGGTGCGCACTCCCGATGAAGAAGATCGCCGCCGCGTGCAGGTCGACATCACCGACGCCGGCGTCGAGCTCGTCGTCGAGACGATCCGCCGCCGCGACGAGCTGCTGGCCGACATGCTGCGCGAGGTCGAGTACACCGAGGCCGAGCTCACCACTCTCCGAGAAGCCAGTGCGCTGATGCGACGGGTGGTGGAGCGATGAGCGCCATGTTCCGTTCCTTCGCGAACATCAACTACCGCATCTGGTTCGCCGGCGCCCTCGTCTCGAACGTCGGCGGCTGGATGCAGGCCACCGCCCAGGACTGGGTCGTGCTCACCGAGCTGACCGACAACGACGCCACCGCGATGGGCGTCACCATGGCGCTGCAGTTCGGTCCGCCGCTCGTGCTGGTGAGCCTCACCGGATGGGTGGCCGACCGCTTCGATCGACGGCACATCCTTTTCGCCACCCAGTCGGCACTGCTGGGGTTGGCCATCGCGGTCGGCGTGCTGCTGCTCAACGATGTGATGACCCTGCCGATGATGTTCGCCTTCGCGCTCGGTTTCGGCGTCGTGAACGCGTTCGACGCTCCGGCCCGGCAGGCGTTCGTCTCCGACATGGTGTCGACGGGCGACACCTCGAACGCGGTCGCCCTGAACTCGGCATCCTTCAACCTCGCCCGCATGGTCGGCCCGGCGGTCGGCGGTCTGCTGATCGTGGCGATCGGCTCCGGCTGGGTCTTCATCGTGAACGCCGCGACCTTCCTCGCGATGATCCTCGCGCTGTCGATGCTGCGCACCGGCCTGCTCGCGCCACGGCTGAAGAACCGCAGCCGCGGCGGACTCGCGGCCGGGTTCCGCTACGTGTGGGGGCGCAGCGACCTGCGGGTCGTGTTCGTCACGGTGTTCCTGATCGGCGCGTTCGGCATGAACTTCCCGATCTTCGCCTCGACCATGGCGCTCGAGTTCGGCGCGGGCGCCGACGGCTACGGCGTGCTCAGCTCGGTGCTCGCGATCGGCTCGCTGATCGGCGCGCTGCTCGCGGCTCGCCGTGACCGCGCGCGGGTGCGCGTGGTGATCCTCGCCGCCGGCGGATTCGGCATCGCCGCGTTCGTGTCATCCGCCATGCCGACGTATGCCTCGTATGCCGTCACCCTGACCTTCACCGGCTTCATGATCGTGACGCTGCTCACCACCGCCAACGGGTACGTGCAGATCACGACCGAGCCGGCGCTACGCGGACGCGTGCTCGCCCTGTACATGGCCGTCATCATGGGCTCGACCCCCGTGGGTGCTCCCATCGCCGGGTGGGTCGCCGACTCCTTCGGTCCGCGCGCGGCCATCATGCTCGGCGGTACGGCCGGATTCGTCGCCTGCGCGATCGGGGTGATCTGGGTGGCGACCTCGGGCCGCCTGCGCCGCGCCGAGAACCGCCGCTTCCTGCTCACCCTCGACGAGACCCGCCCGCTGAGTGTGGTCGAGCGGCCCGACCCGATCGAGTTCAGCGACGAAGCAGCCGTCACCACGCCCATCCGCACGGCGAAGAGGAACGACCTCGAGGGCTGAGCCTCTTTGCTCGGTTTGTCAACGCCCTCTACGGAGTGCACCTGGCGTACGTACCGTCGGTACATGGACGACAACACGGAACGCACACCCCACCCGCAGGACCCGGCCGAGGGCGCTCCCGGCGTCGGCGTCCCCGATGAGGATGCCGGTCAGGGCGACGGCACCGGCGGCGCGATCCAGGGCGACAGCTCGCGCGGCGAATCGACCGGCGGCGCCATCCAGGGCGATGCCGGCCAGGGCCACCGCTCTGCCCTCGGGGGCGACGAGGGGACCGAAGACCAACTCGACGCCGACAACGCGGCCGAGGAAGACACGTTGAAGACGCTCGACCCGGATTCCCCACCGGCCTGAGCGCTCCGAGAGGGCAGCGTCACCGCAGCCGTCTCCCCCAGAGACGGCCTCCCCCCTGCGGTGGCGCTGCCCGTCACACCGGCCTGACGCTGAGTACTACGCGCCGAGGACGAGCTTGAGCTGCTCCACCGCCCAGTCGAGCTCGGTCGCGCGGATCACGAGGGGCGGCGCGATGCGCACCGTCTGACCGTGCGTGTCCTTGACGAGCACACCCCGATCGAGCAGCTTCTCGGCGATCTCGCGACCCGTTCCCCGGGCGGGATCGATGTCGACGCCCGCCCACAGGCCCGCGATGCGCACGGCGGTCACGCCGTGTCCGATCAGCGGCTGCAGCGCCTGCTCCAGGTGCGCACCGAGTGCCCGCGCGCGCTCCTGGAACTCACCGGTCTGCAGCATCTCGACCACGCGCAGACCGACGGCCGCGGCCAGCGGGTTGCCACCGAAGGTCGAACCGTGCTCGCCCGGACGGATGACACCGAGCACATCGGTGTTCCCGACCACGGCTGAGACGGGGAGGATGCCGCCGCCGAGAGCCTTGCCCAGCAGATACAGGTCCGGCACGACGCCCTCGCGATCGCACGCGAACGTCTCGCCGACGCGGCCGAGCCCCGCCTGGATCTCGTCGGCGATGAACAGAACGTTCTTCTCGTCGCAGATCTCGCGGATGCGGCGCAGGTATCCCTCCGGCGGGATCACGACGCCGGCCTCACCCTGGATGGGCTCGACGAGCACGGCGGCCGTGTCGTCGGTGATGGCCGCGGCGATGGCCTCCGCGTCGCCGTACGGCACGACGTCGAAGCCGGGCGTGTACGGACCGAAGTCATCACGAGCCTGCTCGTCGTCGCTGAAGCTGACGATCGTGGTCGTGCGGCCGTGGAAGTTGCCGGCAGCGACGATGATGCGCGCCTTGCCCGCAGCGATCCCCTTGACCCGGTAGCCCCAGGCGCGGGCGACCTTGATGCCGGTCTCGACCGCCTCGGCGCCGGTGTTCATCGGCAGCACCAGGTCTTTGCCGGCGAGCTCTGCGAGCGCCGCGGCGAACGGCTCGAGCCGGTCGCTCTGGAACGCGCGGCTGACGAGTGTGACCCGGCCGAGCTGCTCGGTGAGCGCGGCCACGAGCGCCGGATGCCGGTGCCCGAAGTTCACGGCCGAGTACGCGGCGAGCAGGTCGAGGTAGCGCTTGCCCTCGACATCCGTCACCCAGGCGCCCTCACCGCGGGCGATGTTCACCGGCAGCGGGTGGTAGTTGTGCGCGACGTGCGGCTCGGCGACGACCTCGGTGGCCTCGCCCTCGTTCGCGATGTCGACCGCGGTCACTTCGTGCCCCGCAGCTCGAGCGTGCAGCACTTGATGCCGCCGCCGCCGAGCAGCAGCTCGGAGAGGTCGACGGTGATCGGGTTGTAGCCGCGCTCGCGCAGCTGCTTCTCGAAGCCCTTGGCGCGCGGCGAGATGATCACGTTGTAGCCGTCGCTCGCCGAGTTGAGGCCGAACACCGAACCGTCTTCGTCCGACACGAGGATCGCGTCGGGGAAGCGCCTCTCCAGCTCGGCGCGGCTGGCGTCGTCGAAGGCGCCGGGGAGGTAGGCGATGTTCGCGCGCTCGGGGCCGCCGTTGTCTGTGCCCTGCACCGGGTCGAGCACGGCGATGGCGGTGTCGAGGTGGTAGAAACGCGGGTCGACGAGGTTCAGCGAGACGACCTCGCGGCCGAAGACCTCGCCGACCTCGCGGTGGCTGTCTCCGGTGGAGCGGAAGCCGGTGCCGGCCAGGATCACGTCTCCGACGAGCAGGAAGTCACCCTCGCCCTCGTTGACCTCCTTCGGCATCACGGTGTCGTAGCCTGCGGCGCGGAACCAGTCGGCGAAGGCCGGCGACTCGCCCTGGCGCTCGACGAAACGGAACTCGGGCACGTACGCGCGACCGTCGATCAGGAATCCGCCGTTGGCCGTGTAGACCATGTCGGGGTAGCCGGCGAGCGGCTCGATGAGCTCGACGGTGTGGCCGAGCTCGAGGTACAGGTCGTGCAGCTTCTGCCACTGCGCCACGGCGTTGGCGGTGTCGGTGGGCCGCGACGGCTCCATCCACGGGTTGATGGAGTAGTTCACGGTGAAGTGCTCCGGCTTGCACATCAGGTAGTGACGGCGGTGCGCGGTGCGGGCGGGTGCTGTGGTGACGGCGGCTTCAGGCGTCGACATGGATGCTCCTCGAATGGACGGGCGCGGCGGACGCTGTCCTGGGGCCCGACGGTCCTTCGACCCGCTGCTCGTTCAGAGCCGGCGACGGGGAAGATGCGACTCGGGCACGCCGGAGTCCATTGTGTCACCCACCCCCTGTACGCCGCCAGAGCCGCGCTCCATCCGAGGCGCTCAGACCCCCGAGGCGCGGACCACGATCTTCCCCACGGTGTGCCCGGCCTCGAGGTGGGCGAGGGCGGCGGATGCTTCCGCGAACGGATACTCGCGCTCGATCACGGGCACGATGCGGCCGTCGGCGACGAGTTCGAGGAGCTTGGCCAGGACCTCGGGTCGCGGCGTCGCGGCGAGGGGACGGATGCTCCGCGAGCCGATCGACAGGACCGCGGCGCGCAGCATCCGCGGGATGGGACCCAGCACGTGGCCGCCATCGCCCGTGACCAGCACGATCCGGCCGCCGTGCCCGACGAGGCGCTGCAGCTCGCGCAGCGGCATCCCTCCGGCGATGTCGACGATCGCGTCGAAGCGGCCAGCCGGGATCTCGCTCAGCGGCGACACGCGATGGTCGAATGTGCGCACGGCGCCGAGGCGCTCGACCAGCGGTGCATTGCGGGCGCTGCACGTGGCCCAGACTTCGGCGCCACGGAGGGCGGCGAGCTGCACCGCGAACGTGCCGACGCCACCGGATGCGCCGATGATCAGCACCCGAGGCGCCTCACCCCCGCGCAAGCCGACGCCCGCCAGGTCCAGGGCCTGCCACGCGGTGCCTCCGGCGATGGGGAGGGAGGATGCGGCCTCGGGCGTGATGTCGGGCGGGATCGGCACGAGTCGGGAGGCGGGAACGCGCACGTACTCGGCGAGTCCTCCGCCGCCGACCAGCTCGCCCACGACCTCCTCGCCGATCTCGGCGCTCACCACGTCGGGCCCGACCGCAACGACGGTGCCGGCGACTTCCATCCCGCGCACCGGATGCTTCGGACGGGTGAGGCCGAAGACCGGGCGCACGAGGAGTGGATCGCCCAGCAGCAGCCGCACGTCACCCGCGTTCAGGGAAGTGGCCCGGACCTTCAGGAGCACTTCGCCGCGGTGCGGCGCCGGCACCGGGATCTGCTCGAGGTTCACCCCGGATGACGGGCCGTAGGTCTCGCGTCGCCAGGCGTTCATCGTCTCGGTCATGATGATGCTCCTCCGGATGCGGGTGGGGCGGGGTAGGCGAACAGGTCGTCGATCCCGACCCCGAACGCCCGCGCGATCTGGAACGCCAGCTCCAGCGTGGGCGAGTACTTCTGCTGCTCGATGGCGATGAGCGTCTGCCGCGTCACGCCGACGGTGCGGGCGAGTTCGGCCTGGGTGAGCCCGGCCTGCTCGCGATGCGCGCGGATGCTGTTCGAGACGAGGGTCGGCTTCACCATCAGACGAGCCCCCGCCGGTAGGCGATCACGCGGGCGATGCCCCCGACGAGCGCGGACACCGCGAAGCCGAGGTACATGGTGTTCGCGATCCAGAACACATCGGCGCCGACCGCGCACAGTGCGATGACCCCGAGCCCGGCGATCACGACGAAGGCCTGCTCGACCCGGCCGCCCATGCGGCCGATGTCACGGTCGCGGATGTCGGAGCGGCCGGCGCCGTCCGGGTCCCTCATCCCGGCGAGGATGCCCCAGACGATGCTGATCACGATCGTCGCGACGATGCCTCCGCCGATCGTCCACAGCATGAGCGGGAACCAGTCGACGGCGGTGAGTGGCCCTCCCCCGGCTTGCTGCAGCACCAGCACGACGTAGACGACCAGCGCGATCGGGCTGACGATGAGTCCCGCCCAGGCGTTGCGTTCCTCGTAGACCATGATGCCTCCGATGTAAAAGATTCTTGACACTCACGCTACGCCGCCGATGCGGCCGTGTCAAGAATTCTTTACACACTCATCTCGCCCCGTCGTCCGGTCGCGCATCGCGAGGCCGATCCGATGACGCATGATGATCGGGTGAGGAAATCGATCGCACTGCTGTGGCTTCTCGCGGGCATCGTGGCGAGCGGAACACTCGCCGCTTCCGTGGCTGTCACGATTGCGACTGTCAATATGCCCGGCCATTCGCCGAGCCTCAAGGACGCAGCCAACGTCACAGCCCTCGTCTTCTGCCTCGTCTCGCTCTGCGGCGGCGCCATTGCAACGCTGTCCGCGCGCTCCAGCCGAACGAAACGACGCGTAACGAGCTGGGCGACGTTCGGCACGGCCCTCGTCGGAGCGCTGGTCACAGCAGCACTACTGATCCTCGCCACCACCTGAGGCGCATTCCGACCGCACGGCCACGCGGTCGCATCCCGCCTCGGAGCGAATCGGGCTGACGCCGCCCTGAGCGCCGCCCGAAAGGGCGATGGTCCGATACATCGGAATGCGATCTCATTGGGCCATCCCAAGCGAGTAGTCCGTCGATAAGGTCGCCCTAAATGCCATACAGACCGGAGGAAGAATGCGAAATTCAATGAAGCCGCTGCTTGCAACTGTGCTGCTAGTTTGCGCGTCTATCGGAGGTGCGTCGAGCGCATATGCCACGGAAGAGCCAGGTCCAGGTTCGCTCACACCGGATGAGCTCCGCAGTCACTACACCGATGAGGAGCTGTTCTATACCCCTGAGATCACCGGTCAGCCAGCGGAGACGGGAAGCGGTGCCACTGAGTCGATCACTCTACGAGGAGCTTCTTATCTCGTCGCATGCACGGTGAAAGCAAACGCGCCTCACATATCTGTGGGCGCCGGTGGAGTCATCTACAAGACTCGCGTGAACTGCACGGGCGAGGGCGCGTACCCGTCAACTGTCTACATCCAGGTAAAAGCTGCGCTCTATCACATCCCCGCGGACAGCCCAACCGACACCGATGACGTCAACTGGCAGTCGAGATTCGAGTCCGCCGAGGGGCGGAGCATGGTGGTCAACGGCGCCACGGAGACGTTCTATGTGCCCTGGGAGGGCCTTGGCGGTAAACAGGGCAAGGGATTCTGGCAGGGCACCTCAATCGTGGACATCACAGACCCCGTGGGATTCAAGTCAGGGAACGACACCTCCGCGGTCTATTTCCTCGACACCACCGCGGGTTGACGACTGGGGCCAGCCGCTCGATCGGCTGGCCCCAGCGATCAATCCTCAGCATCCGCGATCAGCCACACCAGCCCCAAGCGTCCCTGATCGTCTACCGCCCGCATCGCGATAGAGATGGCAGACGTGCGGTCAGCACGAGACGCGGCCCACTGCTCTGCAGCATCCAGAGTCGTTTCATCAAGGTCAAAGGTCTCTCGGCGCCCCTCGGTGTCCTGGATGAAAACCCTGAGATCCAGCGCCGATTTCTCCCACTGTGTATCGCGTTCGTCGACCTCACGTGGAGCGTGATCCATTTCGCCTCCCTGGCTCTACCCGTGCTCGGCGCTTTCTTGTGGCTCACGCCGCACACGTCAACGCTCGAGCACGACAAGGGTAAGGCACCGCACGTGACCGCGCCGGCAGCCCATGCTCAAAGGTTTCATACGACGGTGCTCGGGTGCTCGGCGGGCACCCGTACGCCGGCGAAGTCCTCAGATCACGTCGCTGCTCCAGGGGTCGAGGTTGCCGTAGCGGTGCGCGGTGATCGAGATCGACTGCTCGTGCACGAACGGCAGCAGCTCGATCCGGGCGGCCGCTGTGACCTCGCCGTCGTACACCGCGAGGTCGGGATCACCCCCCGATGCCGTCGCCAGGGCCGTGTGCAGCGCGGCGACCGCGGCACGACCGCCGACCAGACGCACCCGGTCGCTCACCGGCAGCGCGACGACGCCCTCCACGACATCCTCCTCGCGGAGCATCCGCTGCATCCACTCCTCGTCGGTCTCGAGGAAGACCGAGGCATCGAGGTCACCGAGCGCGCGGCGCACATCGCCGGGCAGGCCGACCGGCGTCGAGAGCACGAAGGCCGCACCCGAGCGCACGCCCGCGATCACGACGCGCAGCAGATCCTGCAGGGCCGCATCCTCCGTCGCCCGGATCTCGACCGGCACCGGTCGGTACCGGAACAGGTTCCGCTCCACACCGAGGTGCGACACGTCGCGCACCTGCCCGAACTCGCGGTCCCACGCCAGGGCATCCGAGAGCGCCGCAGCCACTCGAACTTCTCGTACTCCAGCGACGACTGCGCCGACTCGATGAGCGCCGTGATGCGGGAGTCGAGCCCGCGCAGATGCAGGGTGCTGGATGCCGGTCCGCCCGGCTGCGAGCGCCAGGATCCGAGGCCGATCAGGTAGTTCGGGCCACCCGCCTTGGCGCCGGGTCCGACGGCCGACCGCTTCCAGCCGCCGAACGGCTGCCGCTGCACGATCGCCCCGGTGATGCCGCGATTCACGTAGAGGTTGCCCGCCTGCACGCGGTCGAGCCAGAAGGCGAGGTCGCCCGGATCCTGCGTGTGCAGCCCGGCGGTGAGCCCATAGGCGACGGCGTTCTGCAGCTCGACGGCCTTCTCGAGGGTCGGTGCGTGCATGATGCCGAGCACCGGCCCGAAGAATTCCTCGGTGTGGAAGCGCGACCCCGACTGCACGCCGACGCGGATGCCGGGCCGCCACAGCCGCCCGCTGCCGTCGTCGCCGGCCGTGAGCGCGGGCTCGATCAGCCACTGCTCCTCGCCCTCGAGCTCGCTCAGCGCCCAGGCGAGCTTGCCCTGCGGCGGCTCGATCACGGGGCCGACCTCGGCGAGCGGATCGGTGGGCGGGCCCACGTGCAGCGAGCGCACGGCATCCGCGAGCTGCCGCTTGAACCGCGGTGAACGGCCGACGGGGCCGACGAGGATCGCGAGGGAGGCGGCCGAGCACTTCTGCCCCGCGTGCCCGAAGGCGCTCTTCACCAGGTCGGCGACGGCCAGGTCGAGGTCGGCCGAGGGGGCGATGATCATCGCGTTCTTGCCGCTGGTCTCGGCGAGCAGCGCCAGGTCGGGACGCCAGGAGCGGAACAGCGCGGTGGTGTCCCACGCGCCGGTGAGGATCACGCGGTCGACCGCGTCGTGGGTGATGAGCTCGCGACCGAGCTTTCCCTCTTCGATGTCGACGAGCGCGAGCAGATCGCGCGGGATGCCCGCCTGCCACAGCGTCTCCGCGATCACTGCGGCGCAGCGGCGGGCCTGCGGTGCCGGTTTGAAGACGACACCCGAACCCGCGGCGAGCGCGGCGAGCACTCCGCCGGCGGGGATCGCGAGCGGGAAGTTCCACGGCGGCGCGACGACGGTGACGGATGCCGGGACGAACACGGCGCCGGCGATCGCGTCGAGCTCGCGCGCGGTGGCCGCGTAGTACCGGGCGAAGTCGACGGCCTCGCTCACTTCGATGTCGGCCTCGGCGAAGATCTTGCCGGTCTCGGAGGCGGCGACCTCGATCAGGTCACCGCGTCGGGCTTCCAGGGCGGCGGCGGCGCGCAGCAGCACCTCGGCCCGCTCGGCGGCGGGACGCCCACCCCACGCCGGAGCCGCACCGCGGACCCCCTGCACGATCTGCTCCAGGGATTCCGCGTCGTCGATGCGAGCGGCCGCGATCGTGGCGTCACCGAGCTCGGATGCGCCGATACGCTCCCGCACCTCGCGCGCCCAGTCGCGGTTCACCGGCAGGGCGGGGTCGCTGTCGACGGTGTTCGAGAAGCCCGGGGCACCACCGGCATCCTGCTCCAACTCACGAGCGGAGTACACGGCGGTCTCGAGGAAGGCCTCGCGACCGCCGCCGTCTTCGGAGCCGCGCGAGATGCCGAGTACGGCCTGGGTGAGGTCGGTCTCCGGCAGCGGTGACACGGGCGAGGGGCGCAGCGCTTCGTGCACGGGCGCGCTCCGATCCTGCGTGCGACGCGGTCCGGTCCACAGAGTGGGATCGTCCGACCGGTCGAGTGCGTCGAGGAACCTGTCCTGCTCCCGCACGAACAGGGCCTCGTCCTCGCCGAGTCGGAATGCGGCGGAGAGGAAGTTGTCCGGCGACGCGTTCTCTTCGAGCCGGCGCACCAGGTAGCTGATCGCGACGTCGAACTCGGCGGGTGCCACCACGGGCACGTACAGCAGCACGGGCCCGACCTCGCGCGAGACGGCCTGCACCTGCCCCTGCGCCATGCCGAGCAGCATCTCGAACTCGACGGCCTCGCGCACATCCCGCTCGCCGGCGAGCAGCCACGCGTAGGCGATACCGAACAGGTTGTGCCCGGCGACGCCGACCTTCACCGCGGCGGCGTGCTCGGGGCGCAGGGCCCAGTCCAGGCAGCGCAGGTAGTTCGCGTCGGTGTCGAGCTTGGTGTCGTAGGTCGCGGGGGTCCAGCCGTGCATCCGCGCCTCGACCTGCTCCATCGCGAGGTTGGCTCCCTTGACGAGGCGCACCTTGATGCGGGCGCCGCCGTGCGCGACGCGGTCCTGCGACCAGGCGGTCAGCTCCTGCAGGGCGGGCAGGGCGTCGGGCAGGTACGCCTGCAGCACGATCCCGGCTTCGAGCCCGGCGAGCCGAGGGTCTTCGAGGATGCGCGTGAACACCGCGATCGTCAGGTCGAGGTCGCGGTACTCCTCCATATCGAGGTTGATGAAGGTGCCGTCCGCCGCCGCCGTGAGGTACAGCGGGAGCAACCTCTCCACCACCTCGTCGACGATCTCGTCGAACGCCCACATCGACAGGTGGCTGACGATGGCCGAGACCTTGACCGAGACGTAGTCGACATCGGGCCGTCGGATCAGCTCGTGGATGCCGTCGAGCCGGCGCTTCGCCTCGGCCTCGCCCAGTACGGCTTCGCCCAGCAGGTTGAGGTTCAGGCGCGAGCCCGTGGCCGTGATGCGTTCGATGGCGGCTTCGAGTTTGGCGGGCCGCGCATCGACGATGAGATGCCCGACCATGTCGCGCAGCACCTTCCGCGCGATCGGCACGACCGGCGACGGCAGGATCGGCGCGACTCCCCCGCCGAGACGCACCACCGAGCGCAGGTACCAGGGCAGGAACTCGGGCACGATCGGCGCGATGCGGTGCAGCTGCGAGGCCGCGGCGCTCAGGCTCTCGGGGCGCATGACACCGTCGACGAAGCCGAGAGTGAACGGCAGCCCGTTCGCGTCCTGCAGCACTCCGGCGAGACGGGCGGCAGCGGGGTCGGGTTCGATCGCGGCGGCCTCGATCGCCCACCGCCGAGCAAGCTCGACGGCACGGTCAGCGAGGGGTGCGGATGCCACGGCATCCGCCGGAGAAGACGACGACTCTGCCATGTGTCCACCCTAGGTCTGCATACCCTCGCAGGCCGGGAGCCCGCACCCCTCTCGACAGCTCACAGCGCGGCGATGATGTCCTCCACCCGCTGCTTCGCGTCGCCGAACAGCATCTGCGCGTTGTCGCGGAAGAACAGCGGGTTCTGCACGCCCGCGTAACCGGCGGCCATCGAGCGCTTGAACACGATGACGTTCTCGGCCTCCCACACCTTCAGCACGGGCATCCCGGCAATGGGACTCGACGGGTCTTCCGCGGCCGCGGGGTTCACGGTGTCGTTCGCGCCGATCACGAGCACCACCGAGGTCGAGGCGAGGTCGTCGTTGATCTCGTCCATGCTGAGGACGATGTCGTACGGCACCTTGGCCTCGGCCAGCAGCACGTTCATGTGGCCGGGAAGGCGACCCGCGACCGGATGGATGCCGAACCGCACGGCGACTCCCCGCTCGCGGAGCCGACGGACCAGGTCGGCCACCGGGTACTGCGCCTGCGCGACCGCCATACCGTAGCCGGGCGTGATCACGACACTGCTCGCCGCGGCGAGCATCTCGGCCGCACTCTCGGCGGTGATCTCGCGGTGCTCGCCGTACTCGGCGTCGTCGGCGGTCGGTGCCGCGATCCCGAAGCCGCCGGCGATCACGGAGAGGAACGAGCGGTTCATGGCCTTGCACATGACATAGGAGAGGTAGGCACCCGACGATCCGACCAGCGCACCCGTGACGATCAGCAGGTCGTTGTTGAGCAGGAAGCCGGCCGCGGCCGCCGCCCATCCGGAGTAGCTGTTGAGCATCGAGACGACGACCGGCATGTCTCCGCCGCCGATCGAGGCGACGAGGTGCCAGCCCAGGGCGAACGCGAGCACGGTGACCGCGATCAGGAGCCACAGCTGCTGGTCGTTCACGAACCACACGGTGAGGGCGACGAACGCGACGAGCGCCCCGATGTTCAGCCCGTTCTTGCCCGGGAGCATGAGCGGCTTCGACGACATCTTCGCCGACAGCTTGAGGTAGGCGACGATCGATCCGGTGAAGGTCACCCCGCCGATGAAGACGCCGATGAACACCTCGGCGTTGTGGATGCCGAACAGCTCGGGGGCGATCTCCGGATGCGCGAGGTAGCCGTTCCAGCCCACGAGCACGGCCGCGAGTCCGACGAAGCTGTGCAGGAGCGCGATGAGCTCGGGCATCCCGGTCATCTCCACGACCCG
Organism: Microbacterium sp. B19(2022); assembly: GCF_012030385.1. NCBI lineage: Bacteria > Bacillati > Actinomycetota > Actinomycetes > Micrococcales > Microbacteriaceae > Microbacterium > Microbacterium sp. B19(2022). Next base: position 24,699 of record NZ_JAAUVO010000001.1, read on the forward strand.
TGCGCGCCACAGGCCGATGGCCGCGCCGATGAGTACCGCGGCGACGAGCAGCCCGAGGCCGAGGAAGGCCCCGGTGCTCCAGGCGTCAGCGACGGTGAGGGCGACGGTCGCGACCAGCGCGATCGTCATGCCGGCGATGCCGTAGACCACGCCGGCGCGGGCGGACTCGTGACGGCTGAGGCCGGCGAGGCTGAGGATGAACAGCAGGGCGGCGACGATGTAGGCCGCCCCGGCGAGCGCGTCGACGGTCACTTCTGGCCGCCCTTCGCCGAGTTCCCGAGTGTGAACATCGCGAGCATCCGACGGGTGACCGCGAACCCTCCGAAGATGTTGATCGACGCCAGCAGCACCGCGATCGCGGCGAGCACCTGCACGACCGGCAGCGGCGAGGTGATCTGCAGCATCGCCCCGACCACGATCACGCCCGAGATCGCATTGGTCACCGACATCAGCGGGGTGTGCAGCGCGTGGTGCACCTTGCCGATCACGTAGAAGCCGATCACGACCGACAGCACCAGCACCGTGAAGTGCTGCGGGAGCGGAGCGGGGGCGAACGCGTTCACGGCGAACAGCGCCGCGATGCCGACCACGATCAGCGTGACCTTGCGCGCGGTGGACATCTTCTTCGGCGGCGCGACCTCGACCGGCGTCGTGGCGGCCTTTGCCACGGGGGCGGCCGCGACCTGCACGGCGGGCGGCGGCCAGGTGACCTCGCCGTCGCGCACGACCGTGACCGAGCGCTGCACCACGTCGTCGAAGTCGATCACCAGCCGGCCGTCTTTGGCGGGGGTCAGCAGGGCGACGAGGTTGGCGAGGTTCGTACCGTAGAGCTGCGAGGCCTGGGCGGCCAGGCGCGACGCCAGGTCGGTGTAGCCCAGGATGATCACCCCGTTGTCGGTGACGGTCCGCTCGCCCGCGACCGAGCCCTCGACGTTGCCACCCTGACCCGCAGCCATGTCGACGATCACGCTGCCCGGCTTCATCTGCGCGACGTCGGATGCCGTGATGAGGCGAGGCGCCGCGCGACCGGGAATCAGCGCCGTCGTGATGATGATGTCGACGTCGGCGGCCTGCTCGGTGTAGATCTCGGCTGCTCGCCGGTCGTAGTCCGCACTCGTCGCCTTCGCGTACCCGTCGGTGGAGGCGGCGACCGCGACGTCGACCGGCAGATACGTGCCGCCGATCGAGGTGACCTGGTCGGCGACCTCGGGGCGCGGATCGGTGGCGCGCACGATCGCACCGAGGCTCGACGCGGCACCGATGGCCGCGAGCCCGGCGACGCCGGCCCCGGCGACCAGCACCTTCGCCGGCGGCACCTTGCCTGCGGCGGTCACCTGTCCCGTGAAGAAGCGACCGAACTCGTGGGCGGCCTCGACGACGGCCCGATATCCGGCGATGTTCGCCATCGAGCTGAGCACGTCCATCGACTGCGCGCGCGAGATGCGGGGTACGGCGTCGAGCGCGACGGCCGTGATTCCCCGCTGCGCGAGAGACTCCACCAGGTCGGGGCGCAGGGCGGGCGAGAGCAGCGCGATGAGGGTCGCGCCGTCGGCCAGCAGGGCGATCTCGTCGGGGCCGGGTGCGGTGATGGCGAGGACGACCTCGCTGCCCCACGCCTCGGCGCGCTCGACGAGTGCGGCCCCCGCCGCCTCATACTCCGCGTCGGGGTATGAGGCTGCAGCGCCCGCTCCGCGTTCCACTCTGACCGTGTGGCCCAGCTTCCTCAGTGACGCGATCGTCGCCGGGGTGGCCGAGACCCGCGCTTCGCCCGCAGGCTCCCGCACGATGCCGATGACTGCCACTGCATCCTCCTCCGCCCGTCTGCATCGACGGGGCCGCTCCGGGGCGTCTCTGCCCCTGACTTTCGCTCAGAGTACTGAGCGCGGCTCCGGATGCGCCCCTCCTTCGCCCGCATGACACGGAAAGAAGTGTCGTTCTTGCGGAAAGCGGAGGAGCGATCAGCCGCGCGCGCGGTCCTAAGCTGTTGCCGTGACCACGACGCCGCCGGAGAGCCCCGCCCAGGGGCAGGATCCGGCCGTCACCGCGGCGAATGCGAGCGCGCGGGCGAAGGTCCTCGGCTGGGCACGGCGCAGCATCGACCTGATCCCGACGTCCTGGCTCATCACCGGCGCCGGCGCCGTGCTGCTCGCGACCACCGCCGTCTTCGGCGGACTCGAGGCCGCGGCCGTCGATCCCACCCCGGTCGTCGAGGTCGGCGAGACCTTCGCGGGCTCCGATCTGGAGATGACCGTGCTCGGGGTCGAGCTGCGCGACGAGCTGAGCGCGGAGAGTGGCCAGACCCTGGTCTTCCCGGACGAGGAGAAGGGCGAGCGAATCCTGGTCGTCACGGTCGACGTCACCAACACGTTCGACAAGCCGCGACCGTCGACGGCGAACCCCCCGCAATCCCCGGTCCTCGACGGCATCCGCATCGAGGGTCTCGACGAAAAGGGCGACGTCTTCCGTACCGACGACGGCGAGCGCGCGCCCCGGTTGCAGCCTGACGTCCCCGCCCGCATGCTGCTCACCTGGACCGTCGGGCCGGACGACTTCCTCGACGGCGACGAGATCACTCTCACCCTCCCCGAGTCGGACCACTACGTCGGGCAGAGCGTGATGCGCGGCGACTACTGGGTGGACGTCCGCGTCGGAGCGACGCTGACGACGACCATCGACGAGGTGCCGCTCCCGTGAAGAAGCACATCCTGATCTGGGTCGCCACCGTCGCGTTGCTCGTCTGCGCCTGGGGTGTCTCGAAGGCGACGCTTCCCGACGACGCCCCGAACGCCTCGTTCTCCACGGTCGCGCAGATCGGCGAAGAGGCCTCGACGCGCAACCTCGTCGCGACCGTGACCGACGTGCACCTCGCGGACCGGGTCACGGATGCGAAGGGCTGGTCGGCCGACGGCACCTGGCTCGTCGTCGATCTCGAGGCCGCCACCGGGATGACGCAGGATCAGAGCGGCTCACGGCTCGCGGAACTCACGATCGGCGACCGCACGTTCAGCGCGACGGATCGCGGCACCTCCTTCGTCGATCAGCGCCTGGTCACCGGCGTCCCGCGCTCCGGGAGCCTCGCGTTCGAGCTCCCCGACGACGTGACCGGCGACCGCGCGACGCTCCGACTGGGCATGCCGGGGTCCGGCCTCGGAGAGGTGCTGCGCGACACCGTGATCGAGCTGTCGATCGACCTCGCCGCGCTGCCCGTCGAGGCCGAGGTGCTCCTGGACGAGAACGGCTGGGCCCGATGACCATCCCCCTCCCTCCGGTACCGCCCGCGCCTCGGGAAGACGCGGAGGCCGCCGCTGCCCCGGCGAAGCCGCCCTCCTGGTGGCGTCGCAACACTCTGGCTCTGGTCGCACTCGTCGTGCTGCTGCCGGCGACCGCCATCGCGGTCGGATGGCAGGAGTGGTATCAGTTCTTCGGATTCGGGGCCCGCGCGGTCACACCTGTGGTGGTCGCCGAGGACGAGACGACCGATCTCGCCGGCGCAACCTGGGGGCCGGTGCGCGGTGGGGAGATCGAGGATCTGTCAGGCCTCGACGTCCCCGACGACACGCGCCTGATCGCCGTCGGGGTGCCCGTCGACACGGGCACCGAGGGGGTCGCGTGCGAGACGCCGACGCTCGTGGAGCAGTCAACGGGACGCGAATGGAGTCCGGTGCGTGCGGAGATCGGCCTGGACTCGAGCGCGGAGGAACCGGAGCTCTGCCTCGGTTCGCAGACCGGCTCGTACGAGCTGATCGTGCCGTTCGTGGTGCCGGAAGATGTCGAGGGCCCCTTCTGGGTCGACGTGCGCCCCTACGACGCCGGCGGGTCCTTCGTGAGGTTCGAGTTCGAGCCCTGACCTTCGACGCTGTCCCTGGTGGGCGCGGTGACCATCGCGGCGGCGACGGCATCCACCGACGAGGGCAGGAGTCCGGCGGCATCGGCGACGGCGCGCATCTCTCCCTCCGCCTCCGAGACGCCCACCGTGTCGGTGCGGTCCTGCTGCCGCTTGCGCAGCCGCGCGAGGGTGGCGTCGTACGCCCCGCTGATCACCGCGATGCGCACCGGCTCCATGAGCAGCAGCGGCACGAGCGAGACGAGCGGCGCGGCGATCGCCCAGAACACGAACTCCTGCGGGCCGACCAGGCGGGTGATCCCGAAGCCGAGGTACGACTCGAGCGCCTTCACGATCACGTAGAGCAGCGCGTAGGAGCCGACGAGGAGGGGACCTGCGCGCCACATGAGCAGCAGCGCTCGTCCGATCGGGCGGAAGCGGGCACCGAGCTCTTCGCCGAGATCCTTGAGCCGGCGCACGAGCGGGTTCGGGATCACGGCCGCGTGTTCGCGCACGCGGGCGATCAGCTCGCTCTCCACACGCAGCTTCTCGGCGACGATCGCCTGGCCGAACACCACACCGGCGATGGTCAGCCACGCGAGCGGAGCGAGCAGCACCGGGCCCGCCTCGGAGAGCAGCCAGCCGATCCCCTCCCAGAGCCAGCGCAGCGGGGCGACGGCATCCAGGATCTGCTCTCTGACCGTCTCGAAGAAGGCCATGGCTGCGCGGCTGTCGACCCACGCCTTGATCGTGTCGAAGATGTCGCCGAGCACCATCACCGAGAAGAAGACCCAGACGACCTCGAAGTAGACCGCGACCGGCGACAGCCACTTCGCGAGCTTCGCCGACCACTTCGACCACGCCCAGCGGCCGGCGAACGCGAGCACGATGATCGAGATGGTCCACACGTTGATCGGCAGGTTCAGCACGGTGTCGACCGAGCTCACCGGACCTTCGCCGTTGGCAGCCGCCGTCCAGATGACGCCGTTGCGCACCTCGAGAGCGCGCAGCGAGTAAGCCCGCACGTCTTCGCCCAGCAGCCCCTGCGCCCAGTAGACCGCGAAGAAGGGGAGGATGCCGGCGAGCAGCGCCGAGAGGAAGGTGCGGCGGCGGTCCGCAGCGGCTTCGGGCAGCGGCGCGACCTCCTGCAGGTTGCGCAGCCCGTCACGCAGCACCAGGAACATCGCGACCAGGCTGATCAACCGCGCGAGGATCCCGATCGGAAGGACGAGGAACCCGAGGGTGGCGGAGTACGCGCCGATGAATCCGGCGACCTCGGTGATCACGTAGTGCACCAGGACGCCCGCGAGATACCACGCCATGAGCGCGGGCCAGTGTCGCCACAGCACGCGCCCGGTGGTCTTCAGGATCGCCAGCACACGGTCAATATATCGTTGCCGCCGGCCAGCGCTGCCGACCGGGTCAGCCCCAGATGCTCGGCGCCTTCACCCGCACGGGCGGGAGGGCGGATGCCGCGGCCCAGTCGTGCACCCACGCGTCGATCTCCGGCACGCCCTCGGGCTTGCCGACCGCGGCGAACAGCTCTTCGTTGCTGACCGTGCCGCCGGTGCGACGCAGCATGCGCGCGCGCACGATCGCCCGGGCGTAGACCTCGCCGTCGACCACGGCGCGGTGCTCGAGGAACAGCGCCTTCTCGTCGTGCCCGATGAATCGCGACTGCACCTCGAACCGCTGCCACAGCTGCAGCGACTTGCGGAACGTGATCGTCTCACTGGAGACGACCGCGTACCACCCCTGAGCCTTCATGGCATCGAACAGCCCGGTGCGGATGAGCTGGTCCCAGCGTCCGAGGTCGAACAGCGACAGGTAGCGACCGTTGTTCATGTGCCGCAGGATGTCGAGGTCGGTCGGCAGAGTGGTGATGGTGATGCTGCCCACCGCCGTCGGGTCGAGGGTCTTCCCCCGCCGCACGCGGCGTCGGGCGCCGAGGATCACCAGGAGGGTCCGCCAGATCACGTTCACGAGGATTGATCGTAGCCAGGAGTGCACGATTCGCGAACAACGTTGTACGAACCCTCCAGGCCGGCACGTCGCGCGTCATCGAACATCCACTCGATTTCTCCTTCGCGGACGCCGCGCGTAGAGTCACGATCATGAGCGCCGAAGCCCAGTCTGAAGTCATCGTCCGTCCGGTCCGTGATGTGGATGCGGAAGCCCTCGGTCGCGTGCATGCCCAGTGCTGGCACGAGACCTACGACCACCTGATCAGCAAGGCTGCGCTCGAGAAGGTCTCGCCCCGGCGCATGGCCGAGCTGTGGACGCACTGGGCCTCGCAGGGTCCCGAGTTCAAGATGAACGCCGCGCTCGTCGACGGTGAGATCGTCGGTTTCGTCGGCTCCGGCCCCGCCCGCGACAAGGATGCTCCGGCGTTCCGCGAGCTGTACTTCATCTACCTGCTCGATGCGCTGCACGGCACCGGCATCGGCCAGAAGCTGTTCGACGCCGCGGTCGAGACCGACGAGCCCCTGTACCTGTGGGTCGCCGAGGACAACCCCCGCGCGCACCGCTTCTACACGCGCAACGGCTTCGCCCTCGACGGCGCGACGCACACCGAGCCGTTCCTCGGTGAGACGCTGACCGAGGTCCGCTTCGTCCGTCCCTGATCCAGTCTTCGCCGGAGACGGGCCGCTTCCCTTCGGGGAGGCGGCCCGTTCTCGTGGGGCGGGCGGATCGGGTCAGAGGCGCTCGATGATCGTCACGTTCGCGACGCCGCCGCCCTCGCACATGGCCTGCAGGCCGTAGCGCCCACCCGTACGCTCCAGCTCATTGAGCAGCGTCGAGAGGATGCGTGTGCCGGTGGCACCGATCGGGTGTCCGAGCGCGATCCCGCCGCCGTTGACGTTGACCTTCTCGTGCGGCACCCCGGTCTCCTGCATCCAGGCGAGCACGACCGAGGCGAAGGCCTCGTTCACCTCGAACAGGTCGATGTCCTCCGGGCGCAGGCCCGTGCGCTCCAGAGCGTGCCGCGTCGCGGGGATGGGCGCGGTGAGCATGAGCACGGGGTCGTCGCCGCGCACGGAGAGATGATGGATGCGGGCGCGCGGGGCGAGCCCGTGCTCCTTCACCGCACGTGCGCCCGCGATCAGCACAGCACTGGACGCGTCGCTGATCTGCGAGGCGACCGCCGCCGTGATCCTGCCGTTCGGAGCGAGCGGCTGCAGCCCGGCCATCCGCTCGAGCGACGTGTCGCGGCGCACACCCTCGTCGTGATCCAGACCGTTCAGCGGCGCGATCTCGTTCGTGAAGCGCCCCTCGTCCTGTGCGTGTGCCGCACGCCGGTGGCTCTCCAGGGCGAACTGCTCCATTGCCTCGCGGGTGATGTCCCACTTCTCGGCGATCAGCTCGGCACCGCGGAACTGCGAGATCTCCTGGTCGCCGTAGCGCGCACGCCAACCGGGTGATTCCGCGTACGGGGTCGTGAAGCCGTACGCCTCCCCCACCGTCGCCGCCGCCGTGAGCGGGATCTGCGACATGTTCTGCAGTCCGCCCGCGATGACCAGATCGCTCGTGCCGCTCATCACGGCCTGCGCGGCGAAGTGCACGGCCTGCTGGCTCGACCCGCACTGTCGGTCGATCGTGACTCCGGGCACGTGCTCGGGAAAGCCGGCGACGAGCAGAGCGGTGCGGGCCACGTTTCCCGCCTGCCCGCCGATCGCGTCGATCGCCCCGAAGACGACGTCGTCGACGGCGCCGGGATCGATGCCCGTGCGCTCGACGAGTGCGGTGAGACTGTGCGCTCCGAGGTCGGCCGGATGGATGCCGGAAAGCGAGCCGCCGCGTCTGCCGACGGGCGAGCGCACCGCGTCGACGATAAATGCCTCTGCCATGTTCTTCCTTTCGTGGGGTGCGCCGCCGCCGTCTCGATACGTGAGCCGATCATCGCACGGACAAGTCATCGACTAGCCTTAAGTCTTGGGATCTATGGCCAAAAGTCGTAGATGGAGAATGGGGAGTTTCATGGGGCAGTCGAGCACGTCGACCGAAGTCACCCGGCGGGCGCTGATACGCGCCGCCGCATGGTCCGTACCGGTGGTCGCGGTGGCGGTGGCCACTCCGCTCGCCGCCGCATCGCGCCGGGCGGAGTTCGCCGTCGAGATGGCACCGGCGAGTGTCGACGGCGCGACGTTCACCTGGCCGGGGGCGCTGATCGCGAACAACGGGACGACCCCGCTGACGCTGACCTGGTCGATCGAGGTGACGCCGACGCTCGACTCGCTCAGCGGCCCGCTCACCGGCACCATCACCATCCCGCCGCAGAGCTCCGCGACCGTGGCGGCCGGCGTGACCGGATACTACGTGGCGGCCGCCTGGGAGACGAAGCTGCTCCTGACCCTGATCCATGACGGCGGCTCGCAGACTGACGAGATCAGCTTCCGGGCCCGGGAGATGTAGTCGGGCCCGCCGGGAGCAGCAGGCGGAAGCGCTCGCAGATCACCGGCATGTCCGGCGCGTAGCCGCGCGGGTTCTCGGAGTGCTGACGCCAGTACCGCTCATGCACCTCACGCCACTGTGCGAGGGTGCGATCGTCTTCTCCCTCGGCGTATGCGTGCGCCTCGTCGACCTCGTCGAAGGGCACGATGTCGATCGCGGTGGTCTCGATCACGGCCCGCGGCGCGCCCGATCCGTCGAGGATGATGCTCAGTTCGCCGACGACCGGCAGCGGGTCTCCGCTCTCGTCGTAGTCCCACAGCGACGAGGCGGTACCCACCTTGATCTCGGCGAGCACCAGCGCCAGAAGCTCATCGGCGTGCTCCGGAGTGGCGCCGAAAGCCCAGGCCTCGGGCAGTTTCTCCGGCAGCTCCGGCATCGCACTTCGCGCGTCGCGCCAGTAGTCCTGGATACGTGTGGTCTGGTCCACCATGTCAGCGCCCCGAAACCTTGCCGAAGACCTTCGCGATCGGCGCGAGCACCAGCGGGCGGGCGGCCACCCAGGCGAGCGCGATCACCACGAGCGAGAGGATGAAGACCCAGAACCCGGTCCAGGTGACCGCATCCTGCGACGCGAACATGTGGTTCAGGTTGCGCAGGAATCCGGTGAGCATCACCAGCGCGACGTGGGCGATGATGAACGCCACGAAGTACAGCATGATCGGGAAGTGCAGCGCGCGCGCCCACTCCACCGGGTACGCCTTCGACAGCTTCTCTGCCCGCTTCGGCCACAGCCCCGACATGCGGAACCCGGTGATCGCGGCCAGCGGCGCGGCGACGAACACGGTCACGAAGTACGCGAGCTGCTGCAGGCTGTTGTAGTTGTTCCAGCCCTTCTCGTGCGGCCAGTCGAACGAGACGTACTGCAGGGCCGCCGACAGCGCGTTCGGGAAGACCTCCCAGCTCGTCGGCACGATGCGCACCCAGTGCCCGGTGACGAACAGCAGCACCACGAAGATCACGCCGTTCAGAAGCCACAGGATGTCGAGCGACTGATGGAACCAGAGGTTCAGGCTGATCTTGCCCTTCGCGTTTCCGCGAGGCGTCCAGAACACCGTCGGCCGCTTCTCGGTGCGCACCTGCAGCCCCGAGCGGATGATCAGCACGATCAGGAACATGTTGAAGAAGTGCGCCCAGTTGACCCACGGCGCGAAACCGGGCTCGACCGCGATCGCGGGCTCATACTCGCCCGGGAACGCCGCGAGGAAGTCCTGCATGAACGGGAAGCTCAGGAGCGCGCGCACGAAGGCGATGGCGGCGCCCGCCAGCACCCCGAGTGCCGCGGCGCCGAACAGGACCGCGATCGCCTGCGGCCAGGTCGGACGCGGGCGACCCGTCGCCGGTGCCTCGGTGACGTGCCGCGGCGCGCGACCGTTCCACACCGTACGCGTCCACGGCAGCGGGGTGTCGAGGTCGGCGAGGACCGGGACGACCAGGGCGGAACCGGCGGCCGGGGCGGCGGGTTCCGGGGCGGCGACAGGCTCGACGAGCGTGGCGGCATCCGCGCCTTCGTCCACAACGGGTGCGGCGGCAGCCGCCGCGACGCCGGATAGGGTTGGCACGGTGTCTGCGGGCGGCCACGGATCTCCGCCGACGACACGCGGCAGACCGCGACGGACGTGGCTGGCGGAAACCGCCTCCATGCCTGCAACCGGAGTCCCCTGCGGGCTGGGCGCAGCAGCAGCAGCAGGTTCGGCGCCGGCAGCAGAAGTCGCGGTGGTCGTCGCCGCGGCGCTGGTCGCGGCCGGCGCGGGGACGACGGGCGCCACCTGCGGGGCAGCCGTGCCCGTTGCGGTCGCGGGAGCCCCATCGGTTGGAGGCCACGGCTCGCCGCCGGGCACGCGCGGCAGCCCGCGGCGGATATGCGATCCACCGCTCCCCGCGGCGTCGACAACCGGAGAAGCAGCTGCGACAGGGGCACCTGCCGTCTCCGCCTCGGAGACCGCATCGGTCGTCACCGTCGCGGCGACCGGTTCGACGACGGCATCCGCGACCGGTGCGACCGACGAGTCCGCCGCCGCATCCGACGATGCATCATCCGGCGCCACCGAATCGGGCACCACCGCAGCGGCGGGCGGCCACGGCTCCCCGCCCGGCACGCGCGGCAGACCGCGTCGCAGCATCCGCGTCACCATGACTACTTCTTCCGCGCCTCGAGGGCGGCGATCACCTTCGGGACCACCGCGAACACGTCGCCGACGATGCCGAAGTCGGCGACGTCGAAGATCGGCGCCTCCGGATCCTTGTTGATCGCGACGATGTTCTTGGAGGTCTGCATGCCCGCGCGGTGCTGGATCGCCCCGGATATGCCGAGCGCGACATACAGCTGCGGAGACACCGAGACTCCGGTCTGACCGACCTGGTGCGACTGCGGGATGTAGCCCGCATCGACGGCGGCCCGGGAGGCACCGACAGCAGCGCCGAGCGCATCGGCGAGCTCTTCGACGAGCACGAACTTCTCCTTCGACGCGAGACCGCGTCCACCGGAGACGACTCGGGTGGCTCCGCGCAGCTCGGGGCGGGAGGAGGCGACCTCGACCGCCTCGACCGGACCGGCCGTCGCGGCGACCGCACCGGACGGGGTGACGTCGAGCACCTCGACCGAGTGCGACGGCACGGCTTCGGCGCGCGCGTCCACCGCGCCCTGACGCACCGTGATCACCGGAGCGCCGAAGGTGGCAGCCGAGTCGACCAGGTAGGCGCCGCCGTAGACGGAATGGTGGGCGACGACCCCCTCCTCGTCCCGGGAGACGCCCACGGCATCCACCGACAGAGCGCTCTTCGTGCGCGCCGCGAAGCGTCCGGCGACATCGCGGCCGGAGATCGAGTTCGAGATCAGCACGGCATCGGGGCGCACCTGTGCGGCCGCGGCCTGCAGGGCGTCCACGATCGGCACGGTGAGCACGGACGGGTCGCCGTCGGAGGTCAGCACGACGGATGCTCCTGCTGCAGCGGCCTGATCCACCGCGGCCGGGCTGCCACCGACGATGAGCGCCACGGGCGAGCCGATCGTCGAGGCCGCACCGATGAGCGCCGCTGTGCTGCTCGCGACGTAGCCGGACGGGTCGACGTCGATGAGGACGAGGATCGGGTTCTCGGACGAAGTCATCTCACACCAGCCTGTTCTGCACGAGGTACTCGACGAGCTTGTCGGCCGCGTCGCCTTCATCGGTGATCTTCACGCCGGCGGCGCGCGGGGGCTTCTCGGACACGGCGGTCATGATCGTCCGCGGAGCGGCGGACGGATCTGCCGAGACGTCGAGGTCGGCGAGCGAGAGCACCTCGAGGGGCTTCTTCTTCGCCGCCATGATGCCCTTGAAGTTGGGGAAGCGTGCATCGGGGAGCGCCTCGGTGATCGAGATCACCGCGGGCAGCGGGGCCGAGACCGGCTGCCCACCGGCGTCGGCGGCGCGGGTGCCGGAGACGCCCTCGGCGGTGATCTCCAGCGAGCTGAGCGCGGTGGCCTGAGCGAATCCGAGGTGCTCGGCGAGCATCGCCGGGATGACGCCTCCGGAGCCGTCGGTCGACAGGTTTCCCGTGATCACGAGATCGGGCGCACCGCGGCGGATGGCAGCGGCGAGCACTTCGGCGGTGAGACCGAGGTCGGCGCCGGCGAGCTGCTCGTCGGCGATGTGCACGGCCGACGCGGCGCCGATCGCGAGCGCGCGGCGCACCGAGGCGGTCGAGCCGCCGGGAGCCATCGACAGCGCGACGACCTCCGTGCCGTCGTTCTTGTCGGCGTAGCTGAGCGCGACCTCGAGAGCCCGCTCGGTGATCTCGTCGAGGACGACATCACCGGCCGCCCGATCGGCGAGTCCGGTCTCGAGATTCAGCTTGCGATCGCCATAGGTGTCCGGCACCTCTTTGACCAGGACGAAGATCTTCATCGAATGCTCCTCACGACTGCTGCAATTCTAGACGGCGATACTGAGTTCCAAACCCCCTGCGACTGGGAGTCACGGCTGGCGACATCGGATGCATCGCGCGCCGTCGCCGCCCGATGCCCTCCCGCCAGTACCGTGGAGAAATGGTCCGACCCCGTCCGCTCCCCATCGATCCGCTCGCCGAAGCCAAGCGGCAGTGGGTCGCCCACGGATGGACGGATGCCGCCGACGGCATGGCGCTGGTCACGTCGGTCATGCGCGCTCAGCAGCTGTTGCTCGCCCGGGTCGATGCGGCGCTGAAGCCGTTCGCGCTCAGCTTCGCCCGGTTCGAGGTGCTGCGCCTGCTGGCGTTCAGCCGCGCCGGCCGCCTCCCCCTGTCGAGCGTGGTCGCCCGCCTCCAGGTGCATCCGACCACGGTGACCAGCACGGCGGAACGCCTGGTCCGCGACGGGCTCATCGCCAGGGAGCCGCATCCGCACGACGGACGCGCCGCACTCCTCGCACTCACGGATGCCGGTCGAGAGCTGGTCGAACGGGCCACCCAGGCGCTGAACTCCGAGGTCTTCGCCGACCCCGGCATGAGCCGCGACGACGCGGCCGAGCTCGTCGCGATCGTCGCCCGCCTGCGCAAGGACGCCGGAGACTTCGCCGATCCGCGTCCACAGCCCGACGCCCTCTGACATGGCGCGGTTCGCGCTCGAGACGGTCGTCGCGGCCCCGCCGGCCGAGGTGTTCGCCGCCTCGCTCGACCCCGGGCTCCACGTGAAGAGCATGGCCCGGTACGGCGAGACGATGATCGAAGCACCGTCAAGCGGGGTCTTCACCGAGGGCTCGACGGCGACGTGGCGGGCGCGCCACTTCGGCATCCCCTTCCGCCTGCGGTCGATCGTGTTCGACGTCGATCCCCCGCGCGGGTTCTCGGACCGCCAGATCGCCGGCCCCTTCCGGGATTTCCTGCACGAGCACCGGTTCGAGGAGCATCCGGCCGGCACGCTCATGCACGACACCGTCACGTTCCGCTCGCCGTTCGGCCCGCTCGGCCGCGTTGTCGATGCGATGTTCCTGCGCGCGTACATGCGCCGACTGATCGTGGAGCGCAACGCGATCCTGGCCGCCGAATTCGAGGCTCCCGGGCGTACTCTTTCGGCATGAGCGAACTGCGGCTGCACACCGTCCTCACCGGCCGCGGCCCCGCTGCGGCGATCCTGCTCACGGACGAGCAGGTCGCGTCGCTCGGTGCCGGCAAGGCCTTCCCCGTCGCCGTCACCATCGGCGGACGCACGGCGCGGCTTCGCGTGGCCCGCATGGGCAGCGAGAACATGATCGGCTTCAGCAAAGCCGTGCGCGCCGACCTCGGACTCGAGATCGGGCAGGAGGTCGATGCCGTGATCCGCGTGGATTCGGCCGAGCGCACGGTCGACGTTCCGCCCGAGCTCGCCACTGCTCTGGATGCCGACCCCGGGGTGCGCGCCGCTTTCGACGCCCTGTCCTACTCCGTCCGCAAGGAGCACGCGCGCTCCGTCACCGAAGCGAAGCAGGACGCGACGCGCGAGCGCCGCATCACGAAGATCGTCGACACCCTCCGCGACTGACCGCCCCTCGAGTCCCGCGCTCATCAGGTCAGCGGATCAGCGGTTCTGGAAATCGGGCGACCGCTTCTCCCGGAAGGCCGACATGCCCTCCTTCTGATCAGCGGTGTCGAAAAGCGTGGCGAACGCCTGCTTCTCGTGTGCGAGGCCTTCGGCCAGGGTCGTCTCCATCGCGGCATCCAGCGCGGCCTTCGCGGCGTACACCGAAGGCAGCGACTTCGAGGCGATCGTGTCGGACAGCTTCGTCGCCTCGGCGAGGAGATCGGATGCCGGCACGACGCGGGACACGAGCCCGGCACGTTCTGCTTCTTCCGCGCCCATGAAGCGCCCAGAGAGCACCAGTTCGGCCGCCTTGTAGTAGCCGACCGCGCGGATCAGGCGCTGCGTACCGCCCATGCCGGGGATGACGCCGAGGTTGATCTCGGGCTGGCCGAACTTCGCGTTGTCCGCAGCCAAGATGATGTCGCACATCATCGCCAGCTCGCATCCGCCGCCGAGGGCGAACCCGGAGACAGCCGCGATCACGGGGGTGCGCACGGCGGCGAACTCATGCCAGACGCCGAAGTGGTCGGTCTCGAGCATCTCCGCGGCGGACATGCCCTCCATCTCCTTGATGTCAGCACCGGCGGCGAAGGCCTTCTCGGAGCCCGTCAACACGATGGCGCCGACACCGTCGTCACCGTCGAAGGCGACGGCCGCGGCGGTGACCTCCTCCGCAAGCCGGCTGTTCAATGCGTTCAGCGCCTCGGGACGGTTCAGGGTGATCCACCCGACTCGTCCGCGCTGCTCGACCAGGATCGTCTCGTACTCGGTCATATCGCCCTCTCCGTCGAAGTACCGATCATCACACGACGCCGTCGCGGATGTCGGTGATGATGCCGGAGAAGTCCCGCCCCGCGCCATCCCCCGCGGCGAAGGCGGCATACAGCTCCTGCGCGAGCCGGCCCATGCGGGCATCCGTCGAGGTCTGCTCGATGGCCTGCAGCGCGAGGCCGAGGTCCTTGGCCATCAGCGCTCCCGCGAAGCCCGGCTGATAGTCGCGGTTGGCCGGGCTCGTCGGCACAGGCCCGGGAACAGGGCAGTTGGTCGTGATCGACCAGCACTGTCCGGATGCCTGCGAGACGACGTCGAACAGCGCCTGGTGCTCGAGCCCGAGCCGCTCCCCCAGCACGAAGGCCTCGGCGACGGCGATCTGCGAGACCGCGAGCACCATGTTGTTGCAGACCTTCGCCGCCTGGCCGAGGCCCGGACCACCGCAGTGCACGATGCGTTTGCCCATGATCTCGAGCAGCGGGAGCGCTGCCGCATAGTCCTCCTCCGCCCCGCCGACCATGAACGCGAGTGTGCCGTTCTCGGCCCCGACGACTCCGCCCGAGACCGGGGCGTCGACGTTGCGGTGTCCCGCGGCGAGCGCGAGCGCGTGAGCCGCGCGGGCCTCGTCGACCGCGATGGTCGACGACTCGATGAACAGCGTGTCCGGTCGCGCCGCCGCGAGCAGCTCCGTGCGATACGCCTCGATCACGTGCTTCCCCGCGGGGAACATCGTGATGACGACATCGGCGTCGGCCACGGCATCCGCCCCGCTCGCCGCCACGGGGATGCCGGCCGCCTGCGCCGCCTCGATGGCCGCGGGGACGAGATCGAAGCCGTGCACCTCATGGCCGGCGGCGACGAGGTTCTTCGCCATCGGCAGGCCCATGTGCCCCAGGCCGAGAAAAGCGACGACCGCTTTCGAAGACGACACGGTCATGATGCGCTCCGCATCTGGTCTCCGCCGCTGCGCTGGAGGGAGCTCGAGCCCGCGGGTCGCAGCATCTCGCGTCCGACGATCAGTCGCATGATCTCGTTCGTCCCCTCCAGGATCTGGTGCACCCGCAGGTCGCGGACGACTCGCTCGATCCCGTAGTCCTGCAGGTATCCGTATCCGCCGTGCAGCTGCAGCGCCCGGTTGGCGACGTCGAAGCCGGCGTCTGTGGCGAAGCGCTTGGCCATCGCGCAGCGCATGGTGGCGTCTGGTGCGTGCTCGTCGACGGCCTGGGCACCGTCGCGCACCATCAGCCGGGCGGCGTGCAGTTCGGTGCGCATGTCGGCGATCGCGAACAGGATCGACTGCTTCTCGGCGAGCGGCTCGCCGAACGCGACTCGCTCGTGCACGTACCGCACCGCTTTGTCGAGGGCCCACTCCGCGCCGCCGAGCGAGCAGGCGGCGATGTTGAGGCGTCCGCCGTTGAGCGCCGACATCGCGATCGCGAAGCCGCGCCCCTCGTCGCCGAGCATCGCGGATGCCGGAACGCGGAGGCCGTCGAAGATCACCTGACGCGTCGGCTGCGCGTGCCAGCCCATCTTCTTCTCGAGCGGACCGAAGCTTAGGCCCTCGGCGTCGCCGGGAACCAGGAATGCGCTGATGCCCCGGGCGCCGGGCTCCCCCGTGCGGGCCATCACGACGTACACGGCAGCCTCGCCGGCACCGGAGATGAACTGCTTCATCCCGGTGAGCACATAGTCGTCGCCCTCGCGGACCGCACTGGTGGCGACGTTGGCGGCATCGGAACCGACGCCGGGCTCGGTGAGGCAGTAGCCGCCGAACTCCTGCATCGCGGTGAGCGGCGGCAGCCACGTCTCGCGCTGCGTGTCGTCGCCGTAGGTGTCGATCATCCACACGACCATGTTGTGGATCGAGATGTACGCGGCGACCGCCGGGTCGCCCTTGGCGAGTTCCTCGAAGATCGCGACGGTGTCGCTGCGGCTGAGGCCGGCGCCGCCGAAGTCCTCGCGCACATAGATGCCGCCGAGCCCCAGCTCTCCGCCGCGGTTCAGCGACTCGCGCGGGAAGATGTGCTTCTCGTCGCGCTCGGCGGCGAAGGGGGCGAGCTCGGCCTCGGCGAACTCGCGGACGGCGCTGAGGATCGCCTCGCGCTCCTCAGCGGTGGTGGTGACGGTGGTCATGGTCATCATGTGTCCTTGTGGGATCTCGTGCCGGGACGTGGGGATCAGTGCATGGTGGGGATGACGAAGCTGGCTCCGTCACGGATGCCCGCCGCGGGCCAACGGCTCGTCACCGTCTTGGTCTTCGTATAGAAGCGGAACGCGTCGGTGCCGTGCTGGTTGAGGTCGCCGAAACCGCTGCGCTTCCATCCGCCGAACGTGTAGTACGCGATCGGCACCGGGATCGGGACGTTCACGCCGACCATCCCGACCTCGACGCGTGCGGCGAAGTCGCGGGCGGCATCGCCGTCGCGGGTGAAGATCGCGACACCGTTGCCGTACTCGTGCTCGGACGCCATCCGCAGCGCCTCCTCGTAGTCGGCGGCACGGGCGATCACCAGCACCGGGCCGAAGATCTCCTCGCGGTAGATCGCCATGTCGGTGGTGACGTGGTCGAACAGGGTCGGTCCGAGGTAGAAGCCCTCCTCGTGCCCTTCGACGACGAACCCGCGGCCGTCGGCGAGCAGCGTCGCACCCTCGTCGATGCCCTGCTGGATGTAGCCCTCGACCCGCTCGACGGCCGCCAACGTGACCAGAGGTCCGTAGTCGACATCGGTCGCGAGAGAGGGTCCGATACGCAGTTGCGCCACGCGCTCGGTGAGCTTGGCGGCGAGCGCGTCAGCCGTCTCCTGCCCGACCGGGACCGCGACCGAGATCGCCATGCACCGCTCGCCCGCTGAGCCGTATCCGGAACCGATCAGCGCGTCGACGGCCTGGTCGAGATCGGCATCCGGCATCACGATCATGTGGTTCTTCGCGCCGCCGAAGCACTGAGCCCGCTTGCCGTGCGCCGTCGCGGTCGCGTAGATGTACTCGGCGATGGGCGTGGAGCCAACGAACCCGACGGCGCGGATGCGGTCGTCGTTGAGCAGTGTGTCGACGGCCTCCTTGTCGCCGTGCACGACGTTGAGCACTCCTGCCGGGAGGCCCGCCTCGAGGAACAGCTCGGCGATGCGCACCGGAACGGAGGGGTCGCGCTCACTCGGCTTGAGCACGACCGCGTTGCCCGCGGCGAGCGCGGGCCCGGCCTTCCAGAGCGGGATCATCGCGGGGAAGTTGAACGGGGTGATCGCAGCGACGACCCCGAGCGGCTGCCGCATCGAGTAGACGTCGATGCCGGTACCGGCACCCGTCGAGTACTCGCCCTTGAGCAGATGCGGGGCTCCGGCGGAGAACTCGATGACCTCGAGTCCGCGCTGGATGTCGCCCTTCGCGTCGTCGACGGTCTTGCCGTGCTCGCTCGCCAGCAGTTCGGCCAGCGAGGTCATCTCGCGCTGCACCAGGTCGAGGAAGCGCAGCAGCACGCGGGCCCTCTTCTGGGGGTTGGTCGCGGCCCAGGCGACCTGCGCCTCTTCGGCGTTCGCGATCACGCGGCGCACCTCATCGGCCGAGGCGAGCGGCACGCGGGCCTGCACGGCCCCGGTGCTCGGATCGAACACATCGGCGAAGCGACCGGAGTCGGGGGTGAGAAGCGATCCGCCCACGAAGTGCGGGATAGTACGAGTCATTGTGTGACGTCCCTTCGTGCCGTCGTTGGCACATTGGGGAGTTTACTCGGAGGGCCGGACATTTACTAGGACACCCTTGTATTTTTCGCCGATCCGAGAATGCCCCGGATCGTGGTTGTTCGCGCCCCGTTCACCGCCGCGTCATCTCGCCCGGGTACAACTGCAAGTGCGCGGACAGAGACTCAGACCGGATCGGGTGTCACGTCTACCGCGCGCACGGTGAGCACTCTCGCTCCCGTCGCGGCGCCCACGCCGCGAGACCCCCGCCGAATCGGGTCGGCGGGGGTCCTCTTCGTCCGGGCCGGAAGCGGCCTGCGGCCCTCCGCATCCGAATTAGAATCGACGGTGCGCTGCCACCCTTGGCGCATCCGCTTCGGCGTCCCGACCCCGGACGCCCGTTCCCCCGAGGACCGCACAATGTCCGAACCTCTCACCGTCTCCATCCGCCGCGAAGTCGACCCCGAGCGCATCGTCGAGGCGACCGCCTGGGTGCAGACGGGCGTGAACCTCGCGACGAAATACCCGGGCTTCCTCGGCTCGGGCTGGGTGCGTGCCGGCGAGGATTCGCAGGTGTGGCACATGCTGTACCGCTTCGCGAGCGAGGACTCGCTCACCGCGTGGGAGCAGTCGGCCGAGCGGGCCTGGTGGCTCTCGATGGGCGAGGGCTTCGTGCGCAGCGAGCGCTCCAAGCGGCGCACCGGGATCGAGGGCTGGTTCGATGAGCCGACGACCGGAACCATCACCCTCCCGGCAGCCGACGGCACCACCGAGACGGTCACCGTCGCCCCCGCTCCGCCGCGATGGAAGCAGGCGACCTCGATCTGGCTGGGCTTCTTCCCGGTGAACCTCGCATTCACCTACGCGATGAGCCCCATCCCCGGATGGAACGAGCTGCCGATCTGGCTGCGCGTGCTCGTCACGACCCTCGTGCTCACGCCGATCATGGCGTACTGGGTGCTCCCGTTCGTCACCCGTTCACTGCGGAGCTGGCTCACCCGCTGATGGCTGTTCCCGCGACGAAGGACGAGCTGCTCACCGCGATCCGGACGGAGTATGCCCGCCTGTGCGCCGACCTCGATCGGGTACCGACGGAGTCCGCCCGCGAACTCGTGCTGCCCGGTCACGTCAAGGACACGATGATGAGTCCGGCTGACCTTCTCGCGTACCTGATCGGCTGGAACGAGGAGGTGCTCGCCTGGCACGAGCGTCGCGCCGCCGGGCTCCCCGACGAGCTGCCAGCCGCCGACTTCGGCTGGAATGACCTCGGCGCCTTGGCGCAGCGCTTCTACCGCGACCATGAGGGCGGGTCCTGGGCCGAGCTGCGTGCACGCCTCGACAACGCAGAGCAGCGGATCGAAGCCCTCGTCCTGAGTCGTTCGGACGAGGAGCTCTACGGTGCCCCGTGGTACCGCACCTGGACGATGGGGCGCATGATCTCGCTCAACACCTCATCGCCCTACCGGAACGCCCGCGGCCGCATCCGCCGCTGGCTCCGGGCGCGCTGAGCGCGGGCTCAGCTCCCCTTTCCCGGCGAGACCTCCTCGATGAGCGCGCCGGCCAGGTTTCCGACCGCGAACACGATGAAGTACTGCGATGCCGAGGCCGGCGGGGTGTCGTAGAAGTTCTCAAGCACGAAGGGCGCGACGGCGCTGGCTATGCTCCTTGCTGAAGCGCACCGCGCGCTGACCGGATGGAGGGTGGAATCATGAAGAAATCGACCAAGTTGGCATCGTTCGCCGCAGGGCTCGCCGTCGTGGCGGGGGCCACGCTGGGGGCTGCTCCGGCGTACGCGGAGAACATGTGGGGATACTCCTCGCAGAACCGCACGGCCTGCATCTCGGCGACGGGAGCACAGATGGTAGCCATCGCGAAGGCCGGTTACCGGGTCACCAGCTATTCTCCGTGCGTCAAGAGCTTCAACCGCGGCACCTGGTACACGACGACCATCCGTTACTGACGGTCGACGAGACGAGAGAACGCACCCCCGGAGCACCCGGGGGTGCGTTCTCTCTTGTCAGGAGTCAGCTCTCGATGTGCCGCTCGTCGGGACCGTCGTAGTGCGACAGCGGACGGATCAGCGCGTTCGATCCGGCCTGCTCGATCACGTGCGCCGTCCACCCGGTGACCCGCGCGGCCACGAAGAGCGGCGTGAAGGTCAGGGTGTCGAAGCCGATCAGGTTGTACGCCGGACCCGACGGGTAGTCGAGGTTCGGATAGATGCCCTTGCGGGCGACGAACTCCGACTCGAGAGTGTCGTAGAGGGCGGCGACCTCGGGGCGGTCGTAGTGCTCCACGAGCGTGTCGAGCGCCGCCTTCATGGTCGGCACGCGGGAGTCGCCCTTCTTGTAGACGCGGTGCCCGAAGCCCATGATCTTGCGCTTCTCGGCGAGGGCCTTGTCGAGCCAGGGCACGACGTTCTCGGCCGTGCCGATATCGTCGAAGATGTGCAGCACGGCCTCGTTGGCCCCGCCGTGGAGCGGCCCCTTGAGGGCGCCGATCGCCCCGACAACCGCCGAATAGATGTCGCTCAGGGTCGAGGTGATCACGCGCGCCGTGAACGTCGAGGCGTTGAAGGAGTGCTCCGCGTACAGGATCATCGAGCGGTTGAACGCGTCGACCACGACGTCGTCCGCCTCTTCGCCGAACGTCATCCAGAGGAAGTTCGCGGAGTAGTCGAGGTCATCGCGCGGCGCGATGATCTCCTCCCCGCGACGGCGACGCTGACCGTAGGCGACGATCGCCGGCAGGGCGGCGAACAGACGGATGCTGCGCTCGAGGTTCTGTTCGGGGCTGCCACCGGCGTCGAGCACCGAACCGCCCGCACCGGGGTCGGAGGCGCCGATCAGGCTGACCGCGGTGCGGACCTCGTCCATCGGGTGGGCGTCGAGCGGCACCAGGTCGATCGCGGCCTTGACGTTGTCGGCGAGTGCGCGGTTCTTGCGCTCCTCGAGCCGGAACGCCGCGAGCTCTTCCGGCGTCGGCAGCTCGCCGTTCCAGAGGAGGTAGGCGACGGCCTCGAACGGCTGCGTGTCGGCCAACTCCTGCACGGGGTAGCCGCGGTAGAGCAGGCTGTTCGTCTCGGGGTTGACCTTCGAGATCGCGGTCGTGTCGACGACGACCCCCGCGAGGCCTTTCTTGATGTCCGGCTCGGTCATGGTCACTCCTTCGTGATGGTGAAGTTGAAGACGCCCGAGTCGAAATGGTTGTACGACTCGTAGTCGATCAGGTCGTAGAGATCGGCGCGGTGCTGCATCTCGCCGAGCTTCGAGGTCAGGTGCCCCTCGTCGTTCAGCGTATCGAGAGCACGGCCTGCGGCCCCCATCGAGATGCGCAGCAGCGACACCGGCCAGATGACCAGGTTGACGCCGGCATCCCGCAGCTGGTCGGTGGAGAACAGCTCGCTCTTGCCGAACTCGGTCATGTTCGCCAGGATCGGCACGTCGAGCGCCTCGGCCATCGCCTCGAATTCGGCGAGCGTGCGCATCGCCTCGGGGAAGATCGCGTCGGCACCGGCATCCACCAGCGCCTTGGCACGGTCGATCGCCGCGTCCAACCCCTCGATCGCCCGGATGTCGGTGCGCGCCATGATGAGGAAGTTCGGGTCGCGTCGGGCGTCGGCGGCGGCGCGGATGCGCTTGATCGCGGTGTTCTCGTCGACCACGGCCTTGCCGTCGAGGTGGCCGCAGCGCTTCGGGTTGATCTGGTCCTCGATGTGCGTGCCGGCGAGGCCCGCGTCCTCAAGCTCCTGGATCGTCCTGGCCACGTTCATCGGCTCGCCGAAGCCGGTGTCGGCGTCGACGATCGCGGGGAGGTCGGTCATGCGGGCGATCTGCTTCGCCCGGCCGGCGACCTCGGTCAGCGTGGTGAGGCCGATGTCGGGCAGGCCCAGGTCGGCTGCGAGCACGGCGCCGGAGATGTAGACCCCGTCGAAGCCCTTCTGCTCGATCAGGCGGGCGCTCAGCGGGTTGAAGGCTCCCGGGAAGCGCAGCAGTTCGCCGGAGCGGAGCCGCTCCCGGAACAGCCGTCGCTTCTCGGCGGGCGTGACGGTGGAGTACAGCATCAGAAGAGTCCCGCAGGCGCCGGCGCTGCCTCGAGCAGGCCGGGCTTCGCGACGATCGACAGCTCGCCGACCTCGGCGGCTGTGAGCTCGGGCAGACGCTGCACGAGCGCAAGGAACCGCTCGATCTCGGCAGGCTCGAGCACGGGCTCGGCCAGCAGACGGAACTTCGCGATGTAGTTCTCGCGCGCGAACGGGCGGGCGCCCAGCGGATGCGCGTCGGCCACGGCGATCTCGTCGACCACGGTCGAACCGTCAGTGAGTCGGATCTCAACGCGACCGCCGAACGCCTTCTCGGCCGGGTCCTCGGAGTGGTAGCGGCGCGTCCATTCGGCATCCTCTGCCGTGGTGATCTTGTGCCACAGCGCGACCGTGTCGGCACGGCCCGCACGCTCGGGGGCATAGGAGTCGACGTGGTGCCAGCCGCCGTCCTGCAGCGCGACCGCGAAGATGTAGGGCACCGAGTGGTCGAGCGTCTCGCGCGATGCGGTCGGGTCGTACTTCTGCGGGTCGTTCGCGCCCGAGCCGATCACGTTGTGGGTGTGGTGGCTGGTGTGGATGACGATCGAGTCGATGTTCGCGGGATCACGCAGCGCCGGGTTCTCGAGGCCGAGCTTGCGGGCGAGGTCGATGAGCGCCTGGGCCTGATACTCGGCCGAGTGCTCCTTCGTGTACGAGTCGAGGATCGCGCGCTTGGGCTCGCCCGCGGCCGGCAGCGGCACGTCGTACGCGGCTTCCTTGCCGTCGAGCATCCAGGCGATCACACCGTCTTCGCCTTCGTAGATGGGCGCGGGGCTCGTCTGCCCCCGCATCGCCCGGTCGACCGCCTCGACGGCCATCTTGCCCGCGAAGGCCGGGGCGTGCGCCTTCCAGGTCGAGATCTCGCCCTTGCGGCTCTGACGCGTGGCGGTCGTGGTGTGCAGGCCCTGTCCGACGGCCTGGTAGATCGTCTCGACGTCGAGGCCGAGCAGGGTGCCGATGCCGGCCGCCGCCGACGGGCCGAGGTGGGCGACGTGGTCGATCTTGTGCTTGTGCAGGCAGATCGCGCGCACCAGGTCCATCTGGATCTCGTAGCCGGTCGCGATGCCGCGCACGAGTGCCCGGCCGTCCTTGCCGGTGTGCTGGGCGACCGCGAGGATCGGCGGGATGTTGTCGCCGGGGTGCGAGTACTCCGCCGCGAGGAAGGTGTCGTGGTAGTCGAGTTCGCGCACGGCCACGCCGTTCGCCCAGGCCGCCCACTCGGGGCTGGTGCGGTGGTCGAGCGCCGCACCGAACAGGTTCGCGCCGACGCCGCCGGTGGAGACGGGGTGGCTGAACGCCTGTGCGCGGGCGGCGTTGATCGGGGCCCGGGTGAGTGATGCCGCCGCCACCGAGGCGTTGTCGATGATGCGGTTGATGATCATGTCGACGACGTCCTGCTCGACCTCGACCTGGTCGGCGGCGACCTCGGCGATCTTCCAGGCGAGCTGGTCTTCCCGGGCAAGGTTCTCGTCGCTGCGGTGCACACGGACGTGGTGGGTGACGGTCATTTCTTATCCTTCACGGTTGCTGGAGTCGAGGGAGTCGAGGATGCCGGTGAGGGCGTTGTGCAGGTGCACGTGGGTGGCATGGGCGGCGAGGTCGCCGTCGCGGGCGGCGAGCGCCTCGGCGATCGTGCGGTGCTCGGCGGCGGATGCCGCGAGTCGGGTGGGCTTGTCGCGGGCCATCCGCCGCACCCGCACGAGGTGCGTGCGCACGGTGCGCAGGGCCGAGGCGATGTAGTCGTTGGCGACGGCCGCATCGAGGGCGGCGTCGAACCGGGCGATCAGGGCGTAGTACGCGTCGCGACCGGCGGGCGCGGTGAGATCGACGTGCGCGAACTCCTCGGCGAGTTCGGCGAACAGGCCGGCATCCCCGCGCACGGCGGCCAGACGGGCGGAGCTCTCCTCCAGCGCGCGGCGGATCTCGAAGAGCGAGCGGATGTCGTCGGCATCCAGGTCGGCGACCACGGTGACGCGCGGCGATTGCTGGACGACGAGCCCGTCACCGGCCAGTCGGCGCAGCGCCTCGCGCATCGGGGTGCGACTCACACCGAGACGTTCGGCCTGCTCGACCTCGCCGAGGACGAAGCCGGCGGGAAGAGCACCGGACTGGATGTCGTCGAGCAGGGCCGTGTACGCGCGATCACTCGCGGAGAGACGCTCGACAACAGGGGTCATGCCCTCAGTGTATACATAAAGGACCGCCACCGGCCCCTCAGTCTTACTGCGCGGGCTTCCCGTATACATTCCCGGAGGCGGGGACCGGCTCCACGAACTCTGCCGCGACGGGCTCGCCCAGCTTGACCACCACGACCCCCACGAGCACGAGCACCCCACCGAGCCCCTGCAGCAGATCGGGGAGCTGCCCGAGCAGCAGCCAGCCGAACAGGAGCGCGGCGACCACCTCGGCGAGCGCGACGAACGACGCGAGTCGCGACCCCAGCATCCGGGTCGACGCGATGCCGAGCAGGTACGCGAGCGCTGTCGCGACGACCCCCATCGCCAGCACGGGGACGAACCAGGGCACGCTGCCGAAACGGTAGGCGATGTCGTCGGTCGCCCACGCGATCGGCAGGACACCGATCGCCCCGGCGACGGTGAGCCCGAGCGCACCGAGCAGCAGCCCGCTTCCCGCGAGCGCGAGGGGCGGCAGGCCGGTGTCGACCTTCGCCGACAGCACGAAGTACGTCGCCGCCCCCACCATGGCTCCGAGCGCCCACAGGATGCCGGCCACGTTCACGTCGGCCCCCGTGAGGATGTCGAGCATGAGCACCAGGCCGACGAAAGCGACGGCCGCGCCGATGGCGCTCTTGCGACTCGGACGCTCACCCCGCCGGGCCCACAACCACAGCAGCACCGCGACCGGTGCGGTGTATTCGATGAGCAGCGCCAACCCCACATCCATGACGGCGACGGCCTGGAAGTAGAAGAGCTGGGTCGCGGTGACGGCGAGCAGTCCGTAGGCGAGGATCATGCCGGCGTTGCGGCGAAGGAGACCCCACCGTCCGCGCAGCGACAGGATCGTGGGGATGAGCAGCACGAGGGCCGCCACCCAGATGCGCGCGGTGACGGCGGCCCCCGGCGTCCACCCCGCGTCGATGAGCCCGCGCGCCCACGCGCCGGACATGCCGAACGACAGCGCGGCCGCGATCGCGAGCGGCAACCCCAGGCGCGCGCGGCGTGCGGACGCGACCGCCACGCTGTCATTGCTCACCCTGCCCATGATCGATGACGCTACTCGCGCGCGCTGTAAGATGTCAACGTGATCTTCACCGATGACACCCAAGAGGGTCTCCGCGCCGCCGTCTGGCTCGTGAACTCGGCAGAGGATCCGGACACGCTGGTCGACCTCGACGACGAACGCGCCTTCCTTCGCGAGTTCCCCTACACCGGACGACTCGACCGCGATGAAGACGAGCTCGTCTCCCTGCGCCGCCTGCGCCCGCGTCTGCGATCCATGCTGCTGGCGCCGCGCGACGAGATGGCCGAACTCGTCAACGCCGCACTCGCCGAGTCCCGCCTCACCCCGCGACTGCTCCGACACGACGGGGTCGATTGGCACCTCCACGCCGTGGCCGACGAGCATCCGCTGGCGGAGCGCGTGCTGATCGAGACCGCGATGGCGCTGATCGACGTCATCCGCGCTGAGGAGGGCTCGCGCCTCTCCGTGTGCGCGGACGACACCTGCCTGGCGATCGCCCTGGATCTCTCCCGCAACCGCTCGAAGCGCTACTGCTCGACGACCTGCGCGAACCGCAACGCCGTCGCCGCCTATCGGGCGCGCCGGGCCGTGGACTGACGCACGGACTCAGGCGCCGACGTGCGCGCCCCTCCAGGTGTAGGCCGCAATGGTGTCGGCCTTCATCTCCATGCCGTTGCCCGGTGCCGTCGGCGCCATGTAGGAGCCACCCCGGATGTCGGTCGGCACGACGAAGTGCTCGTGCAGGTGGTCGACGAACTCGATCATGCGGCCCTCACGGGTGCCGGTGACCGCGACGAAGTCGAACATCGACAGGTGCTGCACCGCTTCGCACAGACCCACCCCACCCGCGTGCGGGCACACCGGAACGCCGAACTTGGCGGCGAGCAGCAGGTTGGCGATGTTCTCGTTGACGCCGCCGACGCGCACGGCATCGATCTGCATGACGGAGATGGCATCCGCCTGCAGCAGTTGCTTGAAGATGACACGGTTCTGGGCGTGCTCGCCGGTGGCGACGCGGATCGGTGCCACACCTCGAGCGATCTCGGCGTGACCAAGGACGTCGTCGGGGCTGGTCGGCTCCTCGATCCACGCGGGGTGGAACTCGGCGAGCGCGTTCACCCACTCGATCGCCTCCGACACCTCCCAGCGCTGATTCGCGTCGATCGCGATCGGGAAGTCCGGTCCGCACACCTCGCGGGCTTTGCGGAAGCGGCGGATGTCGTCCTGCAGGTCGGCGCCGACCTTGAGCTTGATCTGCGTGAAGCCGTCGGCCATGGCCTCGCGGGCGAGCCGTTCGAGCTTCTCGTCGGAGTATCCGAGCCAGCCGGGACTCGTGGTGTAGCCCGGATACCCGGTGGCGAGCAGCTGCTGCTCCCGCTCGGCGCGGCCCGGTTCCGCGGCGCGCAGGATCTCGAGGGCGTCCTCGCGGGTGAGCGCGTTCGTGAGGTAGCGGAAGTCGACGAGGTCGACGAGCTGTTCCGGGGTCATCCGGGCGAGCAGCTGCCACAGGGGCAGTCCCGCGCGCTTGGCCTTGATGTCCCACAGGGCGTTGATGACCGCGCCGATGGCCATGTGCATGACGCCCTTCTCGGGGCCGAGCCAGCGCAGCTGCGAGTCGCCGATGATCTCGCGGAAGGTGCCGCCCATGTCGTCGAGCAGCGGCTCGAGCTCGCGGCCGACGAGGTGGTCCGCGAGCGCGTCGATCCCGGCGACCTGCACGTCGTTGCCGCGGCCGATCGTGAAGACGAACGCGTGCCCCTCGATGCCGTCGTGGGCGTCCGTGCGCACGATCACGTACGCGGCGGAGTAGTCGGGGTCGGGGTTCATCGCGTCCGAACCATCCAGGCTCAACGACGTGGGGAAGCGGATGTCGGTGGTGTCGAGGGCGACGATACGGGTCACGGGGGTCCTCTCCGTGCACGGCGGATCTCTTCCGTGCGGATACCTTGGAGTGTAAACATCCGATGTCTATACTGTCAACGAGATGGGCCGCAGCGTCGTGGCCTCCCCACCGATCAGGAGAATCATGAAGTTCGCGCGGCTCGGCACCCCCGGCACGGAGATCCCCGTCCTCGTGGAGGGTAATCACTACCTCGACCTCCGCCCCCTGACATCCGATGTGAACGGCGACTTCCTCGCGAGCGACTTCGTCGCCAGGGTCGCGGCCGCCCGCGATGCCGGGGAGCTTCCGGAGCTCGCGGATGCCGCGGCGATGCGCATCGGCGCACCGATCGCCCGTCCGAGCGCCGTGATCTGCATCGGCATGAACTACGCTGCCCACGCGGCCGAGTCGGGCTCGGAGCCGCCAACCATCCCCATCCTCTTCCTGAAGACACCCAACACGGTGGTCGGTCCCGACGACGCGGTGACGATCCCCCGCGGCAGCGAGAAGACCGACTGGGAGGTCGAGCTCGGCATCGTGATCGGCGCCCGCGCGGCCTACCTCGACTCCCCCGGGGAGTCGCTCGCCCATGTGGCCGGCTTCGTCGCCGCCAACGACGTCTCGGAGCGGGCGTTCCAGATCGAGGTGTCGGGCGGGCAGTGGTCCAAGGGCAAGATCGCCCCGGGATTCAACCCCACGGGACCGTGGCTCGTCACACCCGACGAGGTCGACCACCACGCGCTCGGACTGCGCAGCTTCGTGAACGGCGAGCCGCGGCAGGACTCGAACACGAGCGACATGATCTTCACGGTCGAGCACATCGTGCACCACCTGTCGCAGTACGTGACGCTCGAGCCGGGAGACCTGATCCTCACCGGCACCCCGCAGGGCGTCGCGCTCTCGGGGAAGTACCCCTACCTCGCACCCGGCGATGTGGTCGAGATCGAGATCGACGGCCTCGGCCGCCAGCGACAGGAGTTCGTGGCATGGGAGGCACCGAAGTGAGCGCACTGAACGGGCTGGTGGCGATCGTCACCGGCGGAGCATCCGGAATCGGCGCAGCGATCGCGCAGCGTCTGCACGCCGACGGGGCGACCATCGCGGTGCTCGACCGCGACACCGCCGGCGCCGACCCCGCCTTCGCGGCCTTCACCGCCGACGTCTCGGATCGCACGAGCGTCGACATGGCGGTCGCGGCGGTGGCCGAGCGGTTCGGGCGCGTCGACATCGTCGTGAACAATGCCGGGATCGGCGCGCAAGGTGACGTCGCCGCGAACGACGACGACGAGTGGGCACGGGTGCTCTCGATCAACGTGACCGGCATCGCCCGCGTGACCGCGGCCGCACTGCCCTGGCTGCGGAAGTCGCCTGCCGCGGCGGTCTGCAACACCGCATCCATCGCCTCGACCACCGGACTCCCGCAGCGGGCGCTGTACAGCGCGTCGAAGGGAGCCGTCTCGGCGCTGACCCGCGCGATGGCGGCCGACCACCTGCGCGAGGGCATCCGGGTGAATGCGGTCAACCCCGGCACGGCCGACACCCCGTGGGTCGGGCGCCTGCTGGATTCGGCCGTCGACCCCGCGGCCGAACGCGCCGCGCTCGAGGCCCGCCAGCCGCACGGGCGGCTCGTCGACCCCGATGAGGTGGCCGCCGCGGTCGCCTACCTCGTGAGCCCCGCCGCCGGCTCGACGACCGGCACGTCCATCGAGGTCGACGGCGGCATGGCACGGTTGCGGCTTCGCGCGGAGTGAGTTCCGCGCGACGTCAGCCGCGGTTGCCGCGGAACCAGCCCCGGATGCCGTGACGCGGAGGCTCGGCGGTCGGCGCCTGCGGCCGGGCATCCGTGCGATAGAACTGTTCGGCGGTGGTCCAGAAGATCGCGTCGAGGTCATGGCCCCGCGCATCCGCCCAGGCGATCACCGTGTCGGCCCAGCGCGTGCGGGCCGTGGGCTGGTAGGTCGGCGAGCCGTCCTCCGGTGCGTGCGGGTCGTCGTCCTCGGCCGGTCCGATGACCGAGACGGGCCAGTCGCTCCCCCACATCAGCCGCTCGATCCCGAACGCATCGGCCGCCACATCGAGGAACGGGATCAACTGCGCGGCATCCCAGTCGCCACCGGCCTCACCGGGCAGCCCCGAGAGCTTGCAGAAGGTGTTCGGATGCCGCGCCAGCTCGGTCAGGTCGCGGGCCCATTCCGGGGTCGGCGCCAGCGGAGCCGCGGCCGTGCCCACGGCGGGCTTCCCCAGATGATCGAGCACGAGCCGCAGCTCTGGGATGGCTCCGGCGAGGCGGGCGACATCCGGCAGCTGCGCGGCGCGCACGCACGCGTCGAAGGTCAGACCGCGCGCGGCGACCTCGCGCGCGCCGGTCACGAAGGCCGCCGACACCGCCAGCCCGTCGGGCTCGCCCTGCAGGTTGTGCCGCACGCCGACGACGAGCGGCTCGGCCGCGAGACCTTCGAGGTGCGCGACCGTGTCGGTCCCCCGGTCGAGGCGGATGCCGGCGACGATGCCGACCACTCCGAGCGCGGGCGCGAGCCCTGCGACCCAGAGCACCTCATCGAGGAAGTCGTCGTCGACGGTCCCGGCCTGCACGAACACGCACTTCTCGGTCTCGGCGCGCTCCAGGCGGGCGTGCTCGAGTTCCAGGTCGGCGAACCGGTACGCCATCGGGCCTTCGAGCCACGTGTAGGTCAGTGCCTCCGGATCCCACAGGTGCAGATGTGCATCGAGAACTCGCATCCCCTCATCCTGCCGCAGACATCGGAGCAATCGCTAGGATGACGCCATGGCTGTGACGGATGACGCGATCGCGAAGATCAAGGCGATGATCGTGTCGGGCGAGCTGGCCCCCGGCGATCGTCTGCCTCCGGAGAAGGAACTCTCCGAGCGGCTCGGTCTCTCCCGCAGCTCGATGCGCGAGGCGGTCAAGGCGCTCGAGGTCATCCGCGTGCTCGACGTGCGGCGCGGCGACGGCACCTACGTGACGAGTCTCGAGCCGCACCTGCTGCTGGAGGCGATCTCGTTCGTCGTCGACATGCACGACGACGACTCGATGCTCGAGATCTTCGCCGTGCGCCGGATGCTGGAGTCGCAGGCTTCGGGCCTCGCCGCCACGCTGGGCACCGACGAGCAGATCGCCGAGCTGCAGCGCGAGGTCGAGGGTGTGGACGCCTCGGTCAGTATCGAAGAGCTCGTCGACCACGACATCCGCTTCCACCGCGAGATCGTGGCGATGGCGGGCAATGCGTACCTCGCGAGCCTGATCGAGCACCTGAGCAGCCAGACGGTGCGCGCCCGCGCCTGGCGCGGACTCACCGAGACGGGGGCCGTCGAGCGCACCCTGTCAGAGCACCGGGCGATCGCCGACGCGGTCGCCCAGCGCGACCCCGCACTGGCGACCTCGCTGACGACCGCGCACATCGCGGGCATCGAGCGCTGGCTGCGCCACGCGGCGGCACCCTGAGCGGTTCCGGGCGCCCCGGCACCCGGACGCGGAAGTGGGTCTGACGGCACCACGGTGAGAGGTGTAGCTTCACCGCATGATCACCGACGATCCCACGCTCACCAACCCCGACCACTACCGCACCCTCTGGGAGAACGAGCACGTCCGCGTGCTCGAATACACCGACGTCCCCGGCGACAGGACGACGCCGCACGACCATCCCAACAGCGTCATGGTCACCCTCAGCGACTTCTCCCGTCGCCTCAGCGCCGGTGAGCGGACGTTCGACACGGTCCTCACCTCCGGGCAGGCGGTCTGGATACCCGCGCAGCGTCACTCCGGCGAGAACACCGGGACGACGCCGACGCACACGATCCTCGTCGAACTCAAGGGCGATGCGGCCGGCGAACCGATGGCATCGACACTCGGGCCGGAACATCCCGCCGAGGGGTGAGCACACCCGGATGATCGACGAGGCGGCCGATAGTCTCGAGGGTATGAGCGACTGGACCAGCACCGCGATCGCCCTGCTGGAAGCCGACGCGAACCGCAGTGCCGACACGCACCTGCACCTCTTCCCGCTGCCGCCCGAGTGGGGCATCGACCTGTATCTCAAGGACGAGTCGGTCCACCCGACCGGTTCGCTCAAGCACCGCCTGGCGCGCTCGCTCCTGCTCTACGGACTGGTCAACGGCCGCATCCGGGAGGACACCACGCTCGTCGAGTCGTCGAGCGGATCGACCGCCGTCTCCGAGGCGTACTTCGCCCGCATGCTGGGGCTGCCGTTCATCACGGTGGTGCCGCGCTCGACCGTGCAGGAGAAGATCGATCTCATCGAGTTCTACGGTGGCACCTGCCACTTCGTCGACCGTGCCGAGGACATGTCGCCCGAGGCGCAGCGCCTCGCATCCGACTGCACCGGCCACTACCTCGACCAGTTCACGTTCGCCGAGCGCGCGACCGACTGGCGGGGCAACAACAACATCGCGGAGAGCGTGTTCAGTCAGCTCGCGCAGGAGCGGCATCCTATCCCCACCTGGATCGTGACCGGCGCCGGAACCGGCGGCACGAGCGCGACGTTCGGGCGGTACGTGAAGTACCGCCGCCACGAGACGCGCATCGCCGTGGTCGACCCGGAGGGCTCGGCGTTCTATGACGGCTGGGCCGGCACGGTCGACCCGCCCGCCGGGCGCCCGAGCCGCATCGAGGGCATCGGCCGGCCGCAGGTCGAGGCCTCGTTCGTGCCCACCGTGATCGACGAGATGATCCGGGTGCCGGATGCCGGGTCGATCGCCGCGATCCGGATGCTGCGCGAGCGCACCCTGCACTGGGCCGGCGGCTCGACCGGCACGAACCTGTACGGCGCGTTCCAGCTGATCGCCCGGATGCGGGCCGCGGGCGAGACCGGCAGCGTCGTCACTCTGATCTGCGACAGCGGGGTCCGCTACGCGGGCACGTACTACTCGGATGAGTGGGTCGCGGCGCAGGGCTGGGACCTCGCCCCGCACCGCGCGCGGCTCGATCGGTTCCTGGAATCGGGCGTCTGGGGCGAGTGACGGCGTCGGGCTACGCTGGCCGCATGACAACTCTGATCCTCACCGTCGCGGGTGCAGACCGTCCTGGCCTCGTGGCCGCTGTCGCCGATGTCGTCGAGGCGCACGGCGGCAACTGGGAGAACAGCTCGCTGGCGGAGCTCGCCGGCACGTTCGCGGGCGTGATCGAGGTGTCCGTCGCGGAAGACCGGGCACCCGAACTGAGCTCCGCGCTGCGTGGACTCCAGGGGCAGGGGCTGCTGACCCTCGCCGTGCTCACCGGGACGCCGGATGCGGATGCCGCCGACGATCGGCTGCTCGAGATCCAGGTGCTCGGCAACGACCGACCCGGCATCGTGCGCGAGGTCTCTGCCGTCCTGAGCGCCCACGCGCTGAGCATCGAGGAGCTCGCCACCGAGACCCGAGATGCGGCCATGGCCGGCGGCCGCCTGTTCGAGGCATCCGTCTCCGCGAAGGTGCCGGCATCCGTCGATCTGGATGCGCTGCGCGACGACCTCGAGCGCCTCGCCGCCGAGATCCAGGTCGACATCACCCTCGGCTGACCGGGACCCGACCGAGCTCCCCCCGGACAACGAGAAGGCCGCCGTTCCGAGGAACGGCGGCCTTCTGCGTGTCTGGCCTCAGGTCAGGCGCGCCTTCGGCGACACCGAGTACGTGTGCTCGGCGTCGCGGTTGACCGCGTCGCCCAGGGCCGTGTCGATCGCGGCCAGGGTGTCGGCGTCGAGCTTCACGCCCGAGGCCTTGACCGTTTCGGCGAGCTGCTCGGGACGGGAGGCTCCGACCAGCGCGGCCGCGACGTTCGGGTTCTGCAGCACCCACGCGATCGCGAGCTGCGGCATCGAGAGACCTGCCTGCTCGGCGATCGGCTTCAGGCGCTGGACGGCGGTGAGGATGTCGTCCTGCAGGAAGCTCTTGATGAAGTCGGCGCCGCTGTGCGGGTCAGTTGCGCGCGAGCCCTCGGGCACCGGCTGACCGGGCAGGTACTTGCCGCTGAGCACGCCCTGCGCCATGGGCGACCAGACGATCTGCGAGATCCCCAGCTCTTCGGATGCCGGCACGACCTTGCCCTCGATCACGCGCCACAGCATGGAGTACTGCGGCTGGTTCGAGATGAGCTGGATGCCGAGCTGCTTCGCCAGCGCGTGCCCCTCGCGCAGCTGCTCGGCGGTCCACTCGGAAACGCCGATGTAGAGCGCCTTGCCCTGGCGGACGACGTCGGCGAACGCCTGGAACGTCTCTTCGAGGGGAGTCTCGTAGTCGAAGCGGTGCGCCTGGTACAGGTCGACGTAGTCGGTGCCGAGGCGCTGCAGCGAGCCGTTGATCGACTCGAAGATGTGCTTGCGGCTCAGGCCGGTGTCGTTCGGACCCTTCGGGCCGGTCGGGAAGTAGACCTTCGTGAAGATCTCCAGCCCCTCGCGGCGCTGTCCTTCCAGAGCCTTGCCGAGCACGACCTCCGCCGCCGTGTTGGCGTAGGTGTCGGCGGTGTCGAAGGTGGTGATTCCGGCATCCAGTGCGGCGTGCACGGTCTTGACGGCGGCGTCGTCACCGACCTGCGAGGCGTGGGTGACCCAGTTGCCGTAGGTGATCTCCGAGACCTTGAGACCGCTGTTGCCGAGATAGCGATAGTTGACCATGGAACAACGCTACTGGCTGCGTGTGATGACGGGGCTGGATGCCGGCATCCGCCGTCATGCGGGAGCGACGACCGTCCGCCGGCGCACCAGCATCACGAGGGGGACGACAACGAGCGCGACGCCGGCGAAGAGGCTCACGGCATAGAGCGGTCGCGCCCAGGGCGAGTAGTCCCCGCCGCTGATCCCGAACGTGTCGGCGAGGCTCATTCCCACGCCGAACGACGCGGTGAAGTAGCCGAACGCACCGAGCATCAGCAACGCCAGATAGCTCATCACGGGAACCATCGGATGTGCGCGCCCGCGGATCGAGGCGATCGCGACCACCACCGCCAGCACCACGCCGATACCGAGGATGAAGGCCACGGGCTCCCACAGGAGGACCTCGCCCGCAGCATCCATCTCGGCGCGGATCTCGTCGAGCGTGCGCCCGGGAACGGCGGCGAGCGGATTGAGCACGAGGATCTGCACCGCGGCCACCGCCGCGTAGGCCGTGACGGCGAGCACGCCGACGATCGAGATCCAAAGTGTCCGGCGCGGCAGCGGTGTCATGCGGGACATCCTAGGAAGGCATCCCGAGAGTCTCCCGATACTCTCGCCAGGCCGCTCCGAGACGACGGATGCCCTCGGCGAGCACGTCGTCCGGGGCGGTGAACGGGATGCGGATGTGGTCGTCGGGAGACACCGACACCGCGAACGCCGCGCTCCCCGCGATCGAGACGCCGTGCGCCGCGGCCACCCGGGCGAGCGCGGCGGCGGAGCCGGCAGGGACCCGGACCCACAGCGACAGCCCGCCGCGCGG
The DNA here is from genome assembly GCF_012030385.1 of Microbacterium sp. B19(2022). Taxonomy (NCBI): domain Bacteria; kingdom Bacillati; phylum Actinomycetota; class Actinomycetes; order Micrococcales; family Microbacteriaceae; genus Microbacterium; species Microbacterium sp. B19(2022). Next base: position 59,526 of record NZ_JAAUVO010000001.1, read on the forward strand.
CGGCTCGACCTTCCAGTCGGGCAGGTGCTCGGCCATCAGCTCCTGCAGCAGCCGCAGGCGCTCCTGGTGGATGCGACTGTTCGCCCGACGGAGGTCATCGGCACGGGCGATCAGGTCGAGCGCGAGCAGCTGGCCCGGCACGCTGGTGGACTGGTCGGCGAGCTGCCGGGCCCCGCGCAGGCGGCGCACGAGCACGGGGTCGGCGCGCAGCCATCCGATCCGCAGCCCCGCCCACACCCACTTCGAGACCGACTCCACGACGATGATCGGGGCGTCGGCCCGCTCGGCCGCGAGGGTCGGCGGCACCACGCCGTCGAAGGAGATGCCGGCCACGACCCGGTCCTCGATCACCGGCACGCCGTACTGGGCGGCCAGCTCGGCGACGCGATGCCGCGCGGCGGCGGGGAGGCGAGACCCCGTGGGGTTCTGGTGGTGCGGGTTGAGGGCCACGAGCACGGGCCGCAGCCGGGCGAGCGCCTGCTCGAGCGCGTCGACGTCGAGTCCGTCCGGACCCATAGGGACACCGTGCACCGTGCCGCCGCGCAGGCTGACCGAGTCGGTGACGCCCGGCCAGGTGATCTCCTCGGCGAGCACGATGTCGCCGGGGCTCACGAGGGCATTGACGACGAGACTGATGGCCTGCTGCGCGCCGTGCGTGACGAGGATCTGCTCGGGTGTCGTCGGCGTGCCCTCCGCGGCGTACATGTCGGCGATGAGGGTGCGCAGTGCGGGGAGGCCCGCCGGATCGGTCTCGGGCAGCAGCGCCAGCTCGAGTCGCGGCTTGTGCTCGCTGATGAGCTGCACGCCCAGCTCGGAGATCTGCGGCACGGTGCGAAGCAGGTCGATCGCATTGGGCAGGGCCGAGAACAGCGCCTCGCCGCGTCCCTGCCGCTGCACGGGAGCCACGGATGCCGCCGCACCGGCGACGCGTGTGCCGCTCCCCTGCCGCCGGTCCACCAGACCGCGCTCGGCCAGGTCGGCGTACGCGGCGACGACCGTGCCGCGCGATACGGAGCTCGCGGCGGCGAGAGCGCGCTCGGCCGGCAGACGGTCGCCGGGGCGCAGCTCGCCGCCCGTGATCAGAGCCTCGATGCCGCGGGAGAGCCGCGCAGCCAGCGTGCCGTCTCCGTGGGTCCAGCGCCCCAGCCGTGCCGACAACGCCTCCGAGGCGACCTCACCGGAGCGGACGAGAGTCGGCGACGAACCTGCGGATGGCGCAGGAATGGCCGATCCGTGGTCCATCGGCCGGGTATTGGCCCTGTCATCGACGCTCATGAGACCCGATTCTGGACCAATGAGCACCTCTACGACCACCCTCGCGGCAGATCTCGGTCCAATCGACCCCGATTGGACCATCGGCCAGCTCATCGAATGGCTCAGCGATGATTCCCGCCAGCACGACCCCGCGCTTCAGCATCCGCTGTCCCTGATCGAGGCGGCCCTGACCGGCGAGCCCTGGGCGCGGCCGCCGTCGACCGTCGCGCTGATCCGCTCGCTGACGCTCGCCGCGCCGCCGCACGGGTCATCCGTGATCGCCGACGTCCTGCTCCCGTCGCGAAGCCTGACGCTCGTCGCCTAGGAGCGACGGCTCGACGGGAGCGCGGGCCAGGTCAGGTCAGGTCGCCTGCGCAGAGGCTGACGGTGGCGCGGGAGTCGTCACGATCTCGGCGCGGTCGCGGAAGCCTTCGGCCGTCACCCGGTCCAGGGCGACCTGCTTGCGGATGGCCGCAGCCTTCTCGTAGAGGCTCGGGTCGCCGTAGCTCGTGAGCACCTTGACCAGCACCGGAAGCAGCTCGATCATGAAGAACAGCGCCGCGATCAGGATGTGCGCCCACAGGATCGTGGGCTCCTTCTCGCTCAGGCGGTTCAGGCCGCTGATCTGGCTGAGCAGTCCGACGGCTCCGGCGTTGCCCTGGGCCACGGCATCCGCTCGTGCGTTGTATGCGGCGAGCGCCTGGTCGTAGGTGTCGCGCGCAGCCGGCAGCTGGGACTTCGCCTGCTCGCGGTTCGTCGACTCCGACGTCGAGGTGTTCTCCTTGGCGGCGGTGCCGGCGGCGGCGAGCTCCTCGTTCGCGGTGCGCAGCTGCGCGGCGAGCGCGTCGTACGTCTGCTGCGCCTCGGCGAGCTGCGCCTGGGCGGCATCCGAGCTCGCGCCCTCGCCGTTGACCCCGGTGCAGCCCGGAACCGTGCCCGCGCCCTCCCCGGTCAGCTCGCACTGGTAGAGCACGCGCGCCTGGTCGATCACGGCCTGCTGCGCGGTCATCTTCGCGGTCACATCATCGACGGTCGCCTGGGCAGCCGACTCGGTCGCCGAAGAGGACTCGGTCCCTGCGACGATGCCGGTCGCGGCCTGGTTCTCGAGCTCAGCGACCTTGGCGGTGGCGGAATCCAGCGCGATCTTCTCCGGACCGGTCTCGAGCGCCTCCTGATCGGACTGCGACTGCGTGATGTTGGTCGACGCGACCTCGCGGGCGATGTCGTTGTGGAAGATCTGCAGCACGAGCGGCTCGGCGACGACGAAGCCGATGATCGCGGCCATGATCACACGCGGGATCGCGAGGCCGATGAGCCGCCACACGTTCCGCGTCGAGCTCATGGTCGAGGTGAGGAAGCGGTCGAGGTTGAAGATGATGAGCGCCCACACGAGCGCGAGCGGCACGGCCAGCCAGATCGCGGCCTGCACACCGGTGGTGAGCGCGAAGAGCATCGAGATGGCGGAGACCAGCGCGGTACCGGCGAGCACGAAGAACATCTGCACGAAGCGGGGCGTCTCGCCGGGGACGCGGTCGAGGATCTCGCCCTCCGCGCCACCGAGGATCGCGAGGGTCCGGGCACGGGAGCCTGGCGTGCGCGGGGCGCGCTTGCGGCGAGGCTTGCGGGCACGGGGCTCGCGCGGGGGCTTCACCGGCGCGGACTCCTCTTCGGCGGCGACCGCATCGGCGATCGGGGTCGCCTCGGCAGGATCTGCGACGGGGACCTCGCGGGTGGCGTCGTCGGCGCCGGTCGGCTCGAATTCGCGCAGGAAGTCGAGGTCATCGGTGACGGCGTCGGGTTCGCCGTCGATGATGATCCGACCCTGCGAGTCGTAGCGACCCGGTCGATGGGCGGAATAGGGCATCCGAACAATCTACGAAAGGTCGCCTGTGGATAGCGTGGAAAAGTCCTTGGAGTGCCTCACAGGTTCCGTGCCGTCCGGCGGATTCAGGATGCCGGGAGCAGACGGTCGAGGGCGGCGGCGTACGCGGCCAGCCCGTCGTCGAGGGTGAAATGTCCGGCGGCGGCGAGTGTGCCGAGACCGTGGATCAGCCCCCACAGCGCCACGACATCGGTCGGCCGGTCGAGCCCCACCGCGGCCGCGCCCTCGGCGAGCACGGCCTCGAGCCCGTCGATCAGTGGTGCCATCGTGGCGGTCGGGGATCCGGGGACGCAGACGGTCGGGTCGTAGACGGCGTCGAACGCGTGCGGATGCTCGATCGCGAAGCGGATGTACGCCGAACCGCCGTCGACGAGAGCCGCCCGCGGGGTCGAGGCTTTCTCGGCGGCGGCGCGGACCTGGGCGAGGAGGTCGGCCATGCTGCGCTCGGCGATCGCCTTGAGCAGGCCGAGCCGATCGGAGAAGTGGTGGTACGGCGCGTTGTGGCTGACGTTCGCCGCCCGTGCGACCTCGCGCAGGCTGATCTCCGCCGCCGGCATCCGCTCCAGCAGCTGCATGGCGGCGTCTTCCAGGGCACGGGCGAGATCGCCGTGGTGGTAGCCGTCCTTCGAACTTGACATGAGCAACATCATCTCCTATCTTGACACTGTCCACAAGCTTGACACTGTCCAGATAGGAACACCGCCATGACCGCTCTCGTGATCGACGGCCACCCCGACGCCCGCTCCTTGACCGCCGCACTCGCGCAGCGCTATGCCGCGGGGCACGGCGATGCCCGCGTGCTCGCTCTGCGCGACCTCGACTTCGATCCGAACCTGCGCTTCGGCTACCGCGAGCGCATGACGCTCGAGCCCGACCTCGTCGAGGCGAAGCAGGCTCTGCACGATGCCGACACGATCGTCGTCGCGACACCGGTGTGGTGGGGCGCACCGCCGGCCCTCCTCAAGGGCTTCTTCGATCGGGCGCTGCTGCCGCAGCAGGAATACCGCTACTCGAAGCTCGGCCTCCCCGAGGGCCTGATCCCCGCGCGCCGTGGACGTCTGCTCCTGCTCGCCGACACTCCCTGGTTCTTCCTGCCGTTCACCGGCCTCCCGGCACAGACGCAGATCGTGCGCAACACCATGAAGTTCTGCGGCATCCGCTCGGTACGCACGCACCGCATGCTCGGGGTGAAAGATGCCAAGGCGGCGACCATCACCCGCTGGCTCGACCGCGCCGAGCAGCTCGGCGCGACAGATGTCCGTCGCGCCGGTGCGCCTCAGGCCATCGCGGCGGAGGCGGCCTCGTCTTCGGTGGTGGCGACGAGCTGACCGCAGGCGCCGTCGATCTCCTTGCCGCGGGTGTCGCGGAGGGTGGTCGGGATGCCGGCGTCGTTCAGGCGGCGCACGAACTCGTTCGTGACGTCTTTCTCGGATGCCGTCCAGATCGAGCCGGGCGTCGGGTTCAGCGGGATCGGGTTCACGTGCACCCACCCGCGTCCGCGCTGGTTGAGCTTGTCGGCCAGCAGGTCGGCGCGCCAGCCGTGGTCGTTCATGTCCTTGATGAGCGCGTACTCGATCGAGACACGGCGGCCGGTCTTGGCGTAGTAGTCGTAGGCGGCATCCAGCGCCTCATCGACCTTCCAGCGGGAGTTCACCGGGATGAGCTCGTCGCGCAGGTGGTCGTCCGGCGCATGCAGCGACAGTGCGAACGTGACGGGGATGCCCTCGTCGGCGAGCTTCTTGATCGCCGGCACCAGGCCGACGGTCGACACCGTGATGCCACGGGCGCTCATGCCGAGGCCGTCGGGCTGCGGGGCGACCATCGACCGCACCGCATCCATGACGCGCTTGTAGTTGGCGAGCGGCTCACCCATGCCCATGAAGACGATGTTCGAGACGCGCTCCATGCTGTGGTCGTCGGACTTCTTGCCGCCGAGGCCGCCCTCGGCGATGAGCCGGTTGGCGCGGACGATCTGCTCGATGATCTCGGCGGTGGACATGTTGCGGGTCAGCCCCGCCTGTCCGGTCGCGCAGAACGGGCAGTTCATGCCGCAGCCGGCCTGGCTCGACACGCACAGCGTGATGCGGCCGGGGTAGCGCATGAGCACCGACTCGACCAAGGCGCCGTCGTGCAGACGCCACAGGAACTTGATCGTGTCGCCCTTGTCGGTCTCGAGGCGGCGGACCTCGGTGAGCAGCGGCGGCAGCATCCCGGCGACGAGCTGCTCCCGGGTGTCAGCCGGGAGGTCGGTCATCTGCTCGGGGTCGGACGTGTAGTGGCGGAAGTAGTGCGTCGACAGCTGCTTCGCGCGGAAGCCGGGCAGCCCGAGCTCCTTGACCTTCTCGATGCGCTCGGCCGGCGTGAGGTCGGCCAGGTGCACCGGCGGCTTGCCGCGCTTCGGGCTCGCGAACTGCAGCAGCGGACGCCCCTCGGCATCCTTCTGCTGGGTCCATCCCTCGGTCGCCGGGCGCACCTGCGCCGGGCGCGTCTCACGGACCTTGCCCTGGGCCGGCCGACCCTGCGGGGCGGACGCGGATGCTGCGGGGCGCGTCTCGCGCGTGCGGGGAGTCTCGGTCATACCCTCCAGGGTACGCGGTGCCGGGTGGGAAGCGCCTGGAGCGCGAGCGCTCCTACCCCGACTCACCCAGCAGCGGGCGCTGTGCGGCGCGCTGACCCTCGTACTCCTCGCGGGCCCGCTGCGCGGTCTCGGTGCTCGAGACCTCGGCCACCGGCACATCCCACCAGCCCTCGCCGTCGGGGCCGTAGACCGTCGGATCGCTCTCGACGTGGATGAGCGTCGTCCGCTCGGAGGCCTTCGCAGCGGCGACCGCGGCGCGCAGGTCGTCGACCGCCGCGGATCCCTTCGCGACCTCGATGACGTCGACGCCGTAGCTGCGCGCGTTCATGGCGAGGTCGACCGGCAGCACGTCGCCGCGCTGGAAGTTGCGCGCCTCGTCGTCGTAGCGGCGGTACTTCGTGCCGAAGCGCTCCGAGCCGACCGTCTCCGAGAGATGCCCGATCGAGGCATAGCCCTGGTTCTGGATGAGCACGACGATGATCTTGATGCCCTCGGCCACGGCCGTCGCGAGCTCGGAGCTCAGCATCAGATACGAGCCGTCGCCGACCATGACGACGACGTCGCGCTCGTCGCCGGATGCCGTGAGCCCGCGCTTGACGCCGAGGCCTCCCGCGATCTCGTAGCCCATGCAGGAGTACGCGTATTCGACGTGATAGCCCAGCGGGTCGCTCACGCGCCACAGCTTGTGCAGGTCGCCGGGGAGCGAACCGGCCGCCTGCACGATGACGTCTTCGTCGGCCACGGCCCCGCGCACGGCGCCGATGATCTCGGGCTGACCCGGCAGCTCGCGGCCCGTGGGAGCGAGCGCCCGATCGACCACCGCATCCCACTCGCGCTTCTCGTCGGCGATCCGCGCGCTCAGGCCCGGTGCGACGCGGTATCCGTCGAGCTCGTCGCGCAGCGCGACCAGGGTCTCCCTGGCATCCGCGACGACGGGCAGCTGCGAGCCGTGCTTGTAGGCGTCGAAGGCCGCGACGTTGATGTTGACGAACACCGCATCGGGGTTCTGGAAGGCCGTGCGGGACGCCGTCGTGAAGTCGCTGTACCGGGTGCCGACGCCGATGATGACGTCGGCCTCCGCCGCGATGCGGTTCGCCGCGGTGGTACCGGTCGCGCCGATGCCGCCCAGGTACTGGGGATGATCCCACGGCAGGGCGCCGCCGCCCGCCTGCGTCGTGCCGACCGGGATGCCGGTGGCCTCGACCAATGCGCGCAGGGCCTGCTCCGCCTCGGAGTAGATGACACCGCCTCCCGCGACGAGGAGCGGCTGCTTCGCACCGCGGATCGCCGCGACCGCCCGCGCCAGCGGTCCGCGCTCCGGCAACGGTCGGCGGATGTGCCACTCGCGGTCCTGGAGGAACTCGAGGGGGACGTCCATCGCTTCGGCCTGCACGTCTTCGGGCAGGGCGATCGTCACCGCACCGGTCTCGGCGGGATCGGTGAGGACGCGCATCGCGGCGAGCGCGATCGAGAACAGCTGCTCCGGGCGCTGCACCCGGTCGAAGAAGACCGAGAGCGGGCGGAACGCGTCGTTCACGGTGAGACCGATGTCGTGCGGGCGCTCCAATTGCTGCAGCACGGGGTCGGCGACCCGGGTGGCGAAGGTGTCGCTCGGCAGTAGCAGCGCCGGCAACCGGTTGGTGGTCGCGAGGGCCGCACCGGTCAGCATGTTCGTGGCGCCGGGACCGACCGAGGCCGTGCTCGCGAACGTCGCCCTGCGCCGATGCATCCGGGCGAACCCCACCGCCTGATGCACCATCGCCTGCTCGTTGCGGGCCTGGTGGTAGGGCATCAGGTCGGGCTGCTCGAGGTTGTACTGCTGCAGCGCCTGACCGAGACCGGCGACGTTTCCGTGCCCGAAGATGCCGAACATCCCGGGCACGGTGCGCTCGCGGATGTCGCCGTCGACCGTCCACTGCCGCGAGAGGAACTCGACCAGCGCCTGGCCGACCGTCATCCGTCTGGTCTGCATCAGAGTTCTCCCTCTGCTCGGTAGGGCAGCCGCGGATCGATGTCCTGCCCGCTCCAGCTGTCGCGCACCCACGCGTGCGCGGGGTCGTCGGTGATGAGCCAGGACCGCTCGCGGTCAGGGCCGGCCATGACGTTGAGGTAGTAGAGGTCGTAACCGGGGGCAGCCACGGCAGGACCGTGGAACCCGAACGGCACCAGCGCGATGTCGCCGGTGCGCACCCGCTCGGCGATGTCGATCTCGCCGGCATCCGAGGAGTAGGTCGCGAACATCCCGAAGGCCGCGTCGTCAGCGGCGGCGTCTCCGCCGGAGCGCGTGGGCGCCGCCTCGAAGTAGTAGATCTCCTCGAGTCGGGATTCTCTCCCCGGCACGTGCTCGTCGTGCTTGTGCGGCGGGTACGACGACCAGTTCTCGGCGGGCGTGATGACCTCGCACACGATGAGACGCTCGGCGTCGAGCGCCTCCGGTGTGCCGAAGTTGTGCACCTGCCGACTGGAGGCGCCGGCGCCACGGAGCTCGACCGGGGTCTCGGCCGCGAGGATGTGCCGAGTGGGATGCACGACGGAAGTGGGCGATGAGGCCACGGCCACCCGACCGGAGCCCGTGATGACCGCCGTGGCCGCCGCCGAGAGATAGAGCACGTCGCTCGGACCGTCGAACACGGAGCGGCGCCCGGCGAGCGGGGTCTCGGTGGTCGATCCCTCCTCGGTGTGCGCCACGGAGAACGACCCGGAGAGCGGCACGATGATCCGCTCCACCCCGGTGTCGGCGAGCGCGAGGCTCTCCCCCGCGCCGAGCTCGCCGATGCGGATGCCGGTGTGCGCCCAGCCGGGCGTGGTGTCGTCGACGACGCTCTCCCAGCCGTCGCGGCCGATCGCGCCGCGGCGGTGGAACCAGTTCCCGTCCTCGGTCATGGCGTCTCCTGCCCGCATCCGCTGGTCAGCTGTTCTGGGGGAAGCCGAGGTCGATGCCGCCGTGGAGGGCGGGGTCGAGCCACCGACTGGTGATCGCCTTCTCGCGGGTGAAGAAGTCGAAGCCATGGACACCGTACGCCTTCGCGTCGCCGAACAGCGATGCCTTCCACCCGCCGAACGAGTGATAGGCCACGGGGACCGGGATGGGCACGTTGATGCCGATCATCCCGACCTGGACCTCGTGCTGGAAGCGGCGGGCCGCCCCGCCGTCGTTCGTGAAGATCGCGGTCCCGTTGCCGAACCGGCCGGAGTTGATCAGGTCGACCCCCTCCTGGAAGGTCTGCACCCGCACCACCGACAGCACGGGCCCGAAGATCTCTTCCTGGTAGGCCCGCGAGGATGTCGGGATCTCGTCGATGAGTGTCGGCCCGAACCAGAAGCCGTCCTCGTTCCCGTCGACCGTCAACCCTCTGCCGTCGACCACGATGCGCGCCCCGTCGGCCTCGGCGATGTCGACGTAGCCCGACACCTTCGCGCGATGCTCCGCCGTGATCAGCGGACCCATGTCGGGCTCGCCGTCGGCACCGCCCGCACCGTCGCCGATGCGCAGCCCCGCGATGCGCTGCGAGATGCGCTCGATCAGCGCGTCCGCCACCGGCTCGACCGCGAGCAGGACCGAGACGGCCATGCACCGCTCCCCCGCCGCGCCGAATCCCGCGTTCACGGCCTGGTCGGCGACGAGGTCGAGATCGGCATCCGGCAGGACGAGCATGTGGTTCTTCGCACCGCCGAGCGCCTGCACGCGCTTGCCGTTGCGGGACGCGGTCTCGTAGATGTACTGGGCGATGGGCGTCGAGCCGACGAACGAGATCGAGGCGACGTCCGGGCTCTCCAGCAGCCCGTCCACCGCCTGCTTGTCGCCCTGCAGCACGGTGAACACGCCGTCGGGCAGCCCGGCCTCGGCCCAGAGGGCGGCGAGCCAGAGCGCCGCAGACGGGTCCTTCTCGCTGGGCTTGAGCACCACGGCGTTGCCCGCGGCGATCGCGACCGGGAAGAACCACATCGGCACCATCGCCGGGAAGTTGAACGGGGAGATGATGCCGACGACGCCGAGCGGCTGCTTGAGCGAGTACACGTCGATGCCGGTCGACACGTTCTCCGAGTACGCGCCCTTGATCAGGTGCGGGAACCCGGTCGCGAGCTCCACGACCTCCTGGCCGCGCAGGATCTCGCCCATCGCATCGGAGCGGACCTTGCCGTGCTCGGCGGTGATGATCGCCGACAGCTCACCCTTGCGCGCGTTCAGCAGCTCGCGGAACGCGAACATCACCGCCTGGCGCCGCGCGATCGAGTAGGCGCTCCACACCTGGAATCCGCGCTGCGCGGAGGCGATGGCGTCCGCGATCTCGGAGTCGTCGGCCAGGGCGACATGCCCGGTCACCGCACCCGTCGCGGGGTTGTGGACGGGAGCGGTGCGACCGCTCGCCGAGGCGCGGGCGGCACCGTCGATCCAGTGGCCGATGACGGGGATGTCGGAAGCGGAGGTCATGCGTGTCCTTCTGCAGAGAGGGCGATCAGGCGGTCAGCCCGGGGTGGACGAGGGAGGCCGCGACGTCGATGGCGGATGCCACGTCGATGTCCGACGAATAGAGGAGCGTGCGGCCGACGGTCAGGCCGCGCACGCCGGGGAGCGACAGAGCGTCCTCCCAGGACGAGAACGTGTCGTCGGGGTCGGCGCCCGCGTCGCCGCCGAGCAGCAGCACGGGCAGCGTCGTCGCCGCGAGCACGCGTTCCATGTCGTCGACGACCGGCAGCTTCAACCAGGTGCTCGCGCTGCTCGCACCGAGCCCGCTGGCGATCGCGATCGACAGCATCACGGCATCCGGGCTCAGGTCGTTGACGACCCGGCCGTCGACCCGGCGGCTCAGGAACGGCTCGAGCATGATCGGCAGGTCGGCCCGTGCCGCCGCGGTCACCGCGTCGGCCGTCGAGGCCAACGTGGGCGCCGTCCCGTCGTCGTCGAGGTTCACGCGCAGCAGGGCCTTGGCGAAGTCGATGCCGGAGTCCACCATCGCGGGCACGTCGTACCCGGTGTAGCGGTCGTCCATCTCGAAGGTCGCTCCGCGGAGCCCGCCGCGGTTCATCGATCCGACGACGATCTTGTCGTCGAGCAGGCCCAGCATCGCCAGGTCGTCGATGATGTCGGGGGTGCCGAGCACGCCGTCCACACCCGGATGCCGCAGGGCGATCGCGAGCCGATCGAGCAGCTCGTAGCGGTCGGCCATGGCGAACGGCGACCCGCCGACCGCGAGCGCACCGCGCGCGGGGTGGTCGGCGGCGATGATGAACAGCCGCCCGTCCCCGCGGATGATGTCGCGGCGGCGGCGTCCGGCCAGCGTCTCGCGGATCGCGTGCGGCGACTCCGCGCGCACCGTCCGGAGTCGGTGGAAGTCCTCTTCGGTCAGGGCTGTCATCTCACGCATCTCCGTTCACGACCTCGGCGACCTCGCGCTCGGTCGGCATCGCCGTCGAGCATTCCCGGCGTCCGGCGACGATGCCGCCCGCCGCATTCGCATAGGTCAGGGTCTTCTCCAGCTCCCACTCGGCGAGCAGTCCGTGGCAGAGCGCGCCGCCGAACGCGTCGCCGGCACCGAGCCCGTTCACGACCTCGACCGCGGTCGCGGGGATCTCGACCTGCCTCGACCGGGTCTTGGCGAGCACGCCGCGCGGTCCCTGCTTCACGATCGCCAGCTCGACGCCGCGCTCGAGGAGCGCATCCGCGGCACGCTGCGGGTCGGTCTCGCCGACCGCGACCTCGCACTCCTCGCGGTTTCCCACGGCGACCGTGGCGAACTCCAGCGCCCGCTGGATCTGCACGCGGGCCTCGTCGGGCGTCTCCCAGAACATGGGGCGGTAGTCCAGATCGAACACCGTGTGCGCACGGCGTCCGCGCGCCCGGAGGAGATCGAGGTGCGTCTGCCTGCTCGGCTCCTCGCTCAGGCCGGTCGCGGTGAACCAGACGAGTGCAGCCTGCCGCACCGCGGCCTCGTCGACGTCGCCCGGCCGGATCTGCAGGTCGGGGGCGGTCGGCTCGCGATAGAAGTACAGCGGGAAGTCGTCGGGCGGGAAGATCTCGCAGAACGTGATCGGGGTCTTGTAGGTCGGGTCGGTGGCGACGTACCGGCTGTGCACCCCGAGGCGCTCGAGCTCTGTGCGCAGATACCGCCCGAAGGGGTCGTCCCCGACGCGGGAGAGCAGGGCGGTGTCGTGGCCGTACCGTGCGGCGGCGACCGAGACGTTGGCGGCGCTGCCGCCGAGGTACTTGCCGAAGCTGGTGACCTCGCCGAGGCCGACGCCGTCCTGCAGCGGATACAGGTCGACGCCCAGACGCCCGATGGCCAGGATCTCCGGGGCCGGTGAGTGCTCGGTCATCGCGCCTCCTCCCTCTCGCTCATTTGTCTTAACATTAGCACTTAGTAGCTCACTCGCCGAGATCAGTCGATCGCCCGGCGGATGCTGAGCATCCCGCCGCCGACCGCGCGAGCAGCCGCCACGTCGAAGGCGCCGCCCTGGACCTCACCGGCCAGGTCGACCCGCGCCCAGTCGCCGGGCGACGTGAACGCCAGCTCGCGCTCCTCGGCCAGGTAGTTCACGAACCGGAGCTCCGCCTCGGTGCCGACGCGCCGCGCCGACTCCAGCACGACATCACCCGACAGCCGCACGGGGAACGCCGCCTCGGGCAGCGGGCCGTCGGCCGCACCCGAACCGCGGACGACGAGCGGGTCGTGCCGGAAGAGATCGGCGGCGCGCACCGCGGTCGCGTCGTCAGCGCCGACCAGGATCGCCAGATCGGTGTGCACGGCGACTCCGAGGTACTGGGCGCCCGGCACGGGGATCTCGGATCCGGCCGGCTCGTCGCGCAGCGGATGCACGTTCACGCTCATCATCCCGACCGAGCGCGACAGCGTGACCGCGAGAGCATCCGGCGCGTCGGCCGTCGACACCAGCTCGTACTCCGACAGCTTCTGCACCAGCACCGCGGTCGAGCCCGCCGCGGCGAAGCGGTACGCCGGATAGGTCGGCAGCGGGAATTCGCCCCAGCCACCCTCGGCCTCGCGTCCGCGCACGGTCGTGCCGTACTGCCCGGCACTGCGGGAGGAGTCGAGCCCGGCGCCGTCGACGGGCACCAGCACCCGGAGCCGGTGATCGGAGGCGGTGTTCACGTAGTCGATGCCGACGCGCAGGAAGCCCTCGCCCTCGCGCAGTTCGATCGTGGTCTCGGTCACGAGCGGCACCGTCGAGGTCGAGCGCCGGCGGTCCGCGTCCAAGCGCTCCGGCAGGTCGTAGACCCGGCGGATGCGGATGCGGCCGCGCAGCGGCCCCTCCTCGAGCACGGTCACCTCGACCGACGAGGGCGCCGAGACGGCGGATGCCGCATCGACCGGACCGTAGTTGTAGGAGTCGCCGCAGTCGCCGTCGTCGACGAGAGCGAGCGCGCCGTCGATCGACGAGCCGTCCGCACCGTCGATGCGGACGGTGCCGTCGGCGTTCACGGTCGCGGTCAGCGCGCCGTTGGAGAGCGATCCGCTCGTCACGGTGACCGCGTCAGCCGATGCGGGCGCCGTGGTCTCGCCGACCGCGGCGAGCGCGAGGCCGTCGACGTCGACGGCCAGGAGCGCCCGGTGCCGAGGGTCGGCGATGGTCTCGACGTGCCAGACGTCGTCGCCCGCGGCATCCGCGGCGACGCGCTCCTCGAGCTCGACGGTGAACGCGGCCAGGTCCCACACGCCCTGCGGGCTCTCGGCGACCTGGAAGCGCAGCGACCGCTCGCCCCACTCGTAGCCGTTGATCTGCTGGCCGAAGAGCTCGCGGCCGTGGATGCGGCGGAGGACCTTCGGCAGGTCGGCCGTGCGCATCCGCTCGTCGCCGAGGACGGTGGTCAGCGGGTCGAGCAGCTGCACGCCCGCGGAGAGCGAGCCCGCGTCGACACCGTGCAGCGTGACCTCGACCTGCGCGCGCCGGGCGAACCCCGAGGGGTTGAACACCAGGTGCTGCGCGGGCGAGACGGCAGCCGAGACGTCACGGAGCACGGTGTCGATCACGCCGCGGGCGATGTGCCCGGCGGTGTGGATGCGCGTGCCCACCTGCTCGGCCGTCGCGTCGACGCCGCATCCGGTCACGGAGTCGTGCGCGGTGCTCTCCACGATGCGATACCAGGCCGTGTCGAAGAACGAGCGGTGGTCGCGGGTGCCGTACATCAGGTCGAGGCGCTCCGCGGCGGTGAGCGCCTGCTCGGAGCGGGCCATCTCGCGCTTGAGGTTCGTGCGGATCGAGAAGACGCCGGGCAGGAGGTTGCCGCGGGCGTGCGAGCGCATCTCGCCGTGCACCTGCGGGAGGGCCGCAAGCGATGCGGCATCCGTCTCGTACCGGGAGAGGTGCCCGTCGAGCGTCGCGATCGACAGGTGCGGTTCGCGCCCGCCCGCGTCGTAGTCGCGGATGACCTCGGCGAGGTCCTCGGGCGGTGCCGAGTGGTCGGTGCCCAGCATCGCGAGCACCGGGTCGTCGCCGTACCAGGATGCGGTGCGGGCGGCGTAGTCGGGGGCGAGTTCGGGCAGCTGCCCCGGCAGGGCGAACATGTCGAGTCCGTTGCCGTAGCCGTCGAAGAGGTACTCGCACCGCACGGCGTCGCCGTTGGGGGCGACCCACGAGAAGGCGTGCTCGGCGATGTCGGCGGGGACGCCGCGCCAGAGGGCGCTGTGCCGGATGCCGAAGCCCGACAGGATCTGCGGCATCTGGGCCGCGTGGCCGAACATGTCGGGGAGGTAGCCGACGGGCATCGTGCGGCCGAGACGCGCGCTCGCGGCGCGGCCGAGCTCGAGGTTGCGGATGATCGTCTCGCCGTCGCAGCCGAACTCGTCGAGGAGGATGAGGAACGGACCGACGCTGAGCTGCTCCCGCTCGACCAGTGCCACGACCCTGTCGCGCATGTCCGGGCGCATCTCGAGGTAGTCCTCGATCGCCGCGGCCTGTCCGTCGAGCGTGAACCGGTACTCCGGCTCCGCCTCGAGGATGCCGATCAGCCGGTCGAGCATGTGCACCAGGCGCAGACGGAACACATCGTGCGGCTCGTACCACTCGCGGTCCCAATGGGTGTGGGGGACGACGACGATCTCACTGGTCACGGGCGGGGACTCCTGATTCTCTGGGGAAAGGTGTGGGGCGTGCGGCCGGTCAGGCGCACAGGGCGGCGATGCTGCGGTCGGGGTACAGCAGGTAGTGGGGGCCGGCGGAGCGCGCGGCCGCGAACGCGACGCGATCGCCGTGCACCGAGCGACGCTCGCCGGCGCCGTCGACGAGGATCAGTCCGTCGGCATCGATGGCGAGCAGCTCGTCCTCGATGCGCAGGAGCACGGGGGCGGTGAAGAGGTCCGGAGCGGTGAGCCCGTCGCGCACGGTCACCCCGCCCATGATGGCGGTGCGCCCGGCGGCGACTCCGGCGAGGATCGCCTCGGGCGAGGCGTCCTCCGCCGCGACCCAGGTCGTCGGGGTGCCCGGGCCGACGCCCTGGCTCTGCATGTGGAAGTCGGCGCCGCCGAGGAGCACGGCATCCTTGTCCCACCGTTCGTGGAAGGCGAGCGGCGAGGTCGCGATGAGCTCCCGGTACCAGGTCGAGTGCCACAGCTCGATCGCCCGCGGGGCGCGCTCCAGCGGATGCAGCCACGAGCAGTCGCCCGAGATCGGGTGGTTCACGCTGAGCACACCGCCGCGGCGCTCGACCTCGTCGACCCACTCCTGCGCGGGGCGGCGGAAGTCGATCCAGCCGATGTCGCCGAAGGCGTTCGCGTGACCGCGGTGCGTGGTCACCTCCTGCCCGGGGAGCAGCGTGATGGAGTGCTGCATCCCGACACCCGGGAGGTGCGCGTGATGGCTGGTGGTGTTGTGGTCGGTGACGGCGAGGAAGTCGAGCCCGGCCCTCGCGCCCAGTGCGGCGAGCCCCGAGATGCTCTCGCGGCCGTCGGAGTGGAGGGTGTGCGCGTGGAAGTCGCCGGCGAACCAGCGCAGGCCGGCGGGCGCCGGGAGGTTTCTCGAACTCCCCCGCGGCACCCCGGTCACGGGGGCCGCATCCGGCCCGTGGTCGATCGTCGACTCCGCGGGGAGGGAGATCTCGACCGTGATGTCGGCGCCGCCGGCACTCAGCCGGTGCACGCCGAGGATCACGTTCCACTCGCCCTCCTCGGGACGCCCCGGCAGGTACCCGGGCGTGGCGTCGTCGGTGCGGATCACGGAGGAGGTACGCGCACCGCCCGACCATCCGCGCCACCCTGCGGCGCCCTCGCAGCCGAGGTCGATCACCGCCGCCTCGCTGTCGTAAGAGATGCGCACCTCGAGCGAGTCGGTGCCCGCGGGCACGTCGAACGGCACCCGCACGTAGCGGTCGGCGTTCTGGATCTCGTGGGTGAGGTGGAGGGTGGTGCGGATGGTGCTCATCAGCCGATCCGCTCGGTGCTCTCGGCGTCGAACAGCAGCACACGGTGGAGCTGCGGGACGATCCAGCCGCGGTCACCCGGCGCCGGCTCCTGCTCCTCGGGCACGACGACCTGCAGCTTGTGCTCCCCCGCGCTCACGAGCACCAGGCTCGTCGCACCGAGGGTCTCGGTCACGACGACCTCGGCGGCGATACCGCCCTCGACGGGCTCGGTCGACCAGCGCAGGTACTCGGGACGGATGCCCCAGATCACGGTCTGCCCCTCGCGCGCCGACGCGGCGGCTTCGGTGGGAACCGTCACATCGGATTCACCGATCCGCACGGTTGCGCCCGAGACCGCGGTCTCGAGCAGGTTCATCGGCACCGAGCCGATGAACCCCGCGACGAACGTGTTGTTCGGGCGGTGGAAGATCTCGCGCGGCGAGCCGATCTGCTGGAGCTTGCCGGACTTCATGACCGCGATCCGGTCGGCGAGCGCGAGCGCCTCGGCCTGGTCGTGGGTCACGAACACGGTCGTGACGCCCAGGTCGCGCTGCAGCTCCTTGAGGAACGTGCGCGCCTCGAGGCGCAGCCGGGCGTCGAGGTTCGACAGCGGCTCGTCGAGCAGCAGCACGTCGGGGCGGGTCGCGACGGCGCGGGCGAGAGCCACGCGCTGCTGCTGGCCGCCGGAGAGCTGGCCGGGGCGGCGCTCGATGAGTCCGTTCAGCGACAGTCCGTTCGCGACCGACTCGGCCGTGGTGCGGCGCTCGGTCTTCCCCACGCGGCGGATCCGCAGCGGGTAGGCGATGTTGTCGCCCACGTCCATGTGCGGGAACAGCGCGTAGTCCTGGAAGACCATCGCGACGCCGCGCTCGCCCGGCTCCGCATTCGTGACGTCTTTCTCGCCGATCGTGAGCTTTCCGGAGGTGATGCTCTCCAGACCCGCGATCGACCGCAGCAGCGTGGTCTTCCCGCAGCCGGAGGGGCCGAGGAGCGCGAAGAACTCGCCGTCCGCGATCTCGACGTCGACACTGTCGACGCCGCGCACCCCGCCGGGGTACTCCTTGACGAGTTCGGTTGCAATGATGGCGGCCATCAGGACTTGATCCCTCCGTGGAAGCGGAAACCGTAGCGACGGTTCACAAAGAAGTAGATGAGCAGGACAGGCACCGAGAACACCAGCGAGAACGCCGAGATCAGACGGAGGTCGGCCTGGCCGCTCTCGGTGTAGAAGGTGTACATGAGCACGGCGGCCGGCTGCATGTCGGGCGTGCGCAGCAGCAGGAACGGAACGAGGAAGTTGCCCCAGACCTGCACGATCGTCCAGATCGCGATGAACGCGAGACCCGGGCGGGCGATCGGCACCACGATGTCCTTGAGGATGCGGAAGGGGCCGGCGCCGTACAGCCGCGCCGACTCCTCGTAGGACTTCGGGATCGAGTCCATGAAGTCCTTGAGGATGAAGATCACCGTCGGCAGGATGCCGCCCGCCAGCACCAGGATGACGCCGACGTGCGTGTTGATCAGCTGCAGCTGGTTGATCAGCTGGAACGTCGGCACCATGGCCGCCGTCCCCGTCACGATCGACGAAAGGAGCAGCAGACCGTAGAGGATGCCGTCGCGGCCGGGGATGCTGATCCGGCTCATCGCATACGACGCCAGCGCGCCGAGGACGATCACGAGCGCCATGGTTCCGACGCCGAGGATCAGCGAGTTGAGGATCGACTTCATCGCGTAGGGGTTCTCGACCAGCCGCGCGAAGTTGTCGAGCGTCCAGTCCGGCCACGACACCGTCAGCGACGGGGTCGCGTCGAACGGGGCCAGGACCAGCCACACCATCGGCAGGGCGAAGAACAGCGACACGATGACGAGCACGACCGTGAACAGGATCCGCGAGACGAAGTGGGTCACCGAGCGGTCGCGCACGACCGTCTTGATGGTGGTCATCATGAGGTCACCTTCTTCTTCTTGGTGCTCTTACCCCGCGAGACGCGCGTGTACATCAGCGCGATCACGAGGTTGATGAGGAGCATGATGAGCGAGATCGCTGCACCGAGGCCCAGCTGCCCGCCGGGGATGGCGGTCTGGTAGATGTACACCGACAGGATGTCGGTCTGACCGTTCGGCCCGCCCGCGGTGAGCAGGTAGGGCGTGAAGGTGTTGAACGTCCACAGCGTGATCAGCAGGGTGTTGGTCAGCAGGTGGCCCTTGATGTTGGGCAGGATCACATCGCGCAGCTGCTGCCACGTGTTGGCGCCGACCATGCGCGCGCTCTCGAGCTGCGACGGTGGCACCGCGCTGATCGCCGAGGAGAACAGCTGCATCGAGAACGCGGTCCCGACCCAGATGTTGAAGATGATGATGCACTCCATCGGGTGCTCGATCAGCCACGCGGCGCCCTCGGTGCCGAGGAGGGAGTTCAGGGTGCCGGTGCGCCGATCCAGGAGCGCGAGCCAGAGGAACGACGCCACCGAGGCGGGGATGACCCAGGCGGCGAGCACGAGCGTCTCGATGAAGGTCTTCACCCCCGCACGCACGTTGCGCAGCATCCAGGCCAGCGCGAAGCCGAGGATCGTCTGCCCGATGATCCCCGAGACGAGGACGAAGACGAGCGTGAGCCACAGCGAGTTCCAGAAGCGCGGATCGTTGAGAGCCGTGGAGAAATTGTCCAGGCCGATGAACTCCGGGTTGGCGGCGGCGAAGCCGGTCAACCGGTAGTTGGTCATGCCGAGGTAGACGGTCCAGATCGCCGGGAAGAGGAGGAACAGGCCGATCAGGAGCAGACCGGGTGCCGCGAAGAGCGTGGCCCTGGCCCGACCGAGACCCGCGACATCCTCTGCGCGGCGCCGGCGGGGAGTGGTGACGCTCCCCGCCGGCATCGTTGCTTGCGTCATGGTCACTCGGAGATCGCGTCCGGACCCACGACGCCTTCGAGACCACGGACGTAGGTCTTCAGTGCATCGTCGACCGAGGTTCCGGTGGCGACGTCGAGCGTGGCCTGCTGCAGCAGCACCGACACCTGCGGGTAGGCCGCGAGTCCCGGACGGTAGGCCGTGATCGGCAGCACCTCTTCGCTGACGAAGGTGAGCATCGGGTCGGAGGAGAGCAGCTTCTCGTTCACGTCGTTGCGGGGCGAGATGGCCAGGGTGCCGGCGGCACGCGCCTCGTACGCCTCGGGAGAGTTCATGAAGGCGAGCAGCTCCCACGCGAGTTCGGCGTGCTTCGAGTTGGGGTTGAGCACACGACCGGTTCCCCCGGACATCGAGACGAAGTCCTGACCGTCGATGCCCTCGCCGGGCTCGACCGCCGGGATCTTGGCGTAGCCGACGGCGCTGTCACGGTCGGCCATGGGAGCGGTTCCCACGCCCTCCTCGGGGTTGATCACGGAGCGCCAGAAGTAGTCGCCCTCGAGCAGGATGCCGATCTTGCCCTCGGCGAAGAGCTGGAACGAGGTGTCGCGTCCCGAGGCCTCCTGCTGGAGGACCGGGTCGCCGAGGCCCTCGTCGACATAGATGGTCTCGTAGAGGTCGAGCGCCTTCTCCATGCCGTCGGTGGCGCCGATCCACTTGCCGTCCTCGTACACCTGCTCGCCGGTGCCGACCAGCATGGGCAGCAGCCCCTGCATGGTGGTCGCCTCGCCCATCGCCGTGCCGGCGTTGAGCTGGATCGGGGTGACGCCGTCGAGCTTCTTGAGGTCGCGCGACGCATCGAGGATGTCGTCCCAGCTCTCGGGAGCCCAGTCCTCGTCGAGCCCCGCCTGCGCGAAGAGGTCCTTGTTGTAGTAGAGCACGCGGCCGTCGGCGCCCTGCGGCACCCCGTAGCGGTCGCCGTCGAACGAGAGGGCGTTCTGCACGGCATCCGGGATCTGCGCCCAGCCGTCCCAGTCGTCGACCGCATCTCCGCCGACATCGGCGAGCGGCTTGATGTATCCGGCCTCGGCGAACTCGCCGACCCAGATGCCGTCCATGCCGATGATGTCGGCGCCCTTGCCCGACTGCAGGTCGAGGGCGATCTTGGTCTTGTAGTCCTCGTCATCGACGCCCTGGGGCTGGAACTCGACGGTGACGTCCTTGTCCTCCGCCTTCATGGCCTTCTCGAACTCGGGGATGACCCAGTCCGCGATCCAATCCGCCTCGGCGGCGTTCTTGCCGCCGGTGATGGAGTTGGTCGTGAGGGTGAGGGTGACCGGTCCGGTCTCCTCCTCGGCCTCCGGCTCTGATCCTCCGGAGCAGCCGGCGAGGACGACCGCACCGACAGTGGTGAGGGCGAACGCCGCAAGAAGGCGGCGCTTTCCATTCGTGACCATTTCTGGACCTTTCTGTGTCGCTGATCGCCGAGCGGATGCCGCTCGGTCTCGGGTGGGGGTGACTACTGCGCGGCTTCGGTGCTCGGGTCGAGTGCGAAGCCCTTCGAGAGCGCGAGCGCGCGGATCATCCGCTGCCCGACGCGCACATCGGCGATCGACTCCTCGACGCTCGCCCCGTCGGGGCGCTCGCCGCGGACCAGTGCCGCCAGCGCGAACAGCTCGTTCTCGAAAGCCTCTTGCTGCATCCAGCGCGATTCGCTCACGCGGATGCCCAGCTCCGGGTGGTTCTCGGTCACACGGAGGATCGTGGGGAGGTTCGTCACATACGGCACCCCGAAGACGAGCTCGATCGAGCCGGTCTCGTGGTGGAAGGTGACGGTCTCCTGGTAGTCGGGGTAGGCGTCGATGTAGTGCCAGTCGAGGGTCCACGGCGTCTCATCGCGGGCGAGCGCACCGCGCAGGTGGACCGACCCGGGCATCTTCGGCCCCCAGTGCTGCGCGAACTGCACCTCGCCCAGACCGCCGATGAGCATGCGCAGCAGCCCGACGTCGTGCACGATCGAGCCGAGCACGACGTTCGTGTAGAGCGTGCGCAGGTCGACGGGGAGGTCGGAGCCGACGGCCGAGTCGACGATCGCCGACGTCGCGTCGATCAGCGGAGCGAGGGTCTCGCGGGAGACGTCGCCGGTGGGCGCCGCGAGGCGGGCGTACGCCAGCTGCGAACCGTCCAACGGGTGCATCACCTGCACGCTCACCGCGCGCAGGTCGACGTCGGCGAGCAGCTCCTTCGCACGGCGCGACGCGAGGTCGTACTCCTTCATGTAGCCGACCCGCACCCAGTCGCGCAGGTCGATCCCCGCCTCGGCGGCATGGGCGGTGAGCGCATCGAGCTCGGCGAGCGAGTAGGCGAGGGGCTTCTCGGCGAGCACCCGGATGCCGGCCCGCACGAGGCGCAGCGTGTCGCCGGCGTGGGAGCCGGTGGTGGCGAGGATGGCGGCGTCGATCGCGAGCGCACCCTCGTCCTTCGCGGCGATCAGGTCGTCGACGGAGGAGAACCGACGGTCGTCGGCGACCCCGTAGCGGGCGGCCATGTCGGCGGTGCGTTCGGCGGAGAGGTCGACGAGGGCGGCGATCTCGAAGCTCTCGGCGTTCCTGCGCAGCAGCGGCAGGTGGACGCTCTGGCTGATCGCCCCCAGGCCGATGACGGCGACGCGCGTGACGCTCATGCGAACCACTTCCGGAGGGTGTCGCGGTTGGCGATCTGCTCGGCCTTGGCCTGCTCGACCTCGGCGGCGGAGCGGGGAACCACGTCCTGCTCGACGATCAGCCATCCGTCGTATCCGCTGTCGATGATCTCGTCGACGAGTTCGGTGACGGCGAGGTCGCCTTCGCCCAGGGGCACGAAGACGCGCTTCTCCCACACCGACCGCATCGGGTCGTCGGTCTGCAGCGCCTCGCGCAGGATCTGCGTACGCGCATCCTTGAGGTGCAGGTGGTTGATGCGGTCGCGCCAGCGACGGTAGTCGGGCAGCGGGTCGCCTCCGCCGATGAGGAGGTGACCGGAGTCGAAGGTGAGTCCGACATCGGTCGACGCGAGCAGCGCGTCGACCTCTTCCGGCGTCTCCACGTAGGTGCAGGCGTGGTGGTGGAACGTGGGCTCGAGGCCGCGGTCGCGCACCCGGGCGGTGGTGATGTTCACGCGATCGGCGAACCGGGCCCAGTCGTCGCCGCGGAGGGTGAGCTCGGGAGCGCCGCCGGGGCGTGCCTTGCGCTCGGCGCTGCCGGAATCGGCGAGGGTCGGGAGCGGGGCGAGGACGGGACCGGTCTCGGCGGCGGCGTCGAAGACGTCGAGGATGCCGTCGAGGTCGGCGAGCGCGCGCTCGAATTCGTCATCGGTGCCCGCGAAGGGCAGATCGATCCAGCCGCCGGCGAGTTCGAGGCCGTACCTCTGCAGGCGATCCGTGAGATCCGTCCCGCGACCGAGGAGGCCGACCGGACCGAGGTCGATGCCCTGGTAGCCGGCTTCGCTGATCCAGCGCGCGAGCTCCTCCCCTTCGGGGAGAGCGACGAGATCCGGCCGAGCCAGCTCGAAGACTCCGTAGCTCACCGGCGCATTCGCGATACGGATCACTCGATTTCCTTTCTCCATTGAACGGCGGACCCGAGGCCCGGTGAAAATGTTAGCAGGTAATTACATATGCATCAATCGTCGTCCGAGAAGCCCTGGACCACGACCGATCGCACCCCGTCGAGCCGCGCGATCGCATCGATCAGCTCCGACCGCATCTCGGGCGAAGCCTCCGCGAACTCGAGCGTCGCGCGCATGTCGGAGTCCCCGTGGATCCGTGCGGCTCCGAGGAGGGTGGCGGGAAGACCGCGGCGCTCGGCGGCGGCGAGCACCTCGCGGATGGCACCGCGCTCGGACTCGTACTGCAGCGTGACCCGCAGCCGCTCCGGCTCGGGCCGCAACCGGTCGCGCACGCGGGACAGGGGGCCGACCGTCAGCAGATGCAGCCCCGTGCCGGCGATCGCCAGCAGCGGCATGTTGGCCCCGCACGCCATGCCGATCGCCGCCACGACCCAGATGGTCGCGGCGGAGGTCAGCCCGGAGACGGCGTTGTTGCGCACGAAGATGACCCCGGCCCCGAGGAAGCCGATGCCCGAGACCACCTGCGCCGCGATGCGAGAGGGATCGACGGCCACGTCCGGGCCGAGCACTCCCTCGAATCCGTACGCCGAGATCAGCGTGAAGATCGCGGAGCCGATCCCCACCAGGACGTGCGTCCGCAGCCCGGCGCTCTTGAGCTTGCGCGATCTCTCGATCCCGACGGCGAGCGAGAGGACGAACGCCAGAGCGAGGAGTCCGAGCTCCACGAGCAGGTGCGGATCCCCCACGATGCTCACGAGAACTCCATCATGTCCGAACAATAGCACTTTATGCATTTCACGGGTCAGGTCGCCCTCGGAACGGATGTCTCCGCGCGCCTCACCGCCCGGATCCGCCGAAAGAGAGGTGACATGGGCGATCGTATGATTGTCGCTACAATATGACTCCCTCACAGAAAGCGGAGCACCATGGCCGATCTCGTCACTCCGTGGCCGAACGATCTGTTCGCCGACATCGACCGCACGGGACCCGTCCCGCTCTACTTCCAGGTGTCGACGCGCCTCCAGAGCGCGATCCAATCCGGCGCCATCCCCGCCGGTGCCCGCCTCGAGAACGAGATCTCGATCGCCGAGCAGCTCGGCCTGTCCCGGCCCACCATCAGGCGCGCCATCCAGGAGCTCGTCGACAAGGGCCTGCTCGTACGGCGCCGTGGCATCGGCACCCAGGTCGTGCAGGGCTCCGTCACGCGCCAGGTCGAGCTCACCAGCCTGTTCGAAGACCTGCAGAGCGCCCATCACGAACCGGGGACACAGGTGCTCACCCACGAGGTGATCGCGGCATCCGACGAGGTCGCGGCTGCGCTGGGCCTCGCCCCCGGCACCGAGGTGCTGCATCTGCGCCGACGACGCAGCACCGACGGCGTCCCCGTCGCCGTGCTGGAGAACTACCTGCCGGGCGAGTTCGCGAACATCTCGTCGGAGCAGCTCGAATCCCGCGGCCTCTACCAGGTGCTGCGTGCGCGCGGCGTGGCCATCCGCGTCGCCAAGCAGAAGATCGGAGCCCGGCGGGCGGAGGCCGACGAGCCCGAGTTGCTGGAGATCGAAGCCGGCGGGCCGTTGCTGACGATGGAGCGCATCTCGTTCGACCAGTCCGGCGCGGCGATCGAGTTCGGACACCACTGCTACCGTCCCGACCTCTACCGCTTCGAGACCACGCTCGTCGCCAAGTAGCCCGCAAGCCCCTGGGGCGGCGGATGGCGTCTCCGTAGACTGACCCCATGGATGCTGTGCTGTGGATCGTCGGGATCGTCGTCGGCCTGATCGTCGTCGTCGCGATCCTGACGGTCGCGCTGCGCGGGATGCGGCCGAAGCTGCCGGAACCGCAGGTCTTCACGCCGACGGCCGCGACGCCGCGCTCCGCTCCCGCCTCCTCGGCGTCGGCACCCGCCTCCGGACTCACCCCCGACGTCGTCGCCGAGATCGATCGGCTCGTCGGAGCAGGGCACAAGATCCACGCCATCAAGCTCTACCGCGACCACACCGGCGTGGGCCTGAAAGAGGCGAAGGATCGCGTGGAGCACTGGTCGGCCAGCACGACCGCTCCGCACCTCGCCGCCGTGTCGAACGCCAGCGCCGTGCACTCCTCCATCACCCCGAGTGCACTGACGCCGTCGACCGTGCGCGCCTCGCTGCCGGCATCCGTGGCATCCGAGATCGACGGTCTCATCGCCCGCGATTCCCAGATCGGGGCGATCAAGCTGCTCCGGGAGCAGACGGGCCTCGGGCTCAAGGAATCGAAGCTCCTGATCGACGCCTGGGTTCCGCACCGCAGCTGAGCGCGACGGACCGGCACCCGCGGCGCGCGGAAGCGGACTCCCCGGCGAGGGAGAATGGGAGGGTCCCCCACCGCAAGGAGCCTCATGACAGACCGTCTCGACCGCGCCCGCAGCACCGGCATCCTCGCCGTGCTCCGCGCTTCGTCCCCCGAGCTGGCCCTGGAGGCCTCCGAGGCGATCATCCGCGGCGGGGTCACCGGCATCGAGGTGACCTTCTCGACGCCCGACGCACCGGCCGTGATCCGCGAACTCATCGCCCGCCACGGCGACGCCGCGTACATCGGCGCCGGGACCGTGACGACCGCCGCGCAGGCAGCGGCGGCCGCGGATGCGGGGGCGGAGTTCCTCGTCAGCCCCGGCACGCTCCCTCACCTGACCCGCTCGATGCTCGACACCGATCGCGTCGTGATGACCGGGGCCATGACCCCCACCGAGGTCATGAGCGCGCTCGAACTCGGCGTCGACGTCGTGAAGATCTTCCCGGCATCGCTGGGCGGCCCGTCGTACCTCGGCGCACTGCGGGGCCCGTTCCCCGACGCCCCGCTCATGCCGACCGGCGGCGTGAGCCCCGACAACCTCGCAGCCTGGTTCGCGGCGGGTGCGGTCGCGGTCGGCGCCGGTGGCGACCTGGCCAACGGGGCATCGATCGCGGCATCCGATTGGGCCGACATCGAGCAGCGCGCCGCCCGGTTCACGGCCGCACTCGCCGCCACTCGCAGCTGATCGACCGACGGCGTTCAGCATCGTTTGGTATACCAGACGCATGCGTGAGCGCCCGACCCTCATCCTCAGCGCACTCGTCGCCGTGCTGCTGACCGCGACGGCCTGCACCGCGAACCCCGCCC
Organism: Microbacterium sp. B19(2022); assembly: GCF_012030385.1. NCBI lineage: Bacteria > Bacillati > Actinomycetota > Actinomycetes > Micrococcales > Microbacteriaceae > Microbacterium > Microbacterium sp. B19(2022). Next base: position 85,181 of record NZ_JAAUVO010000001.1, read on the forward strand.
CGTCCGCACCGACACCGGAGGTCTCCATGTCCGACGCCACGCAGGACCTGCTCATCGCCGCCGGAGACGGAGATGCGGATGCCGTGCGCGCGGCCCTCGATGCGGGAGCTGCGATCGAGGGCCGGGGCGACGGCGGCATGACCGCCCTGATCGCGGCGACCAAGGCGGATCAGGTCGACGCGGCACGGGTGCTCATCGAGGCCGGTGCCGACGTGAACGCGAAGGACGACATCCAGGACTCCGCCTACCTGTACGCCGGGGCCCGCGGCCACGACGAGATCCTGCGTCTGACGCTCGAGAGCGGCGCCGACCTGACGAGCACGAACCGCTTCGGCGGCACCGCCCTGATCCCGGCCTCCGAACGCGGACTGCTGTCGACGGTCGAGATCCTGCTCGAGGCGGGTGTCGACCCGAACCACGTCAACAACCTGAACTGGACGGCGCTGCACGAGGCGATCGTGCTCGGCGACGGTTCCTCCCGCTACGTCGAGGTCGTGCGCGCGCTCATCGACGGCGGGGCGGACATCGGCATCCGCGACGGCGACGGTGTGCTGCCGGTCGACCTCGCGAGGAGCCGCGGCTACGACGCGATCGTCGCCGAGCTCGAACGGTGATCGCCCTCGACCCGTGGGCCTGGGCCGCCCTCGCCGTGGCCGCGGTGACGATCGGCATCTCGAAGACCGCGCTGCCCGGCGGCAGCATCCTGGCCATCGCCCTGTTCGCCGCGGTGCTGCCCGCCCGTACCTCGACGGCCGCGACCCTGCTGCTGCTCATGGTGGGCGACCTGTTCGCGCTGTTCGCCTACCGCCGGCACGCCCACTGGCCGACGCTGCTGCGCCTCGCCCCCGCTGTCATCGCGGGGCTCCTCGTCGGGTTCGCGTTCCTCGCCCTCGCCGGTGACGGGGTGGTCCGCCGGGCCATCGGCGTGATCCTGCTCCTGATGATCGCCGTGACCCTGTGGCGCCGATGGCGGCAGAGCAAGGCCGACGCGAAGGCCGACACAGTGGCCCCGCCGTCGGGTGGCATCGTGCTCGCGGGCGCCTACGGCACGCTCGGTGGTTTCACGACCATGGTCGCCAACGCGGGCGGACCGGTCATGTCGATGTACTTCCTGGCCACCCGCACGCCGGTGCAGGTGTTCCTCGGCACCTCGGCGTGGTTCTTCGCCATCATCAACGTGATCAAGGTGCCGTTCCTCGCCGGCCTCGGACTGTTCCACCCGCCGGTGCTGCTGATGGATGCCGTGCTCGCCCCGCTCGTGGTGATCGGTGCGCTGCTCGGCCTCCGGGTCGCGCGGCGCATGAACCAGCGCGTGTTCGACCGCATCGTGATCGTGCTGACGATCCTCGGCGCGGTGTACCTGCTGATCTGAGCGGCGTGCCCCGCCCTCAGTCGAGGAAGATGTCCGGAAACAGCGCGCTGTCGGGTGTGCCGGGGATCGCGGCGTAGCCCGAGAAGTCGGTCACCCCGTCGGCCTCGAGCACGTCTTCCACGATGAGCGACTGCCCCGTGTACGACGCGGCGGGCTTGAGCAGCACGGCGTACGCGGCGTCCGCATAGATCGCGGGCGTGCGACTCGCGGCCATGACCTTGTCGCCGCCGAGCAGGTTCTGCACGGCCGCCGTCGCGATCGTGGTGCGGGGCCACAGCGTGTTGGCGGCGATCCCGTCGCGGGCGAACTCCGCCGCGAGGCCGAGCGTCGCCAGCGTCATGCCGAACTTCGCCAGCGTGTACCCCGTGTGCGCGCCGAGCCACTTCGGGCTCGGGTTGAGCGGCGGCGAGAGGGAGAGGATGTGCGGGTTCTCGGCATCCTTCAGGATCGGCACGGCCGCGCGCGACAGCATGAAGGTGCCGCGCACGTTCACATCCTGCATCAGGTCGTACTTCTTGGCGCCCAGGTCGAGCGAGCGCGAGAGGTCGATGACGCTGGCGTTGTTGATGACGATGTCGATGCCGCCGAACTCGCCCTGCGTCTTCATGACCGCTTCGGTGATGTCGTCGTCGTCGCGCACGTCACCGACGATCGGGAGCGCGTTGCCGCCGGCTGCCCTGATCTGCTCGGCGGCGGTGTGGATGGTGCCTTCGAGCTTCGGATGCGGGGTGTCGGTCTTCGCGAGCATCGCGATGTTCGCGCCGTCGGCGGCCGCCCGCAGCGCGATCGCGAGTCCGATTCCGCGGCTGCCGCCCGACATCAGGATGGTCTTTCCGGCAAGGGACATGGTTTCTCCTGGGTTCTGATCGCGACGGGAAGTGGGGGCTGCGGTCATCTCGGGGCCATGCGGATGGCGCCGTCGAGACGGATGGTCTCGCCGTTGAGGTAACCGTTCTCGACGATCTGCTGCACGAGGGCGGCGTACTCGTCGGGGCGGCCGAGGCGCGACGGGAAGGGAACCTGCTGGCCGAGGGAGTCCTGCGCGGCCTGCGGGAGACCCATCAGCATCGGCGTCTCCATGATGCCGGGGGCGATCGTGCACACCCGGATGCCGTGGCGCGCGAGTTCGCGTGCGACGGGGAGGGTCATCGCGTGCACGCCGCCCTTGGACGCGGAGTAGGCGGGCTGACCGATCTGACCGTCGAACGCCGCGACGCTCGCGGTGTTGACGATGACGCCACGCTCCTCGTCGTGCAGCTCGTTCTTCGCGATCACGGCGGATGCCTGCGAGATGACATTGAACGTGCCGACGAGGTTGATGCGGATCACGCGCTCGAAGTCGGCGAGCACCGCGGGATTCCCCTCGCGGTCGAGCACCTTGGCGGGCGGCGCGATACCGGCGCAGTTCACGACGACGCGCAGGGGGGCCGCGGACTGCGCGGCGGCGACGGCCGCCTGCACCTCGTCGGCGCTCGTGACGTCGGCGGCGACAAAGAGTCCGCCGAGCTCGTCCGCGATCTCCGCGCCCTTCGACGAGGGGAGGTCGATGATCGTGACATGGGCTCCTGCCGCCACGAGCCTGCGTGCGGTGGCGAGCCCGAGGCCGGAGGCCCCTCCGGTGATGAGTGCACCCTGACCGCTGATCTGCATCTGAGGTTCTCCTTCGAACGTCGTTGCGCGACACGCTTCGCTGGAACGCGGTCTCAGCCTACGTGGTTCCTGGTTCCACCACGAAACGGGTGGCGCCAGCCCGCAGGAGCTGCGTTCACAGCGAGCCTACGACACCGTCTCCACCGAGAACGGTCCAGACATCCGAAGCCTGCGGCCGGATCGGTCCCCCCATCCGAAGCCTCCGGCAGGATGGGAGCATGACCATCCCCACCGAAGACGTCGTCGTGCCCGATCGCGTCCGGCTCCTCGCCCGCGGTGCGGACCTCGAGTGCGTGTGGCGGAACAATGCCGGCGGGCTGACCTTCCGCGCCACCGGCCAGGGCGAACCGTTCTTCATCAAGTGGGGACCGCGGAACCTCGAGTCCACGCTGCGCGACGAGGCGGAGCGGATGCAGTGGGCCTCGCAGTGGATCACGGTGCCGACCGTGCTCGACAGCGGCGCCGACGAGACGCACGAGTGGATGGTCACCGCCGGGCTCGACGGGCTGAGCGCCGTGGACCCACGGTGGATCGCCGAACCCGCGACCGCCGTGCGTGCCGTCGGCGAGGCACTCCGCGCCATGCACGACGCCCTGCCCGTCGCGGACTGCCCCTGGGAATGGAGCGTGTCGTCGCGCATCGAGAACGCCGAACAGCGCGGCATCGTCATGCCGGAGGCGCTCCGAACCGCACCCGAGATCGAGCTCCTCGTCGTCTGCCACGGCGATGCCTGCTGCCCGAACACTCTGGTGGGCGACGACGGTCGTTGGCTCGCGCACGTCGACCTGGCCATGCTCGGCGTGGCTGACCGCTGGGCCGACATCGCCGTCGCCGCCATGAGCACCGAGTGGAACTACGGCCCCGGCTGGGAGGACGCGCTCATCGAGGCCTACGGCGTCGAGCCCGACCGCGAGCGCCTCGCCTACTACCGAGATCTCTGGAACGCGACGTGACGCCGCGCTGACACCGCGCTCAGGTGCCGGGGCCGAGGATGAAGTTCCACGCCCCGGTGGCGACGGCTGCCGCGATCGCGATGCCCGAGATCGCGGCTCCCACGGCGAGCAGCATCCACTCGGCCAAACCGAACCGCGACTCACGCGCCCAGGTGCGCCGCCCCGGAGCGCCGAAGCCCCGCGCCTCCATGGCGGTGGCGAGCTTCGCCCCACGCCGGATCGACAGCACGAGCAGCGCGAAAGCCATTCCGAGGAACCGGCGGATGCGGCCACGATCGGCCACGCCCCTCGCTCGGCGGGCGAGCTCGAGCGCACGCCAGTCGTCGAGGAAGAGACCCACCATCCGCAACCCGGCGAGCGCGCCGAGCACGAACCGGGCGGGGAGCCGCAGGATCTGGCCGAGGCCGTCGGCGAGGTCGGTCGGGTCGACCGTGATGAACAGGACGACCGAGGGCAGCGCGATCGCGAGCACCCGCAGCATCGTGGCGAGCGCGAGCGCGAGCGATCCCTCACTGATCCGCAGCACGAACCAGTCGACGTAGACAGTGCCGCTCGTCTCGCCGTAGAGCGCGATGGTCAGGCCGGTCAGGGGTGCGGCGAGCCAGACCGGCCAGGTGCGCATCCAGAACTCGCGCCAGCCGATACCGGCGAACAGGAACAGCACGAACTCCAGCACGAGGGCCACGGATGCCGACACCGGATCGAGCGTCAGGATCAGCGGCACCGCGATCAGCGCACTGACCCCGAGCTTGGCCACCGGATTGACGGCGGCGAGAGCTCCGGTGCGCGCCTGCGTGTCGAGCAGGGTCATGACACGCCTCCGAGTTCGAATCTCTCGGCGTGCAGCGCCCGCGCGACATCGAGGTCGTGGGTGATCGTGACGATCGCCGACCCCTCGTCGCGGAGCGCCGCGAGCATGGCGACGAGTTCCGCCCAGGTGCGGGCGTCCTGCCCGAAAGTGGGTTCGTCGAGGACGAGTATGCGGGGCCGGGTCGCGATCGCCGCAGCGACCGTGAGACGGCGCTTCTCACCGCCGGACAGCGTGTAGGGATTGGCGGCGGCGAGGTGCGTCAGGCGCAGGCGCGCGAGCAGCTCGTCGCTGCGCGCGGTGATCTCGTCTTCGGGCGTGCCGAGCGCCCGCGGCCCGACGGCGAGCTCCTCACGCACGGTCTTGGCGAGCAACTGGTGCTCGGGCTCCTGGAACACCATGCCGATGCGGGTCAGCAGGTCGCGCGACGCCCAGCGGATCGGCGACGGGTCAGCCCCGGCGGCGAGCACGGCGGATGCCGTCAGGTCACCCGCGGCCGGCGGAAGGAGTCCCGCGAGAGTGAGCCCGAGCGTGGACTTTCCTGCGCCGTTCGGACCGGTGATCGCCAGCGCCTGGCCGGCGTGCACGTCGAGGTCGATACCGGTGGCGACCGGGCGTCCCTTGACGCGGGCGACGGCCAGGCCGCGCGCCGAAAGCAGCGTCTCGCCCGGCATCCCGCGCGGGGGCGGCGGAGCGGCGGGAGCGTGCCCCGGCACCCAGACCCCGTCGGCCGCGAGCCGTGCGCCCTGGTCGCCGAGCACCTCGCCGGGTGCTCCGTCGGCCATCACTCCCCCGGCTCCGATCACGATCACGCGGGTGATGAGCGGCAGCCAGACCTCGAGGCGGTGCTCGACGACGATCAGCGTCGCGGGCTGTGCCTGCAGCATCCGCTCCACTGCGTCGCGCACCTCGACGACCCCGGCCGGGTCGAGGTTGGCGGTCGGCTCGTCGAGCAGCACGAGCCCCGGACGCATCGCGAGCATGCCGGCGAGCGCGAGCCGCTGCTTCTGTCCGCCGGAGAGCGCCTTGGTCGGGTGGTCCAGCGGCACATCGAGGCCGACGGCATCCAGCGCCGCCACCACCCGCGGCCAGATCTGCGCCCGCGGCACGCCGAGGTTCTCGCAGCCGAAGGCGACGTCGTCGCCCGCTCGCGCCAGGATCACCTGCGAGTCCGGGTCCTGCAACACGAGGCCGGCGCGCCCCCGGGTGGCGACGGCGGGAGCACCGTCGACGAGCAGTTCGCCCGTGCTCTCGCCCTCTTCCTCGCCGCCGAGCACGCCCGCGAGTCCGTGCAGCAGGGTGGATTTGCCCGCGCCGGACGCGCCGAGCACCAGCACACGCTCACCGGGGTCGATGCGGAACGAGACGTCGCTGAGCGCCCAGGCGAGGCGACTCGCGTGTCGCCACCCCCAGCCGCGTGCCTCGACGGCGGCGGGAACGGTGGGATCCGCCGCCATCAGACGCGGACGCGCGCCTCGCGCCCGGAGCCGAATCGGTCGAGCGCTCCGGTCGCGGCGATGCCTCGCGCCAGCACCCACGACAGCGCACCCGCGATGACGGCACCGGAGATGACGGTGCTGATCAGGTAGATCGTCGTGAAGGCGGGGCCGGAGCCGGCGTACCAGAGCACGAGGTTGTTGATCCCGCCCGCGAGGGCAGCACCGGCACCCGCGAGGATCGCGACCGGCAGCGACCAGCGGCGGTAGAAGAAGAGGAGGAAGATCAGCTCGGCGCCGAGGCCCTGCACGAGTCCTGCCTCGAGTGTGAGGAATCCGCCCCACTGGTTGCCGATGAGGGCGGAGACGACCGCCGCGAGCAGCTCGACGTAGATCGCGGCGCCCGCCTTGCGGATGATCAGCCCGCCGAGGACGCCGGCGAAGAGCCACGGGCCGTCGAGAAGCCCCTGCACGCCGGGGAGCAGCGGCTCGAGCAGGGCCTTCGGGCCGAGGTAGCCGACGTTCCACGCGAGGAAGATCAGGCCGGCGGCGACACCGATGACGCTGGCGACGACGATGTCGACGATGCGCCAGCGCAGGAAGCTCCTGGCCGGGGGCGAGGCCTGGGCCTTCGTGGACGCCGATGTGGACGTGGACGTGCTCATCTGAACTCCTCCCTGCGCTGGCATGACCCAGATCAGGTTCGACGGTCGAAGCGCGATTCGCTCCCTCTCAGCCCGGCTCGCCGGACTCCCGTGGTTGTGCTGAAGAGCCTACCGGCTCACGACACCCCGTGCGCGACGAGGCTGCGCGCCGCGCAACGCGCCCGGGATTGGGTACCGTAAACGAGTGACCGCTTCAGATCCCGCCGACGAGGCGACGGGCGTCGTCGATGGCGACAGCTCGCCGGACGCCGTCCCCTCCGGACCCGTCGACGCCCTGCCGGCCGCGCGGGACGCTCTTGCAGCGGACTCCGGCGACTCCTCAGCCTTCGCCGCCGACCGGCTGTTCGCGGGCGATGTGCGCCCTCCGGACGCCGTCGTGGCCCCGGCGATCCCGGTCGACTCCGCGGCGATCGGCGCGCTGTTCACGACGCAGAAGTCCACGGGCGGCGACGTCGAGCCGGAACCCGAGTTCCTCACCGAACCCGTCGAGCCCGTCGAGGCCATGGAGCCCGCTGAGCCCGGGGATGCGATCCCGACGACACCCCCGCTGACCAAACCGCCGTTCGTCCCGTCCGAGCGGACGACCGGTGAAGAACCGGCGGACGACGCGAATGCTCTCCTCGACGCGAGCGCACCGCAGTGGGCGGATGACACGACCGGGGCGACGGCCCTCACCTGGGTCGATGCCGCAACGGTCGCCGCGCACCCGCCTCTCGCCACCCTCGACGAGCCGGCCGAGGCTGAGCAGACAGGCGGACTGATGCGCGGGGCCCACCTGCGACCGGCGATCGCCCGTCCGGGGATCCTGGTGCCGTTGGCGACGCTGGTCGCGATCGTCGCCGCCTACGCCGGCACGACGATGCTCTGGCCGCTGCACGAAGTGCCGCCCACGGTGCAGTCCGTCGAGTTCAGCACGGTCCCCGCCGCCGCGGCTGCGCCCACCTGGCCCGGCGAGGGCAGCGCCGCTGTCGGCATCGGCGGGTTGAGCACGGTGGCCTCGAACCCCGGTGCCGTCAGCATCGCGAGCATCACCAAGGTCGTGAGCAGCCTGATGGTGCTCGACCGGATGCCGCTGGCCCTCGGCGAGCAGGGCCCCGAGTTCCGCTTCAGCTACCGCGACAGCGTGGAGTACTGGGACTACCGGCGCAGTGATCAGTCGGCGCTGGATGTGCCCGTCGACGGCGTGCTGACCGAGTACCAGCTGCTGCAGGGCACGCTCCTCGGCTCGGCGAACAACTACATCGATCGACTCGCCTCCGAGATCTGGGGCTCCGACCGGGAGTTCGCGTCCGCCGCGGAGACCTGGCTGAGAGAGCGCAACCTCACCGGCATCACGGTCGTCACCCCGTCGGGCTTCGACGAAGGCAACGTCTCGACGCCCGATTCGCTCATCGCACTGGGCGAGCTGGCGATGCAGAATCCGGTGTTCGCCGAGATCGTGGGAACGAAATCGGTCGACCTGCCCGGCGCGGGCACGGTCGTCAACACGAACAAGATGCTCGCCGACCCGGGTGTCGTCGGCATCAAGACCGGCACGCTGGTCGGCTGGAACCTGCTCACGGCGAAGGATGTGACGGTCGGCGACACGACGGTGAAGTTGTACGCCGCCGCGCTGAACCAGGCGGGCGACGATGAGCGGCTCGCCCTGACCCGCTCGCTCTTCGCCGAGACCGAAACTGCACTGCAGGCGCAGGGCCCGGCGGTCGCCGCGGGCACGGTCGTCGGACGCGTCACGACCCTGTGGGGCGAGGATGTCGAGGTCGTCACCGACTCCGACGCCGATGTGGTGCTCTGGAACGGCGCCCTTGCGACGGCGACGCCGACCTTCGACCTCGCGGACGAGCGCGATGAAGACGACACGGTGGGAACGATGACCGCCGTCGGACCGCTCGACAGCGCGACGGTTCCCCTGGTCCTGGCGCGAGACGTCGAGGGCCCGAGTCCCTGGTGGCGTCTGACCCACCCGCTCGAGCTCCTCGGCATCACCACCGACGCACGCTGACTCTCTCACCCTGAAGAGTCAAAGAACGCCGCCTCCAGGCCTGAGGAGGCGGCGTTCTTTGGCTCCTCACCTGCTCCGCACAGCACAGCGCACACAGAAACGCGCACACAGCACAGCGCCCCACCCCGCGTGTGCGGGAGGGGGCGCTGTGCGTGAGGCGTGTGCGGCGGGATCAGCCGCGAGGAGCGGAGCCGTCGGCGCCGTCCTCGAGCAGAGCCTGCGCGGCGGCGACCTCGGCCGCGGGCGCCTGGGCCCCGACCGATGCTCCGGCCACGGCGGCGGCTTCTTCCTTCGCACTCTCGTCGTCGCCGGCCTCTCCGGTGACGACGACGGGCGTCGATCCGGTGAGAGCGTCCTCGGCGTCGATGTCGGTCGCTGCCTGCTCGAACTGCGACTGGTACAGACGCCAGTAAGCGCCCTGCGCGGCGATGAGCTCGTCGTGCGTGCCCTTCTCCACGATGTCGCCGTGCTCCATCACGAGGATGAGGTCGGCGTCGCGGATGGTCGACAGGCGGTGCGCGATCACGAACGACGTGCGACCCTCGCGGAGCGCAGCCATCGCGTGCTGCAGCAGCAGCTCGGTGCGGGTGTCGACCGCCGACGTGGCCTCATCGAGGATGAGGATCGACGGCTGCGCGACGAATGCCCTGGCGATCGTGATGAGCTGACGCTCGCCCGCCGAGACGTTCGCGGCATCCTCGTCGAGCACGGTGTCGTAACCCTCGGGAAGGGCATGCACGAAGCGGTCGACGTAGGTCGCCTTGGCGGCGGCGAGAACCTCTTCATCGGTCGCCGTGGAGCGACCGTATCGGATGTTCTCGCGGATGCTGCCGGCGAACAGCCACGGGTCCTGCAGCACCATGCCGGTGCGTGAGCGCAGTTCGTCGCGGGTCGCCTCGGCGATGTCCTGACCGTCGAGGGTGATGCGTCCGCCGCTGAGCTCGTAGAAGCGCATGATCAGGTTGACCAGCGTCGTCTTGCCCGCTCCGGTGGGTCCGACGATCGCGACCGTCTGCCCCGGCTCCACCCGGAACGACAGGTCCCGGATGAGCGGGCGGTCGGGCGTGTACGAGAACGCGACGTTCTCGAACTCGATGACGCCCTTGCCCTCGACGAGCTCGGGAGCATCGGCGTCGTCCGCCTCCTGCTCGTCGGCGTCGAGCAGCTCGAACACCCGCTCGGCGGATGCCGTGCCCGACTGGACCACGGCAGCCATGCCACCCAACTCGGACAGCGGCTGCGTGAACTGCTGCGAGTACTGGATGAACGCCTGCACGTCACCGAGGCGCAGCTGGCCGTTCGCGACCATCAGGCCACCGAGCACCGCGATGCCCACGTAGCTGAGGTTTCCGACGAACATCATCGCCGGCATGATGATGCCGGAGAGGAACTGTGCCTTGAAGCTCGCCTGGAACAGCTCTTCGTTCTCGACCTGGAACTTGTCCAGCGCGTCCTTCTCGCGTCCGAAGACCTTCACCAGCGCGTGACCGGAGAATGCCTCCTCGACACGGGCGTTCAGTCGACCGACCTTGCGCCACTGCGTGCCGAAGGCCTTTTGCGAACGCGGTCCGATGATGCCGAAGATGACCGCCATGAGCGGCAGCGTGATGAGTGCGACGAGCGCGAGCTGCCACGAGATCGAGAACATCATGACGAGCACGCCGATCACGGTGAGCACCGAGGTGAGTGCACCGGAGAGCGACTGCTGCATCGTCTGCGTGATGTTGTCGATGTCGTTCGTGACGCGCGAGATCAGCTCACCGCGCTGCACCTTGTCGAAGTACGCCAGCGGCAGGCGGTTGATCTTCGCCTCGACCGACTCACGCAGTCGCCACATGGTGCGCACCATGATCACGTTGATGACGTAACCCTGGATCCAGGTGAGGAATGCCGCAGCCACGTAGATCGCGAGCACCGCGGCGATCACCAGACGCAGCGCCTCGAAATCGACGCCCTGGCCGACGGTGAAGTCGCCCAGCGCCCCGACCTGGTTCGCGAAGTCATCCTGACCGGAACCACGCAGCGCATCGATCACGACGTCTTGCGGTGTGCCGGCCGGGAAACCGGGGAAGTCGCCGTTCGGCTGCCCGAGCTGGATGGAGATGAAGCCCTTGTAGACGAGGTTCGTCGCCTCGGCGAGCACCTTGGGCGCGGCGACCGTGAGCACGACGCCCAAGGCGCCGAGGATCGACACGAAGACGAACCAGATCGCCGAGGGCTTCAGCAGCCCGATCATGCGCGCGAAGCTCGGACCGAAGTTGTCGGCCTTGCCCGGCGCCACGCTGTCCCAGTCACCCGAGTTCTGGCGCGCCTGCTCGGCGAGCTCGGCCTCGTACTGCTCCTCGGCCGACAGCTCGACCTCGGCCACTGCCGTCGCCGCCTTGCCGCGGCCGCGGCCGCGCTTGACCGTGCCCTGTTCGTTGTTCTGCTCGCTCATGCGTCCACCCCCAGCTGCGACTCGACGATCTCTCGATAGGTGTCGTTCGTCTCGAGCAGCTGCTCATGCGTGCCGACGCCGACCATGGTGCCGCCGTCGAGGACGACGATGCGGTCGGCATCCGTGATCGTGGAGACGCGCTGCGCGACCACGATCTTCGTCACGTGCGGGAGCTCCCGCCACAGCGCCTGGCGCAACCGGGCATCCGTGGTGAGGTCGAGTGCCGAGAACGAGTCGTCGAACACGAGGATCTGCGGCTGGTGCACGATCGCACGCGCGATCGCGAGACGCTGCCGCTGACCGCCGGAGACGTTCGTGCCGCCCTGGGCGATGCGCGAGTCGAGCCCATCGGGCATCTCCTCGACGAAGTCGCGACCCTGCGCGATGTCGAGCGCGTGCCAGAGCTCTTCATCGGTCGCCTCCTCGCGTCCGTAGCGCAGGTTCGACGCGACGGTGCCGGTGAAGAGGAACGGACGCTGCGGCACGAGGCCGATGCTGTCCCACAGCGACTCGACGTCGGCCTCGCGCACATCCGTGCCGCCGACGTGGACGGAGCCGCCCGAGACGTCGAAGAGCCGCGGGATGAGCGAGATGAGGGTCGTCTTTCCGGAACCGGTCGAGCCGACGATCGCCACCGTCTCTCCGGGCTCGGCCGCGAAGCTGATGCCGCGCAGCACCGGGGAGTCGGCGCCGGGGTAGGTGAACTCGACGTCGTCGAGCGCGACTGCTCCGGGCACCGGGAACTCGGTGACGCCGTTCTCGGGGCGCGCCAGGGTGGACTCGGAGTCGAGCACCTCGCCGATGCGCTCGGCGGAGACCGCGGCGCGCGGGATCATCATCGCCATGAAGCTCGCCATGATGACACCGCCCATGATCTGGCCGATGTACTGCATGAAGGCGAACAGCGTGCCGACCTGCACCGTGCCGTTGTTGACCTCGATGCCGCCGAACCAGATGACCGAGACGACGGTCACGTTGAGGATGAGCATGAACAGCGGGAACAGCAGCACGAACAGCGAGCCGACCTTGCGGCCGACGACCATGATGTCGGTGTTGGCCCCGCGGAAACGCTCTTCTTCGATGCGCTCGCGCACGAACGCGCGCACGACGCGCACACCGGTGAGCTGCTCGCGCATGATGCGGTTGACGTTGTCGAGCTTGCCCTGGTAGCTGCGGAACAGCGGCACCATCCGGCCGATCACGAGCGCGGCGAGGATCAGCAGCGCCGGCACCGAGACCGCGATCAGCCAGCTGAGGCCGACGTTGGTCTGGATGGCGAAGAAGATGCCGCCGATCGCGAGCAGCGGGGCGGTGACGAGCATGGTGGCGCCCATCATCGCGAGCATCTGCACCTGCTGCACGTCGTTGGTGTTGCGGGTGATGAGCGAGCCGGCGCCGAACTGCGACACCTCGCGCTCGGAGAAGCCGCTGACCTTGCCGAAGACGTCGGCGCGGATGTCGCGGCCGGCGCCCATCGCGGCGCGCGCGGCGAAGAAGGTCGCGGTGACCGAGGCGATGATCTGCCCCAGCGACACGGCGAGCATGAACAGACCCGTGCCCCAGATGTAGGCGGTGTCACCCTGGGCGACGCCCTTGTCGATGATGTCGGCGTTCAGGCGCGGGAGGTAGAGGGTCGCCGCAGCGCTGGCGAGCTGGAACACCAGCACACCGAGCAGCAGCCACCGGTATCGGGAGAGATAGCGGAAGAGGATTTTTCCCAGCACAGGCGGACTTTCTAGGAAGGATGAAACGGCGGGTTTCTCGGCAGACGGATGCCGACCGACAACCGGCCACAAGACAGAGTGCCACGAACCGTGGACATTCGTATCCCCCTCGGGGCTGACCTTCGCTGACAGCGAACCCCTCCACCCGGAGATCATCGGTTTCTGCACGCCGGCGAAAAAATGAACGACCCGGACGGAGCATCTCTTGTGTTTACTCGTTGATACAACTTGTGATAGACATATGACACAAACGAGAACGGACCCCCAATGCTTCCGCACATCGCATCTCTGCTCGACCCGATCCCGCTGCTGGGCGCGCTCCTGTCGCTGCCGCTGGTCTCCCTGATCCTCGCGGCGATCATCGCGGCGGGGATCGCGGTCTCGCCCCGAGGGGCGGCACGGCGACGGAGCCGCGTCCGGCTCACGCCCTCGGCGTCCACCGCCGTGTCCGCCCGCTATACGCCGGAGCACCGCACCCTCGGCATCGCGGCGATCGCCGTGATCGTAATCTTCGCCGCCGAGAACCTGATCACGGGGTACGTCCTGGGGATGTTCGGCGTGAGCCTCAACGGCGTCGTCGGCTGGTGGCGGTACGCGACTCCCGTCTTCACGGCATCCGTCGGCGTGGCCATCCTGCTGGCGATGATCGCGACACGAGGCAGCACCCCTCCGGAGCGTCCCGTCGTCTCCGCACGCCGGACCTGGCTGACCTTCAGCTCCCGCGTGGGGTCGGTGGGCACCGCCCTCGCCCTTCTCGCCCTCATGACGACCACGCTGCTCGCCGGACTCGCATCGTCGAACCTCAACGGCGGTCCGTATGTCTACCTCGAGATCGACGTCCCCAACGAGACCATCGATCCGATCCGGCCCTGGTTCTACGGATGGGCGTACGGCATCCCCGTGCTCATCTGTACCGCCGCCCTCATCGCCGTCGTCGTGGCGGCGCTGCAGGCCAACTCTGCTCGCGCGTTCCTCCGCCCGGAGACGGTCGTCGCCGAACAGCGCGAGCGTCGCGACATCGCGAGCGGGATCAGCCGGCTCGCGGCTTCTGCGGCCCTGCTCGCTCTGGCGGGCGCACTCCGGTTCATCGCCGAGGCGGGATCGGTCGCCGGGCTCACGGTCATGGGCGACGGCCGCAGCGACACCTACGACGCGTTCTGGCGATACGGCGAGGTTGCGGCCATCGGGGGGTGGGCTGCTCCGGCCCTCGAGATCACGGGGTTCGTGATCCTGTTCCTCGTGACCGCGCAGCTGGCGCAGGGCTCCGAGTCCACCGCTCCGGCCCCGCGCACCGCCGAGTCGAGGGCCGCACAGTGAGCCCGAACCCGAAGCTGTCGCCGGCCGACGAGGCGAATCCGGCTCTCGACATCTACCGACAGCTGCGTGGCCTGATCGTCTCCGGACAGCTCGGCGCCGGCGAACGGCTGCCGACGGTGCGCCAGACCGCGAGCGATCTGGGCGTCGCTCCCGGCACGGCCGCACGCGCATACAAGATGCTCGAGGGTGAGGGGCTCGTGATCTCGCGCACCGCAGCGGGCACACGGGTGGCGGAGACCGCGGGTGTGCTTCCGGCATCCGTCATCCGTCGCATCCGCGAACTGGTCGAGGAGGCCGCATCCGTCGATGCCGATCCGGATGACGTGGTCGACGTGCTCCGGACGATCTGGCAGACGCGCACCCCGGATCCGTCCGTGGCCGACGAGGGCGCGTAGGCCACGGATCGCGCGATGCGACCTCAGAAAAGGGCCGGCTGCGGCACGTAGTTCCGGGCGGGGGCACCGGCATCCGGAGCGAGCTCCGCCAGGGTCGACGGGTCCCACTTCGGGTTGCGGTCCTTGTCGACCAGCTGCGCCCTGATGCCCTCGACGAGGTCGGGATGCTGGTTCACGAACCACAGCACCCGTCGGTACTCGCCCTCGAGTGCCGCGCGCAGGCCCGACATCTCCCTCGCCTCGCGCACGGCATCGAGGGTCACGGTGAGTCCGGTCGGCGCGAGGCCCTCCAGGAGGTCGGCCGTGGCGACGGCATCCGTGGTCCCCTGCCGACGCAGACGCGCGACGATCTCGGTCACGGTCGGTGCGGAGAACGCCTCGTCGATCCACTCCCGCGATGCCGGCAGCTGCGTGGGCTCGGGCGTCTCGTCGAAGAGCAGCACGATCTCGCTGGGCCCGGTCGGGTCCGCGCGGAAGGCGAGTGCTTCGCTCAGCGCCTCCAGACGGTCCGAGGGCACGAAGTGGTCGGCGAAGCCGAGGTACACGGCATCCGCGCCGTTCATCGTCGATCCGGTGAGTCCGAAGTACTCGCCGAAACGCCCAGGCGCCCGTCCGAGAAGCCAGGTGCCGCCGACGTCGGGCGTGAAGCCGATGCGGGTCTCGGGCATCGCGAGCTTCGACCGCTCCGTGACGATGCGGATGGCGGCGTGGCCGGCGAGCCCGATGCCGCCGCCCATGGTGATGCCGTCCGCGTAGGCGACGACCGGCTTGGGGTACTCGGCGATCATCGCGTTCAGGGCGTACTCGGCGCGGAAGAACTCCGCGGTCCGTTCGGCCTGCCCCGCCACGATCTGCCCGTGCAGCGCGCGCACGTCGCCACCGGCGCACATGCCGCGCTCCCCCGCGCCGTCGATCAGCACGATCTGCACATCGGTGTCGTCGCGCCATGCGGTGAGGGTTTCGGTGAGGTTCCCGATCATCTCCGCGTCGAGGGCGTTGATCGCCTCCGGACGGTTGAGGGTGAGCCGCCCGAGTGCCCCTTCGGTGCGGGCGAGGACACGGGAGGCAGCCTGAGAATCGGTCACGCGTGCCAGGCTACCTCTCCCGAAGGGCGGTATTCCGCGCGAAATGCGGGATCCGACAGGCTTTTCCGGCAGGATAGGGAGGAACTGTTCAACGCGACGAGAGGTCACGATGCCCGAAGGACAGGTGCTGGAGTTCACGCACGTGACGAAGCGCTTCAATGAGGTGACCGCCGTCTCGGACTTCTCCGCGCGCGTCGAGCCGGGAGCCGTCACCGCCTTCCTCGGCCCCAACGGAGCCGGCAAGACCACCACGCTGCGCATCCTGCTCGGTCAGGTGCGCGCCACATCCGGAACCGCGACGATCGGCGGCACGGCCTACAGCGAGCTGCGTCAGCCGCTGCGCACGATCGGCGCCGTGCTGGAAGAGACCGCCTACCGCCCGCGGCGCACCGCCGAACGGCAGCTGACGATCGCCGCGAAGGCGAACGGCGTGCCCCTGGCGCGCGTGGGCGAGGTCCTCTCGCTGGTCGGTCTCGACGGTGAGGGCGACTCGCGGATCGGCGGATTCTCGCTCGGCATGCGCCAGCGGCTCAGCGTCGCGCACGCGCTTCTCGGCGACCCCGGGGCCCTGGTCTTCGACGAGCCGGCCAACGGGCTGGATCCGGAAGGCATCCGCTGGATGCGTCTGCTGATGCGCCGCCTCGCGGACGAAGGGCGCACGGTGCTCGTGTCGTCGCACGTCCTCAGCGAGGTGGAGCAGGTCGCCGACAACGTGCTCGTGCTGTCGAAGGGCCAGCTGGTGCTGGCCAGCGGCATCGAGACCCTGGCCGACCCGAAGGGCGGCTCCGTCATCGTCGATGCCGCGGATCGTGATGCGCTCAGCGCCGCTCTCTCCGAAGCCGGGTTCGACATCGAGGTGCTGCGCTCGGGCCTGACCGTCCGTGGCGGTGACGCCGGCACGGTCGGCGCTGTGGCCGCCGAAGCAGGCATCGCCCTGAGCACGCTCGTGCAGCGCGGACCGACGCTGGAAGACGTCTTCATCGATCTGATGCGTGGCGGCAGGCACGCGCCGCCCGCCTACCCGGCACAGGCACAGCCGATCGCTCCTCCCGTGGCCGCTGAGGCCCTGGCCGCCGACGCCACCCTCGCGCCGAACGAGTCCGTGGTCGCGATCCCCGTCGCCGCAGCGGCAGCATGGGCGGCCGAGGCCGCCGCAGCTCCCGCCGATGAGGCCGTCGCCGACGATCTCGCCGCGGTGGGCACCGCCCGCACCGACGGCGACTCCGAGGAAGACGGCGACTCCGAGGAAGAGGTCGGCGACGAGCCCGCCACCGACGAGTCCACGCCCGCGGATGAGGTTCCTGCCGCCGACGACGCGCACGCTGAGCCTGCCGAAGCGGATGCCGACGTAGACGACGAGGCGAATGCCGACGAGGCGAGCGCGGACGAGTCCGAGTCCACCGAGCCCCCGGCACGGTCCTTCGACGAGATCCTGTTCGGGGCGGCGGCGCCAGCCGCGGCCGATGCGCCGACGGTCACCGAGGAGGCACGCCACAGCGTTGCCGAGATCTTCGACACGTCGGATGACGAGCACGCCGCGGACGAGGCTTCCGAGCAGCAGCCTGCCGACGTCGAAGACACCGACGACCATGCCTCGGGCGTCGAGATCTTCGCCGACCTCGCCGACAGCTCCGATGCCGACAGCTCCGATGCCGACAGCTCCGATGCCGATGCCGACGACGACGCGTCAGACCTCGACGCCGCTGACCTCGACTCCTCGGACAGGCCGGAGGCCGCCGGTGAGGCTGTCGACGAGGACCCGCGCTCCGCTGCCGTCAGCTCGATGCTGGCCGCCGCCGCACGCGCCTACTACGAGGACGAGCCCAAGGACTATCCCCTCAGCCCGGCATCCGAGGAATCGGCAGGTGACGCCTCGACCGAGAACGCCCACTGGAGCATCGCCTCCACCGGCGTCATCGACACCGTCCCCCTGGCCGCATCGGATGAGGCGAACGACGAATCCGGCGCCGAGGAGAACCACGACGGTGGTGCCGAGGAGAGTCACGAGGCCGGCGAGAACCACGACGGTGGTGAAAACCACGAGGGTGGCGAGAACCACGACGGTGGCGAAAACCACCACGAGGGCGACGAGCACCACGAGGGCGACAACCACCACGGTTGAGCTCCAGCGCCGACGAGAACCGAGAACGCCCTCCCGACCACATGGTCGCGGAGGGCGTTCCTCTGTTCGGTCAGCGGCGGTCGAAGCCGGCCGCCCCGTCGTCAGGCGGGTCGGGGGCGGATGACCGGCCGACGGCTGCCCTTCGGGACGGCGGTGGGCGAGGTCGCCACGATCTCTTCGACGTCTGCCGGCTCGGTCGACACGTCGAGACGCAGCGCCTGCGTGAGCGAGAGTCCGTGCCGTGTGGTCAGGATCAGGCGGCGGTACTGCTCGTCGCCCTCGAGGTCGATCACGACGCTCGGACGACGTTTGCGGATCAGCACGAAGTCCAGGCTGCCCGCCGCCTTCCAGCTGCCGGCGGCGAGGATGCCGGGGATGTGCGTGCCGGGGTTCGGGACGCCCCGCAGCCACGTCCACGCGTCGTCCGTGAGCTGGACCTTGGTGATGGTGTCGCGCGCGATGCGGACGTTCTCCCGGTGGAAGGTGGCTGCCCGTTCGAGCGGCGAGAGCACGACTTCGAGTTGCGTCTGGTCCAGCAGCAACGTCACCATGCACTCAGTCTGCCAGCGCGGCCCTGCCAGTTGTCTGGAAGTTGCTCACAGGAACGCAACGATCCCTTGTCGATTGCCACCATTCACCCGGAGCCTCGCTCCCGGTTCGCCGGAACCGAGAGCTAGGAGGTTGCTGCAGCAGCGGCCTCGGCGGCCGCCGGGAGCGCCGCCTCGATGAGCTGGAGCTCGCGCTCACCATGAGCGGCCGTGAGGAACCAGGCCTCGAAGACACTCGGCGGAAGAGCCACGCCCTGCTCGCGCAGGGAGTGGAAGAACGGGGCGTAGCGGAACGACTCCTGCGCCTGCGCCTCGGCATAGTTCCGTGGCTCGGACGCCCGGAACGACGCACTGAACAGGTTGCCCGCTCGGGCCACGGCGTGCGTGACGCCGGCCGAGGTGAGCGCAGCACCGAGGGCGGTCGATACCCGGGCGGATGCCGCATTCACCGTGGCGTACACCTCGGGGGTCGCGAGTCGCAGCGTCGCCAGGCCCGCCGCGACGGACAGCGGGTTCCCCGACAGGGTTCCCGCCTGGTAGACCGGGCCGAGCGGTGCGAGCAGGTCCATGACCTCGGCGCGACCGCCGAGCGCGGCCAGGGGCATGCCCCCGCCGACGACCTTGCCGAACGTGAAGATGTCGGGCAGATAGTCTTCGCCCGCCGCCGCCTGCAGACCCCAGAACCCTGCCGGGTGCACACGGAAACCGGTGAGCACCTCGTCGAGGATCATCAGGGCGCCGTGCGCGTGCGCGGTCTCGGCGATCAGCCGGTTGAAGCCGGGCAGCGGGGCGACGACACCCATGTTCGCCGCCGACGCCTCGACGATCACCGCGGCGATGCGCGGGCCGTGCTCGGCGAACACCGCGGCCAGCGCCTCGGGGTCGTTGTAGCCGATCACCAGGGTCTGCGCGGCGATCGGCGCAGGGACACCGGCCGAGCCGGGGAGCGCCAGCGTCGCGACACCCGAACCCGCCTCGGCGAGAAGCCCGTCGGAGTGGCCGTGGTAGTGCCCGGCGAACTTCACCAGTAGGTCGCGGCCGGTCGCACCGCGCGCGAGACGGATCGCCGTCATGGTCGCCTCGGTGCCGGTCGACACCAGACGCACACGTTCGATGGGACGGATCTCCCCGAAGCGGACCCGGTCGGCGATGAGCGCCGCGAGCTCAACCTCGCCCTCTGTCGGGGCACCGAACGAGAGTCCTCGAGCCGCGGCCTCCTGCACCGCCGCGACGATCTCCGGGTGCGCATGCCCGAGAAGAGCGGGGCCCCACGAGGCGACGAGGTCGACGTACTCGCGCCCCGCGGCATCCGTCACCGTGGCACCCTTCGCCGAAGCGAGGAATCGCGGCGTCCCCCCGACCGACCCGTAGGCGCGCACGGGCGAGTTGACCCCACCCGGGATCACCGCGCGGGCAGCAGAGAACAGGTCGTCATTGCGATCGGTCATGAGGACTCCTCGGAGATATCAGTCGCGCAGCCAGCCGGCGGCCTCGGTCGCCCAGTACGTCAGCACGGCATCGGCACCCGCACGACGGATGGAGAGCAGGGATTCGAGCACGGCTGCCCGGCGGTCGATCCAGCCGTTCGCGCCGGCGGCCTCGATCATCGCGTACTCGCCCGACACCTGGTACGCCCACACCGGGATGCTCACCGTGTCGCGCACCTCGCGCAGCACATCGAGGAAGGCCATCGCCGGCTTCACCATGACGATGTCGGCGCCCTCGGCCTCGTCGACGACGGCCTCGCGGACGCCCTCGCGCCGGTTGCCCGGATCGAGCTGATACGTGCGGCGGTCGCCCTTGAGCTGAGAATCCACCGCCTCGCGGAACGGTCCGTAGAAGGCGCTCGCGTACTTGGCGGCATAAGCCAGGAGGAGGGTGTCGGTGAAGCCCTCGGCATCGAGCGCCGCGCGGATCACCGCGACCTGGCCGTCCATCATCCCCGACAGCCCGAGCAGCTGGGATCCGGCGCGAGCCTGGGCGAGAGCCATCGAGGCGTAGCGCTCGAGCGTCGCATCGTTGTCGACCGAACCGTCGGCCGCGAGCACGCCGCAGTGGCCGTGGTCGGTGAACTCGTCCAGGCACAGGTCGGTCTGCACCACCAGCGCATCTCCGACCTCGGCGGCCAGCGCTTCGGTCGCGATGTTCAGGATGCCGCGCGGATCGTCGGCACCGGACCCGCGAGCGTCGCGCACCGCCGGCACACCGAACAGCATCACGCCGCCGACGCCCGCCTCCGCCGCTTCGACGGCGGCAGCGCGCAGCGAGTCGATCGAGTGCTGGGCGACCCCGGGCATCGAGCCGATCTGCACCGGCTCCGCGATGCCTTCGCGGACGAAGAGGGGCAGGACGAGCTGTCGGGGCTGCAGCGAGGTCTCGCGAACGAGATCGCGCACGGCCCGCGACTGACGCAGGCGCCTCAGTCGGACATCGGGGTAGCTCACGGCGCGAACTCGTCGGCCGCGTGCGGAAGTGTGAAATGCGAGACCGCGTCGATCAGTGCATCGACGGTCTGCCGGTCGGCCACCACCGACACCGGGAGGCCCGCGCGCTGCGCATCTTTCGCGGTCCGCGGTCCGATCGCCGCGAGCAGCGTCTCGTCGGGGATCTCCGGGAACTGCTCGCGCACCTGCTCGGCGACCGAGCCGCTGGTGATGAGGATCGCGTTGATGCGGCCGTTCTCGACGTCGCGGCGGATGCGCTCGGTCACCGGAACACCGACCGTGCGATAGGCGACGACGCTGGCGACCTCGTGGCCCGCCTTGGCGAGCTGCTTGCTCAGGACCGGCTTCGCGATCTCGCTGCGCAGGGCCAGGATGCGGCGCGGTGCGGTCTCGAGCGCGATCAGCTGCTGCGCCATACCCTCGGCCGAGTTGTCCTGCTCCGGCACCAGAGCGACCTCGTAGCCGACGGCCTGCAGCGCAGCGGCAGTCGTCTCTCCGACGGCCGCGATCTTGGTCGTACGGGGGACGATGGCACGGTGCGCGAACAGCACGTCGACCGTCGTGGCGCTGGTGATCGTGAGCCAGTCGAAGGATCCGGCCGCCAATTCCGCCAGGGCGGCGTCGAGCGCCGCCTGGTCGGTGGTGGGCGCGAAGTTGATGAGGGGCGCGACCACGGGCACGGCGCCCTGGGCGCGGAGGCTCGCGGCGACGCCGTCGCCCCACGGCCCGCCACGCGGCACCAGGATGCGCCAGCCGTCCAGCGGTCGGTCGTGCTTGATTTCGGAAGTGGTCATGAGGGTTTATTGCTCTCGGGGTACGAGGCCGGCCGCCCCTTGATCGAGCAGCCGACGGGCAACAGTGAACCCGAACTCGCGCGCTGCGTGCATCGGGTCTGCACCATCGGCAGCATCCGCTCCATTGCCACTGCCGTTCCGACGAATATACTCCCCGTTCAGGTCTTCGGTGACGTCGAGGCCGATCCGGCGCCCACCATCGACGGCGTAGACGACGGTCCTGACACGGATCGAGGAGCCGTCGACCACGGCGTGCGCGGCCATCGGCGCCTGGCATCCCGCGTCGAGTCCTTCGAGGATCGCGCGCTCCACCGTGATGGCGAGTCGGGTGTCGAGGTCGTCGAGACCGGCGAGTGCCGAGCGCAGCTCCTCGGGCGCATCCTCCCGCGTCTCGACGGCGAGGGAGCCCTGGCCCGGCGCGGTCGGCCACTCGGCGAGACCGAGTTCCTCGCGTCGCAGCGGAGACTTCGCCCCGAGCCTCGAGAGCCCTGCCGCAGCGAGGATCACCGCGTCGAGTTCGCCGGAGGTGACCCGCGCCAGCCGGGAGTCGACGTTGCCACGGATGTCGACGA
Source organism: Microbacterium sp. B19(2022) (assembly GCF_012030385.1). Classification (NCBI taxonomy): domain Bacteria; kingdom Bacillati; phylum Actinomycetota; class Actinomycetes; order Micrococcales; family Microbacteriaceae; genus Microbacterium; species Microbacterium sp. B19(2022). The sequence goes on from NZ_JAAUVO010000001.1 coordinate 107,505, forward strand.
CCTCGGCGCCCGGCGCGCGCCTGCGCACCTGGGCGATGCGGCGCGGCGATCCGGTGCCGACCGTGCTCCCGGAGCGCAGCTCGTGCAGCGGGATGCCGTCGCGGGTGAGCACCACATCACGCGGGTCCTCCCGCTTCGGGGTCGCCGCGATCATGAGCCCGTCCGGGATCGCCGTCGGCAGATCTTTCAGGGAGTGCACGAGGAAGTCGCACTCCCCGGAGAGCAGGGCCTCGCGAAGACGCGTGGCGAAGATGCCCTGGCCACCGATCTCGGAGAGCGAGGCGCGGTTGGTGTCGCCCTCGCTGGTGATGGGGACGAGTTCGACAGGGCGGCCCGAAATCTTCTCGAGGGCCGTGGCGACATGACCGGACTGCGCTTGCGCGAGCGCGCTGCGACGGGTGCCCAGACGGATGGGGGTGCTCATGGCGCTTACTGCAGAACGTCCGCGATCTCGTCGAACCGGAGTCTGCGCCCCGTGTAGAAGGGCACCTCCTCCTTCACGTACAGGCGGGCGTCGGTGTAGCGGAGGTCGCGCATCAGGTCGACGAGGTCGGTGAGCTCATCGGCCTCGAGCGGCAGCAGCCACTCGTAGTCGCCGAGCGCGAACGAGGCGACCGTGTTGGCGAGGACGCCGGTGAACGCAGCACCCTTGCGGCCGTGGTCGGCGAGCATCTTGCGACGCTCCTCTTCGGGGGCCAGGTACCACTCCGGCGTGCGCACGAACGGGTACAGGCACAGCCAGTCCTTCGGCTCGACTCCGCGGAGGAAGCCGGGCACGTGGGCGCGGTTGAACTCGGCGTCGCGGTGCACGCCCATGACGTTCCACACCGGGAGGAGCGGGCGGAGCAGCTCGGTGCGGCGCAGACGACGCAGCGCCTTCTGCAGCTCCTCGGCGGTCTCGCCGTGCAGCCACACCATGAGATCGGCGTCGGCCTTGAGGCCCGAGACGTCGTAGAAGCCGCGGACGGTCACGCCGGAGTCCTCGATGTAGGCGACGATCGTCTCGAGCTCGGTCGACTCGGTCTCCGTCACGGGAACGTCGGGGTTTCGTCGCCAGACGGCCCAGAGGGTGAAGCCGGACGGGTTCTCATCGCGCTCTTCGGACATCATGCTCCCCAGTCTGCCTCGTTTACGCAGGAGCCGCTAATCACCCCGACCGGGGTAATCAGCGGCATCCTGGAATGACGTCGTCAGCGCGAGATGGCGCGCGCGATCGCCCAGACCGCGCCTCCCACGCCCGCGGCGATTCCGACGGTCGCGGCGATCGCACCGAGCGGATTGCGGTCGGCGAAGACCCGGGCCTTCGCCGCAGCGCGCGTCGATGCCTTCTCGACGCGGCGGGGGATGTTGCCCTTCACCTCGATGGCGGCCAACGCGGCCTTCAGCTCGGCTCGAGCAGAGGTCACCGGATCGATGATGCCTGCGGGAACGACGGTGCGCGGCAGGGACTCAGAATTCGTCATCGCCGGCCTCCTTCACGAGTCGGATGTCTTCGGCGACGGCCTGTGCCGGGTTCTGACGGCGGAGGACCTTGCGGAACTTCAGGATGCCGAGCAGCGCGAACAGCAGCACGGCGAGGATCAGGATGCCGAACACGACGATCGCCGACAGCCACACGGGCCACCAGGAGGAGAGGCCCGCGATCGCGAAGACCAGGATCACCGGCACCGCCCAGAACAGGAAGAACAGCGCGACGACGAACCACACGGAACCGATGCCGGCATCCTTCGAGGTGCGCGAGACCCACGCCTTGGCGGCGTCGATCTCGGCCTTGACCAGATTCGTGACGAGTTCCGGCAGATCCCCGAGGAGGGTCAGCAGGCTGTCGTCGGCACGATCTCGGTATCCGCGGGGCATGTCAGGCGCCGGTCTTCTTGGGCGCGGACTTGGCGGCAGTCGACTTCGTGGCCGTGGACTTGGAGGCGGCCGGCTTCGACGCGGGCTTGCTCGTCTTGGCGGTCGCCTTCGCGGCCTCGACAGCCTCTTCGGTCGCCTCGGCCAGGTCTTCCGCGGCCTCACGACCGGTGGCGATGGCGGAGTCGAGCCGCTGTCCCGGAGTGCCGTTGCCGGTCACCGACTTGGCCACCTTGACGACGCCGGTCCAGAGGGCGCCCGGCACGGCCGCAGCCTTGTCACCGACGAAGCCCTTGACCTTGGAGACCTGCTCCTGCACGGGATCGAGTTCCCATACCTTCAGCCACTGCGTCTTGATCTGCTCATAGCGCTCACGTCCGGCACGGGTGCCGAGGACGTAGCCCACGCCGAGTCCGACGACGAGTCCGATCTTCCCCTTCATGGGGTCTCCTCACCTAGTTCCGGTTGTCCGGCCTGCTTCGCCCGGCTTGGATGGCCCGCAGGCTTCCGCTCCCCACGACCAGGCTCCCAGCGTAGCCCCGTATGCCGATTTCGGCATCTATGGGTCAGAGGGTTGACACAGAGCGTGCACTCACTCCCACAACAGGGCGCGGCGCAGGCGGTCGGCTTCGTCGCGCGCATCCGGGATCACCTGTGCGAGGCCCGTGCCGGCGAGCCAGGCGCCGACCGCCGCGATACCGGGGACGGCCTGCACCGCGGCACGCGCGGCGGCGCGACGCTCACCGGAACCGATGATCGACGCCGGCTGTGACTGCACGAACCGACCGCGGTGCGTGGCGATCACGGCCTCGGGGGCGAGGGCGACTCCGAGCATCGCGGCGGCTTCGGTCCGCGCGAGATCGGCGGCGGCCTCGTCGCTCAGCGCCGCCGTCGCGGCGGGCTCGCCCTGCGCACCGAACGAGACCCGGACGAGGTGTCGCCGCCCTGCGGCTTCCCGCACCCAGGCCCACTTCGCGGTCGAGTGCGTGAGCGCCTTGGCCGTGTGGCTGCCCGGAACCGTGAGCACCCCGGTGCCGCGCGGTGCGGCATCCAGCGCGGGCGCGTCGAGCAGGAGGGTGACGATCTCGATCTCGGGCGACGAGGCGACCTCGGCGTTCTTCAGCGCCGGCGCTGCGGCAGAGAGGAGCGCCCGGGCGGCGGTCTCGGGGGTGGCGACGATGACGGCGTCGACGGCCATCTCCTCGATCACGGGCTCGACCTCGACCGCCTCGGCCGCGTGCAGCTCGGCGACCAGTGCATCCGATCCGTCTGCGGCCGCTGGGGCGACCGCCGGGGCGGCCTCGGTCTCGACGTCCCAGCCCTTCGCCGTCTTGCGAATGCCCCGCACGCGCACGCCCGTGCGCACCTCGGCCCCGAGACGGGTCAGGTCGTCGGCCAGCGCATCGACGAGCCCGCTCATGCCGCCGGACAGTCCCTCGACCGCAGCGCCGGGGGTCTTCGCCACCGTGGCGACGCCGGCCTTCGCTGCCGCATCGTCCCGAAGAGATTGCACCGCACCGGACAGCGACCCGACGCGGGTGAGCGCGGCGTTGAGGCCGGGAGCCGCGATGTCGATGTCGACGTCGTCGGGAGATGCGGAGTAGACGCCGGTGGTCACGGGAGCGACGAGGCGGTCCCGCACCTTCGATCCCATCCGCGAGGAGACCAGCTTGCCCAGGCTCAGCTGGTGGCCGATCGTGAGCGGCGGACGCACTCGGTCGAGGTAGGCGCGCCAGACGCCGGACCACCCGAGGATGCGGCGGACGTCGTCCTGGAACGGGTTCGCGGGGATGCCGAGGATGCCGCCGACCGGCAGCGGTGCCGCGCCGACGCCCGGGATGCCGGCCAGCCAGGCGCCGCCCGACCGCGGGGCGACGATGCGGTCGGCCAGTCCGAGCTCTTCGACCAGTGCCCGCACCAGGCCGCCCCTGGTCGCGTAGCTCTCGGCGCCGGCATCCACCATGACCCCGTCGAGCTCGATCCGGCGGATCGCGCCGCCCAGTTCGTCACCGGCCTCGAGCAGAGTCACCTGCATGCCGACCTTGGCGCACTCCCGTGCGGCGACGAGTCCGCCGATACCGCCGCCGATGACGACGACGTGCTTCTCCGCCGCGCGGGCGGCGAGGTCGGACGGCTCGGCGGAAGACGGCTCAGAGGTCATGCGGTCAATTCTCCCATCGGGCCGTCGCGGCCTGAGCCTCAGACGGTGTGCGCCAGCTCGACGATGCGGGTGAGCTGGTCGGGGTCGGTCTCGGGCGGGACGCCGTGGCCGAGGTTGAGGATGTGTGCCCGGGCCGCGCGGCCGCGCTCGATCACGTCGCGCACGTGCGCCTCCAGCACCGACCAGGGGGCGGAGAGAAGTGCGGGGTCGATGTTGCCCTGCACCGTGACATCCGGTCCGAGGATCGCGGCGGCCTCATCCAGCGGCTGACGCCAGTCGACCCCGACGCCGTCGGCGATGCCGTCGAGGCGCATGTCGGCGAGGAACGGCCCCGTGCCGACGCCGAAGTGGATGGTCGGCAGGCCGATGCCCTCGAGCGCCGCGTGGGAGTGCGGGGCGACGAACGCGCGGTAGTCCGCCGTGCTCAGCGAGCCGGCCCAGCTGTCGAAGAGCTGCACGACGGATGCTCCGGCATCGCGCTGCGTCTCGAGGAAGCGGCGCGAGACCTTCGCGAGCCATCCGGCGAGACGGTTCCACGAGTCGGGGTCGGAGTGCATCATCGCCCGTGCGCGCAGGTGCTCCTTGGAGGGGCCGCCCTCGACGAGGTACGCCGCGAGGGTGAAGGGGGCGCCCGCGAAGCCGATCAGCGGGGTATCGCCGAGTTCAGCCGTGACGAGGCGCACGGCCTCCGCGATCGCCGCGCCGTCGAGGCCGTCGGGATCGATCGCGGTGATGCGATCGACGTCGGATGCGGTGCGCACCGGGTTCGCGAACACCGGCCCGCGCCCCGGCTCGATCTCGACGTCGACACCGGCGAGGCGCAGCGGGATGACGATGTCGCTGAAGAACACGGCCGCGTCCACCCCGTGCCGACGGACGGGCTGCAGCGTGATCTCGGCGGCGAGGTCGGGCGTGAGGCAGGCGTCGAGCATCCGCGTCCCGACCCGCAGGTCGCGGTACTCCGGCAGCGACCTGCCGGCCTGCCGCATGAACCACACCGGAACGTGGGCGGGGCGGTCGCCGGAGAGGGCGCGCAGGAGCGGAGCATCGGAGAGGGCCATGCCCCCATCCTCCCATTCCGCCCTTATGCGGCCGCCGAGTTCGCCCGGTCGAATCCCGGTCGCCGCACACTCCGGTACTATCGATCTGTGCTGCTGTGTGTCACGGCGAGTCACAAGACCGCCTCCTTCGAACTGCTCGAACGCCTGAGCCGCACCCCCGACGACGTCGCTCCCACCATCGTGGGCATGACGCCGTGTGTGCAGGGTGCCGTTGTCCTCGCGACGTGCAACCGGTTCGAGGCGTACGTGGAAATGGACGAACCGCTCACCGCGGCCGGTGCCATCGGCGTCGAAGCGGTCATCGAGGCGGTCGAGTCCGCCACCGGCATCCCCGCCACCGAACTCGACGGCGCCTACACGGTGCACTCGGGCCGCCGCGTGGCCGAGCATCTCTTCTCCGTCGCCTCCGGCCTCGAATCCGTCGTCTCGGGCGAAGGCGAGATCGCCGGTCAGGTGCGCCGCGCACTGAAGTCCGCCCGCAAGGACGGCACCACGTCGCCCGAGCTCGAGCGCCTCTTCCAGCGCGCCAGCCAGGCGCAGCGCAAGGTCAAGAACGTCACCGCCCTCGGTCGTGCCGGCCGCTCGCTCGTGCGCCTCGCGCTGGAGTTGGCCGACAGCCGCATCGCCGACTGGTCCGCCGAGCGCGTGCTGCTGGTCGGCACCGGCGCCTACGCCGCGGTCACCCTCGCCACGCTCCGTGAGCGCGGCGCCGTCGACATCTCGGTGTACTCCCCCTCCGGCCGCGCGGCAGTGTTCGCCGCGAAGCACGGCATCCGTGCGGTCGCCGCCGACGAGTACGCCCGCACCGCCGCGCACTCGAGCCTGCTGATCACCTGCACCACCGCGACCGAACCCGTGCTCGGCCCGGAGCACCTGCAACTCCCGGTCGGCGCCGCGGCCGCGGGCTGCCCGGTCGGCGCCCACAGCCGGCTCGTGGTCGACCTGGGGATGCCGCGCAACGTCGACCCCGCTGTCGCGACGCTCGAGGGTGTCGCACTGCTCGACCTCGAGACCATCCGTCTGCACGCCCCGCTCGAAGAGCTGCAGGCGACGGATGCCGCACGCAGCGTCGTGCGCGAGGCCGCGGAGACCTTCCATGTGGTGGGCTCCCGCCAGAGCGTGACCCCGTCGGTCGTGGCCCTGCGCTCGCACATCTTCGAGCTGCTCGAGCGCGAGATCGACCGTGCCCGTGCGCGTGGCGACGAGGACGGCAAGGTCGAGCAGGCTCTGCGTCACCTCTCGGGCGTGCTTCTGCACACGCCGACCGTGCGCGCCCACGAGCTCGCCGCCGCCGGTCGCGCCGACGAATTCACCGCGGCGCTTGCGGCGCTGTACGGCATCGCGCCCGAGGCCGGCATCTCTGCAGCGGACGACGCCGCCTCCGCCTGAGTCGCTCGCGCTTGCCGCGGCCTTCTGCGCGCCCCTCGGCCGTTTCGCGCGCGAATGGCCGAAGCGCGCGCGATTGGCCGAGCGAAGCGTGCCTCGACCGCAGGGTGGGACACTGGAGGCATGGCCCTTCACATCACCGGAGACACCGCCGCCGACCAGCTGCTGACCGACAATCCTCTCGCACTTCTGGTGGGGATGCTGCTGGATCAGCAGGTCCCGATGGAGACCGCGTTCGCCGGTCCGCTCAAGATCGAACAGCGCACCGGAGCGGCGGATGCCGCGACCATCGCGCACATGGCACCGGACGAGTTCCTCGAGGCGTTCAAGCAGACCCCCGCCGTGCACCGCTTCCCAGGGTCCATGGCCGCCCGCGTGCAGACGCTGTGCCAGACGCTCGTCGATGACTGGGACGGCGATGCGGCCGCACTCTGGACCGAGGGCGCTCCGGATGGACCCGAGGTGCTGAAGCGCCTGAAGGCCCTCCCCGGATTCGGCGAGCAGAAGGCGAAGATCTTCCTGGCTCTGCTGGGCAAGCAGTACGGCTTCACGGGCGAGGGCTGGCGCGAGGCCGCGGGTGCATACGGCGAAGACGGCTCATACCGCAGTGTCGCCGACATCGTCTCTCCCGAGTCGCTCACGAAGGTGCGCGAGCACAAGAAGGCCATGAAGGCCGCGGCGAAGGCTCCGAAGTGAAGCCCACGGGCGATGACGTCGCGGGGCTCATCGCCCGTTCCTCCCCCGCCGTCCGCCGCCGGGATGCCGAGACGCTGACCGCGCTCATGCAGGAGATCACCGGACGAGAACCGCAGACCTGGGGCACGATCATCGGCTTCGGGTCGTGCCACTACCGCTACCCGACCGGCACCGAGGGCGACAGCGGACTGCTCGGCTTCGCACCCCGCAAGGCCGCGACCACGATCTACCTCTTCGATGGCGTCGACGCCCACACCGCGGCCCTGGCCGAGCTCGGCCCGCACACCACGGGCGTCGGATGCCTGTACATCAAAGACCTGGAGCAGATCGACCTCGAGGTGCTGCGCGGCATCCTCGAACGTTCACTGGCGTGGGTCGAGGCGGGCGGCACCCCCGAGGTGCAGCTGACCGTCACCGGCTGAGGAGCGTCCCACCGGCCGCGGCGCTTCTCAGCGCAGGACCTCGACGAGCGCGACCCACGACACCACGACGGCCGAGGCGATCGCGAGCAGACAGCCCACGGCCGCGAGGTACAGCCCGGCCGGATGCCCGAACCACACCAGCACGCCCGCCGCGAGATAGGCGAAGATCGGTAGGAAGCCGACCAGGTACTTGAGCGGACGGACGCGATCCTCGGGATTCGGATCGGTCGCGATGAGTCGCGTCGCGTGCACCTGAAACACCGCGGCCAGCAGTGCGACCACGACGGTCACCGCCCCGAACCATGCCGCGTCGATACCGGGCACGAGCCCCAGCGCCGACACCGCGAGCGCGAGGAGCAGCGCGGCGATTCCGGCGAGGAGCCTTGCGGTCAGCGTGCGCGATTTGACGATCTCGGCGATGTTCACGCTCGCAGCGACGATCACGAGACCGGCGAGCGCAGCGGTCGCTCCCGCCATCGCGACGTTGAACTCGCTCCACGACTCGAACATGCCGACATGCTAGACCCACCCGCGTGACCGTCGCACGGGTGGGTCTGGACAGCCGAGTCGGGTTCGGAGGTCAGCGGACGTCGGCGAAGAACACGCGGATGTCGGCTGCCAGCACGTCCGGACGCTCCAGGGCCGCGAAGTGCCCGCCCTCGTCAAAACGACTCCAGTGCACGATGTTCGAGTTGTCGCGCTCGGCGAAGACCCGGATCGTCTGGAAGTCGTCGGCGAACACGGCCACCCCGGTCCGCGCGGCGTTGATGCGCGGCTCGGCACCGTCGTCCGCGGCATCCGCTCTGGCGTTCTCCAGGTAGCTGCGGCTCATGCCGGAGGCCGCATTCGCGAACCAGTTCACGCTGACCTCGAGCAGGATCTTCTCCTGCGGCACGAGCGAGGTGCCGTTGCCGAACGAGTTGAACAGCTCGCTGTAGGCGAGCAGCCCGACCGGGGAGTCGCTGAGCCCGACCGACACCGTCTGCGGGCGCGAGGCGTTCATCGTGTTGTAGCCGCCGACCGACTGGAACCACTGCATGTGCTCGAGGCCGGCGTAGTCGGCGGGCTCGAGCTTCTCGAACTCCGCCGGGTCGCCCGACGGGAAGGAGAACAGCTGCAGCACGTGCAGTCCGAGGAAGCCCGCGGGCTCGAGCAGCCCCAGTTCGCGGGCCACCATCGCGCCGTTGTCGGAGCCGTGGATGCCGTAGCTGTCGTAGCCGAGCCCGCGCATCAGGCGGTCGTAGGCGGCGGCGACCCGACCGACCGTCCAGCCCGTCGACGCCAGGGGTTGCGAGAAACCGTAGCCCGGAGCATCCGGGATCACGACGTCGAAGGCGTCTTCGGCACGACCGCCGTGAGCCACCGGGTCGACGAGCCGGTCGATCAGATCGAGGTAGTCGATCGAGGAACCGGGGTAGGTGTGGGCGAGCAGCAACGGCGTCGCGCCCGCGTGGGTCGAGCGCACGTGGATGAAGTGGATCGTCTGGCCGTCGATCTCGGTCGTGAAGTGCGGGACGGCGTTGATCCGGTCCTGGGCCTCCGTCCAGTCGAAGTCTCGCCACGCAGCGACGGCCTCGCGGAGGTAGGAGTTGGGGGTGCCGGCATCCCAGTCATCCGTCGGCGAGGGCTGCGGAAGGCGAGTGCGGGCGAGGCGATCCTGGAGATCGGCGACCTCGGTGGCGGAGACCGAGACGGTGAAGGGGCGGAAGGCGAGCGTCGTGTTTTCCATATCTCGAAGGTAGGAGGGCATTAGGTTGGATTCGTTCCTAATGGATGGATGACTTTCGAGGAGCTCCGATGGCCGACCCGACCGCGCGTCTGCTCGCGTTACTGGCGCTCTTGCAGACCGGTCCGGAGCGCTCGGGAAGCGACCTCGCGTCGCGTCTCGGCGTCTCGGCGCGCACCGTCCGACACGACATCGAACGACTGCGCGACCTCGGCTATCCCGTCGATGCGACCCGCGGATCCGTCGGCGGCTACCGGCTCGGTGCCGGAGGAAAGCTGCCACCCCTGCTGCTCGACGACGAGGAGGCCGTGGCCGTCACCGTCGGCCTGCGCGCCGCGGCCGGCATCGCGGGGATCGCGGAGTCCGGCGCGAGGGCCTTGGCGAAACTGGAGCAGGTGTTGCCGTCGCATCTGCGCCCCACGGTCGATGCCCTCCGCTCGAGCGTCGACCGCGCCCCCGAGAACAACGACACGGACGCCCCGGACCCCGAGGTCGACGCCGCCGCACTGCAGGCCATCGCGAGCGCGATCCGCAACGAAGAGTGGCTGCGCTTCGATTACGAGGGCGCGCCCGTGCTGGTCGAGCCGTACCGTCTGCTTACCTGGGTGCGGCGGTGGTATCTCGTGGCGCGAGACCCGCAGACCGAGGAGTGGGGCACCTACCGGGTCGACTGGATGGACCTGCGGATGCCGACCCATCGGCGCTTCGATCCGCAGCCCCTCCCCGGTGGCGACTACACGGCGTTCGCGATGCGGACCATCGCGGTGAGCGGCTGGAAGGTGCACGCCCGGCTCCGCATCGACGCCCCGGCCGAAGCCGTGCTCGACCGGATCCATGCGGCGGTCGGCGTGGTCGAACCGGTCGACGACGAGCACTGCATCCTCGTCACAGGTGCCGACAGCCTCGACACCGTGGCCGCGTACATCGGGATGCTGATGATGGACTTCACGGTCGAGAGCCCGCCCGAGCTGCTCCCGCGGCTGCAGCTGCTCTCCGAGCGGTATGCGCGGGCGGTCGCCGGGAGCGCATGAAAGACCCCGCCGGCCACTCGGGCCGACGGGGTCTGGATCGCTGCGATCCTCAGGCGCCGCGCAGGCGCTCCGCGAGGTACGCGTGCAGCTCGTCGATCGAGACGCGCTCCTGCGCCATGGTGTCGCGGTCGCGCACCGTGACGGCGCGGTCGTCGAGCGAGTCGAAGTCGACCGTGACGCAGAACGGGGTGCCGATCTCGTCCTGGCGACGGTAGCGGCGACCGATCGCACCCGCGTCGTCGAAGTCGACGGCCCAGGAGCTGCGGAGCGTGTCGGCGACCTCGCGGGCGAGCGGCGACAGCTTCTCGTTGCGCGACAGCGGCAGCACGGCGGCCTTGACCGGGGCGAGGCGCGGGTCGAGCTTGAGCACCGTGCGCACGTCGGTGCCGCCCTTGGCGTTGGGCACCTGCTCCTCGCGGTACGCGTCGACGAGGAACGCCATCATCGCGCGGGTGAGGCCGAACGACGGCTCGATCACGTACGGGGTGTAGCGCTCACCCGTGGCCTGGTCGAAGTACGTCAGGCTCTGGCCCGACGCCTCGCTGTGGCTGGAGAGGTCGTAGTCGGTGCGGTTGGCGACGCCCATGAGCTCGCCCCACTCCTTGCCCGCGAACCCGAACTTGTACTCGACGTCGATCGTGCCGGCCGAGTAGTGCGCACGGTCGTCTTCGGGCACGTCGAACTGACGCATGTTCTCGGGGTCGATGCCGAGGTCGATGAACCAGTTCCAGCACGCTTCGACCCAGTGCTCGAACCACTCCTGCGCCTCGGCCGGCGGGGTGAAGAACTCGATCTCCATCTGCTCGAACTCGCGGGTGCGGAAGATGAAGTTGCCGGGCGTGATCTCGTTGCGGAACGCCTTGCCGACCTGGCCGATGCCGAACGGCGGCTTCTTGCGGCTCGCGGTGAGCACGTTCGAGAAGTTCACGAAGATGCCCTGGGCGGTCTCGGGGCGCAGGAAGTACATGCCCGACTCGTCGTCCACGACGCCGAGGTAGGTCTTCACCAGACCGGAGAACGCCTTGGGCTCGGTGTACTGGCCCTTGGTGCCGCAGTTCGGGCACGGGATGTCGGCGAGACCGTTCTCGGCCTTGCGGCCCTTGCGCGCCTCGAAGTCCTCGATGAGGTTGTCGGCACGGAAGCGCTTGTGGCACTGCAGGCACTCGACCAGCGGGTCGGTGAACGTGGCGACGTGACCCGACGCCTCCCACACGCGCTTGGGGAGGATGATGCTGGAGTCGAGGCCGACCATGTCGCCGCGGCCGCGGACGAAGGTCTGCCACCACTGGCGGCGGATGTTCTCCTTGAGCTCCGTGCCGAGGGGGCCGTAGTCCCAGGCCGATCGAGAACCGCCGTAGATCTCACCCGCTTGGAACACGAACCCGCGGTGGCGGGCGAGGGCGATGACCTTGTCGAGGCGGGACTGTTCGGCCATGGTGGCTCCAATGGTCGGATGCGGGAGGAAACCCGTGAACACGGGCAACTCATTCTATCCGTCGTCCCGCGCGGGACCTGGCCCCTCAGCCCGCCGCGGAGTACCGTCCTGGCATGAGCACTCCTGCGCGCACTCGGCGAACTCGCGACGAAGACACTCGCTTCTTCGGACAACCCTGGGCGCTCGTGCACATCTTCGGCGTCGAGATGTGGGAGCGGTTCAGCTTCTACGGCATGCAGGGCATCCTGCTCATCTACCTCTACTTCGAGGTGACCGAGGGCGGCCTCGGCATCCCCAAGGCTGTTGCGGGCGGCATCGTGGGCGCGTACGGAGGGTCGGTCTACCTCTCGACGATTCTCGGGGCCTGGCTCGCCGACCGCCTGTTCGGCGCAGAGCGCGTGCTGTTCGTCAGCGCGATGGTGATCGTGGCGGGGCACCTCGCCCTCGCCCTTCTTCCGGGCGCGGTCGGTGTCGGCGTCGGCCTCGTGCTCGTGGCGCTCGGATCCGGCGGGCTCAAGGCGAACGCCACATCAGTCGTCGGCAGTCTGTACAGCGCCGACGACCCGCGCCGGGACGCCGGTTTCTCGCTCTTCTACCTCGGCATCAACCTCGGCGCGTTCCTGGGGCCGATCCTCACCGGCATCCTGCAGTCCTCGCTCGGCTTCCACTACGGCTTCGGCCTCGCTGCGATCGGGATGACGCTGGGGCTCATCCAATACTCGTTCGGCCGCAAAGCGCTGCCCGCCTCGGCGCGGGAGGTGCCCAACCCGCTTCCGAAGTCCCGCTATCTGCTGGTCGGGCTCATCGCGGCCGCCGCGATCGTGCTCATCGCCGTCCTCGTGCTCACCGGCGTGATCCGACCCGACAACCTCGCCACCCTGGTGATCGGTGTCACGATCGTCGCCGCGGTCGCCTACTTCTCGGTGATCCTCGGCAGCCGTCGCATCGACGCCACCGAACGATCGCGAGTGTGGGCGTTCCTGCCCCTCTTCATCACCAGCGTCGCGTTCTGGTCGCTGTACCAGCAGCAGTTCACGGTGCTGACGATCTACTCCGACCAGCGCCTGAACCGCAACCTGTTCGGCTGGGAGATGCCCGTCTCCTGGGTGCAGTCGATCAACCCGGTCTTCATCATCATCCTGTCCGGTGTCTTCGCCGCGATCTGGACCAAGCTCGGAAAGCGTCAACCATCGACGCCGGTGAAGTTCGCGCTCGCGGCCATCATCATGGGATCGGCGTTCCTGCTCTTCCTCCCCTTCGCCGGCGGCGGCGAGAACTCCACACCGCTGCTGGCGATCGTCGGGATCCTCTTCGTGTTCACGGTGGCGGAGCTGCTCATCTCGCCGGTCGGCCTGTCGGCCGCCACCAAGCTCGCACCGGGTGTGTTCCGCACGCAGATGGTCGCGCTGTTCTTCCTGTCGATCGCGCTCGGGACGGCGATCTCCGGATGGCTCGTGCAGTTCTACAACCCCGACGACGAGGTGCCCTTCTTTTCGATCCTCGGCGGCATCGCCATCGTCGTCGGCATCGGACTACTGGTGAGCGTCAAGCCCGTGCTGAAGCTCATGCGCGGGGTGCGCTGAGCGTGCGCGCCGCTGTTCAGGCGGCGCCGCGGGTCACGCAGTGAAGAGGTAGCCGCGCGCGTTGTCGTAGCCGGCGATGGTCAGGCCGCTGCCGAGCAGGCCCTCCATCTGTCCGCGCAGACGCAGACGCCACTCGTGAGCGGCTTCCGGGTCGGAGACACGCATCGCCTCGATGTCGGCCGGGATCTCGAGGGTCTCGACGACCGCATCGTCGGCCGGGGGCTTCGCGATGTCGGCGAGCGCCCACTCGACGTCCAGGCGGTCGCTCTCGTCACCCGCGTCGCCGCCGCCGAAGATGCCGTAGCGGTTCACGGAGTAGCCGGTGGCACGAGCGCCCAGCACCGAGAAGAAGAAGTGCGCATTGCGCGCCACGAGCGGGTCGAACACCCAGGTGATGCGCCCGACGTCGCGTGAGAACGCCCACTGACGCTGGTGCTCCTTGAGTTCGCGACCCCAGCCGCGCCCGCGGTACTCCGGCAGCAGCGCGGTGATGTGCGAGTGCATCGCACGCCGGGCGGGCTCGCCGAAGAAGGCGATGGAGGCGCCGACCATGCGCTCCTCCTCGCCCTCGCCGTCGAAGAACCCGACGACGTAGTTGCCCGACTGCTGCAGGGCGCGCAGGGTGCCGGCATCCACCACGCGCTGCGGACCCCGGATGGAGTCGAGCAGGCCCTGCGCGTCGAGGATGAGTTCAACGGTGTCGAGATCGCGGATGGTTCGCACGGACCCAGTCTGCCCCTCCTGAGCCCGTTCGCGGAAACGCGACCGCGATCAGATCTGGCGCAGCGCGTCGCGATCGAGCTGCGACACGGACGTCAGCCCCGCGAGACCGAGCGTGATGTCGACCTCGGCGAGCACGTTGCGCACGACCTCGCGCACGCCGGCCTCCCCGGCGATACCGAGGCCGTAGGCGTACGGACGCCCGAGCGCCACGACCGTGGCTCCGAGAGCCAGGGCGATCACGGCATCCGCACCACCACGCACGCCGGAGTCGAAGACGATCGGCACGCGACCCGCGACGCGCTCGGCGATCTCGGGCAGCACGTCGAGCGTCGGCACCGACCGGTCGATCTGGCGGCCGCCGTGGTTCGAGATCCAGATGCCGTCGACGCCGGCATCCAGCGCGGCCTGGGCATCGTCGGGATGCACGATGCCCTTCAGGATGATCGGCAGGGTCGTCCACTCCCGCGCCTTCGCCAGGTCGCTCCAGGTGAGTGCCGGGGTGGAGAACACGTCGAGGAAGGTCTCGACCGCGGCCCGAGGCAGCGGCGAGCGCAGGTTGTCACGCAGCGACCCACCGCCCGTGAGCGGCGCACCCTTGCGCGCGATCGTGAGGGCGGCGGCGACCGCTTTCGGCGTGACCTTGACACCGGGCGCATCGCCCTTCGGCGCTGCGACACGCTCCCGCACCAGCTGCTGGAACACCGGGTCGCTCGTGTACTGCGCGATGCCCATCCCCCGCGTGAACGGCAGATACGCGAGATCGAGGTCGCGGGTGCGCCACCCGAGCAGGTGCGTGTCGAGAGTGATGACGATCGCCTCGCAGCCGGATGCCTCGGCGCGGGCGAGCAGCGAGCGGTTGAGGTCGTCGGACGCCGACCAGTAGAGCTGGAACAAGCGAGAGCCGTCGGGTGCGGCATCCGCCACCTGCTCCATCGGGAACGACGCCTGGTTCGACAGCGTGTACGGGACGCCGAGGGATGCCGCCGCGCGGGCCACGGCGAGATCCGCATCCGCGTGCGCCATCTCCATCACTCCGAGCGGGGCGAGCAGCAGCGGGGTCGGCCTGCGCTTGCCGAGGAACTCCACGCCGAGGTCGCGGGTCGAGACGTCGCGCAGCGGGCGCGGCCACACCTGCCAGCGGTCGAATGCGCGGCGGTTGGCCGTCATGGTGCGCTCGGACCCCGCACCACCGGCGATGTAGGCGAACGCCTCGGCACTCAGTGCCTTGCGGGCGGCCGCCTTCAGCGCAACCGCGTCGATCGGCACCGCGGGTCTCGTCCCGCTGATGCCGGCGCGGTAGATGTCGGACTGGGTGCGCCGGGAGATGCCGCGGTGGGCGGCGGGATCGTCCGGAGCGACGCTGCTCGTGACCATGACCACATGCTAGTCAGGGGCCCGGCGACCCTGCACCGTGGGATCGCCGATAGCCTGGGCCGGTGGGTGCGAACGACGACAGGGCCAGGAAGCGCCTCTCCCGCACCCCGCCGAAGTGGGCGATCGTCGCGGTCCTCGCCTTCGCCGGACTCTGCTCGTCGTTCATGTTCACGCTCGTCGTGCCGTTGCAGGCCGAGCTGCCGCAGCTGCTGAACGCCTCCCGCGAGGACACGACCTGGGTCGTCACGATCACGCTGCTCGTCGCCGCCGTCGCCACCCCGATCTCGGGCCGACTCGGCGACATGTACGGCAAGCGCCGGGTGGTGATCGCGCTACTCGCGATCCTGATCCTCGGCTCGGTGATCGCCGCGGTCTCCGGCTCGATCATCGGAGTGATCATCGGGCGCGCACTCCAGGGGGCCGTGACGGGCGTCGTTCCCCTCGGCATCGCGATCATGCGCGACGTACTGCCGCCCGAGCGGCTCGGCACCGCGGTCGCCCTTATGAGCGCGACCATGGGTGTCGGCGGCGCGATCGGCATGCCGGTGGCCGCCCTTCTCGCGCAGAACGCCGACTGGCACATGCTGTTCTGGCTCGCGGCAGCCCTTGGGGTCGTCGGCCTCATCCTCGTGCTGGCCGTGATCCCCGAGGATGTGCTCCGCTCCCCCGGGCGACTCGACGTGCTCGGCGCCATCGGGCTCGCCATCGGTCTCACCGGCATCCTGCTCTTCGTCTCCCGAGGTGCACAGTGGGGCTGGACCTCACCGCTCACACTGGTCTGCATCATCGGCGGACTCGTCGTGCTGCTGGTGTGGGGCTGGTACCAGTTGCGCACGAAGGACCCGCTGCTCGACCTGCGGGTGGCGGCGCGCCCCGCCGTGCTGTTCACGAACATCGCCGCGATCGGCATGGGCTTCGCGCTGTTCGCCTCGAACGTGACGTTCCCGCAGCTGCTCGAGATGCCCGCGGTCGACGGCGCCGGATTCGGGCTCGACATGCTCGCGGCGTCTCTCGTGATCATGCCCGCCGGTCTCGTGATGATGGTGATCTCCCCGCTGTCGGGCTGGCTGGAGCGCACGGTCGGACCGCGGCCGCTGTTCACCGTCGGCGCCGGCGCGATCGTGCTCGCCTACGTGTTCGTGCTGCTGTGGTCTTCCGAGGTGTGGCACATCTTCGTCGCGAACATCTTCATCGGAGTCGGCATCGGCTTCACTTTCGCCGCCATGCCGATGATCATCATGCGGTCGGTGCCGGCGAACGAGACCGGTGCGTCGAACGGCCTGAACGCCCTGTTCCGTTCGGTCGGCACCTCGAGCGCTTCGGCCGTGATGGGCGGCATCCTCGCCGCGATGAGTGTCGAGGTCGGCGGTGTCGCCGTGCCGACCCGCGCCGCGTTCGAGGTGTGCTTCTGGCTTGCGATCGCCGCCGGCATCATCGCGGTCGTGCTGTCGCTCTTCATCCCGAAGCAGCGCAGCTCCGAGCAGCATCCGTCGCTGCCCGGCTGAGCTCTGCCCTCTCTCAGGTCAACGGGAGATCGTGCGCGGGTCCGGATCACCGTCCCGCGGCGGGCGCAGCCGGTCCGGGATCGGCCAGGCCAGCACGAACTGCGCCGTCGCCGGGCGGGACATGTCGCCGAAGTCGTCGAGCTTCACCACGATGCGACCCGGCACGCCCTCCTCGTCCGGCGTGACCTCGAGGATCCGAACCCGGAGCGGGCGGTCACCCTCGCCCTCCAGCATCCACGGGTCGGCGAGCCAGGCGATGCCGTGCTCCTCGAGCGCCACCTCGGCGTCGAGCCATTCGGTCGGATCGGATGCCGGTCGGCCCAGCACGTCGACCGCGACCCAGTCGTCGCCCTCCGGGTGGATCCAGCCGAGCAGCTCGCCGTCGTCACGGCGGTGCGGGGTCCAGTCGGGTCGGGGCATCCCTCGATGCTAGCGAGGGGAGCGTGCTCTCAGTGCGTGTACTCCATGAGTTCGACGCCGAGCACCCGGAAGGCGTCATGCGCGCGCAGCCGGTGCGTGATCGACAGGTCGTCGAAGCAGACGATGAGCGAGTAGGCGACGCCGGCGCGGGGCCCCGCGAGCACGCCCGCCTCGGCGCGGACCCCGCGGTCGCGGCCGGTCTTGTTCACGAACAGCAGTCCGTGCGCGTCATGATCGTGCGCGAAGGGGTCGAGGCCGGTGGATGCCGCGACCAGGCTCAGGTCCTGGTTCAGGCTCAGCCACTCCGACACCTGCGCGCTGACCGCGGCGTCGACGACCTGCGAGTTGACCAGGGCCGAGAACAGCCCGGCGAGCTCCCGAGCGGATCCCACGGCGACCTGCGGGGCGTCGTCCGGACCGCGGCGGTCACGGAACCGGTCGAGCAGGGCCGTACGGCGCAGCCCGAGCGACTCGATGCGCTCGCGCACCCGGTCATGTCCGACCTTCTGCAGCAGGGCGTTCACGGCGATCGGATCGCCGGCTGTCGCGGCCAGCACGGCCAGATCCTCGAGCGGCAGCGCCGGGGCGTGCAGATGCCGCCACAGGCCGGAGCTCTCGACGGCGTCGACGCTCTCGCGCTCGACGATCTCGAACGGATCGAGCGCACCGCTCTGGAATCCGGCGGCCACCTCGATCAGCAGCGGCACCACGCCGAGCCCCGCGACGGGCATGGTCACGTGATCGTCGCCGGCCAGCACGTGCACGTGATTGTCGAGGTCGACGACGTGCACCGACACCTGAGCGCCGGAATCGACCAGTCCCTCGAGGGAACGCAGGGTGGCCGTGAAGGAGCGGCGCCCGAGCGCGGCGCGACGCGGGAGCCGGCGGCTGGTCCGCTGCGAGCGACGGCCCGCAGAAGACTCCGGCGCACCGCCGAGGGACTCGGGGGCCGAGGAGTTGCGGAACCCTTCACCAGGCTCGAGAGCGCCCACGCGTGATCCTTACGAGGGGGGGATTTGCGGGATACCACGGGGAGGCACTCCCCAGCGGCAGGGCTATCGTAACCCCACCGCCGGGGGATGCATCACAGAGTCAGACGATTGGTCACCAGATGGTCACACGCGACGCCTCGGGGAGCCACAGGGCGTCGTCCTGGCCCACGCCGAACGCCTCGTAGAACGCGTCGATGTTGCGCACGATCTGGTTGCAGCGGAACTCGTTCGGCGAGTGCGGGTCGATGGTCAGCAGCCGCAGCGTCTCGGCGTCGCGGCTCTTCTGCTGCCACACCTGCGCCCACGAGAGCAGCAGGCGCTGCACGCCCGTGTACCCGTCGATGACCGGGGCCTCCGCGCCGCCGAGCGAGAGCTCGTAGGCCTTGAGCGCGATGCCGAGGCCGCCGAGGTCGCCGATGTTCTCACCGATCGTGAGGGCGCCGTTGACATGGTGCTCGGCGTCGAGCCCTTCGGGGACGAGCGCGTCGTACTGCGCGATGAGCGCCTTGGTGCGCTCCTCGAAGGCCGAACGGTCGGCGTCGGTCCACCAGTCCTGCAGGCGGCCGTCGCCGTCGTAGCGGCTGCCCTGATCGTCGAAGCCGTGACCAATCTCGTGCCCGATGACAGCGCCGATTCCGCCGTAGTTCGCGGCGGCGTCACGGCTCGCGTCGAAGAACGGATACTGCAGGATGGCCGCAGGGAACACGATCTCGTTCATCGACGGGTTGTAGTACGCGTTGACCATCTGCGGCGGCATGTGCCACTCGAGGCGGTCGATCGGCTTGCCGACCTTGTCGACGTGCCGGTCGTGCTCGAAGATCGACGCCCGACGAACGTTGCCGAACAGGTCGGCCCTGTCGATCTCGAGGCTCGAGTAGTCGCGCCACACCTCGGGGTGGCCGATCTTGGGGGTGAAGGAGTCGAGCTTGGCGAGCGCGCGCCCCCGGGTCTCGGCCGTCATCCACTCGAGCTCGGTGATGCTCTGCCGATATGCCTCGATCAGGTGGGCGACCAGCTCGTCCATCGCGGCCTTCGCCGTCGGCGGGTAGTGCCGCTCGACGTAGACCTTGCCGATCGCCTCGCCGAGAGCACCCTCGGTGAGCGAGACGCCGCGCTTCCAGCGCTCGCGGATCGTCGGCACGCCGGTGAGCTCGGTGCCGTAGAACGAGAAGTTCTCGTGCACCAGGTCGTCGGTGAGGTACGGGGCCGCGGCGTGCACGACCTTGGCCCGCAGCCATGCCTTCCAGTCGTCGAGACGCTCGGGCGTGAGCAGCGAGCCGAGTCCCTCGAAGAAGCTGGGCTGCGAGACGACGACCTCGTCGAAGGCGGCCGGGTTCGACGGTGTGACGGCCTCGCGCCACGGAGTCAGGTCGACGCCCGTGAGCTCCTGCAGCTCGTCCCAGGTCTTGAGGTTGTAGGTCGCCACGGCGTCGCGGCTTCGCACGTTGTCCCAGTGATGGCCCGCGAGCTCGGTCTCGAGTGCGATCGCACGGTCGGCGTTCGCCCCGGCATCCGGGACGCCGGCGAGGTCGAGCAGCCGCTCGAGGTGCGCGCGATAGGCGGCCCTGGTGTCGGCGAACGTGTCGAGCCGGAAGTAGCTCTCGTCCGGCAGGGACAGCCCGGCCTGCATGAGCACGGGCAGGTAGCGCTCGGGGTCGCCCGGGTCGCCGTCGACGTACATGCCGATCACGGCCGCGCGGCCGTCGCGGTCGTAGGCGCCGACGGTGCGCAGGAACGCCGGGATTCCGTCGATCGCGTCGACCTCCGCGAGGGTCTCCGTCAGCGGAGAGAGGCCGGCGGCATCGATGCGCTCGGTGTCCATGAAGCTCGCGAACAGGTCGCCGATCTTGCGAGCGAGCGTGCCCTCCTCGGCATCCTGCGACTCCTCGATGATCGCCCTGACGTCTTTCTCGGCCTGCTCGGCGAGGAGGTGGAACGAACCCCAGCGCGCCTTGTCGCCGGGGATCTCGGTGCGCGAGAGCCAGGCGCCGTTCACGTGACGATAGAGGTCGTCCTGCGGGCGGATGTCGGAGCTGAACTCATCAAGGGCGAGGCCTACGGGAAGAACGTCAGTCATGCGCACCAGCCTATGACCCCCCTCGGACTCCGGGCCGGTTCGCTGCACCCTCTTCGGCCGATCGCGCTTCGTTCGGCCAGACTCGCGGCATCCGGCCGAACGAGGCGCATTTCACCGCGGGAAGCGCAGCGGACTTCAGCGGCGTCGCCGACCGAAGCGTCGGCGGCGCGGCTCCGGCGTGGGCGCGGCCGCGGGCCTCACCGCCCGACGCTCCGCCCAGGCCACCACCTCGGCATCGACATCCCTCGGTTCGGTCACGACGGGAGGGCCGCCTTGGAGCTGGCGACGCGCCTCGCGCACGCGCTTGTTGAAGTCGTCGAGCACGTCGCGCACGTCCGACTCGCGTCCGAGCAGATCGAGCTGATCGTTCAGCTCCCGATCCTCGGTGCGCAGCAGGATGGCGGGCGGGCCGAGCCCGGTGAGATTCTCGGTCTCGATCTTGCGACGGATCCACCAATCCGGATCGTGATGCGTGCCGAGTCCTTCCAGCGGCTTGCCGGCGCCGGGCAGGTCGTCGAAGTCGCCGCGGCGGATCGCCACCTGGATAGCCGTCTCGATGAAGGCGGTCCTGTCGACCGCGGCACCGGCCCCCGGCGGGACGCCCGACTCCTCGTCGTCGTCCGCCCTCTCGGCGTGCTGCTGCTTCGCGCGATAGCGCGCGGCCGCTTCTCGGGGATCCGTCATGATGCACCTCCGCCGCATCCGATTCCCTCCCACCCTACGACGGCTCTCGGGGCACGGACGGGCGAGGTCGGCGCCAGGTCATAGGCTCGGAGGATGACCGCGCGCCCCTCCCTCAACCGAGAGATCCTGCGCCTCGCGGTCCCCGCCCTCGGCGCACTGATCGCGGAGCCCGCGTTCCTGATCGTGGATGCCGCTCTGGTCGGACACCTCGGCACCACCCCGCTCGCCGGCCTCGGCATCGCGGGAGCCGTGCTGCAGACCATCGTCGGGCTCATGGTGTTCCTCGCCTACTCGACCACTCCGGCGGTCGCCCGCCGCTTCGGCGCCGGACAGCCGGGCGAGGCCGTGTCGGTCGGCATCAACGGAATGTGGCTCGCACTCGGACTCGGCGCCGTGCTCGCCGTCGTCGGCGCGGTCTCCTCACCGTGGCTCGTCTCGCTGTTCGGAGCCGGCGAGGAAGTCGCCGCCCAGGCCAACGAGTACCTGGTGATCTCGATGTGGGGCCTGCCGGCGATGCTCATCGTCTTCGCCGCGACCGGGCTGCTGCGCGGCATGCAGGACACGATGACGCCGCTCTGGATCGCGGGGCTCGGTTTCGGCGCGAACGCCCTGCTCAACTGGCTCTTCATCTACGGACTCGGATGGGGCATCGCGGGCTCGGCCGCCGGCACCGTGACCGCGCAGTGGGGCATGGTCGCCGCATACGCACTCGTCATCCGCCGCCTGGCGACCCGTCACAGCGCCTCGCTGCGCGCCCAGCGCGCCGGCATCCGGAGCACGGCGACGTCGGGCGGATGGCTGTTCCTGCGCACCGTGAGCCTGCGCGTCGCCCTGCTCGCGACCGTGGGCATCGCCACCGGCATCGGCACCGAAGAGCTGGCCGGGTGGCAGATCGTGTTCACGATCTTCTCCGCCGCGGCGTTCGCGCTCGATGCCCTCGCGATCGCCGCACAGGCGCTCATCGGCAAGGAGCTGGGCGCCGGAGACGAGCGGCAGGTCCACCGGGTACTGGCCCGCACCGTGGCCTGGGGCGCGTGGTTCGGTGTGATCGTCGGCGGCCTGATCGCCGCGCTGTCCGGCGTGCTCGGCATCGTCTTCACCGGCTCGGCGGAGATCGCCGCGCTCGTGCAGCCGGCGCTGCTCGTGCTCGCCGTCGCCCAGCCGATCGCGGGTGTCGTCTTCGTGCTCGACGGGGTGCTCATGGGCGCGAACGACGCCCGCTACCTCGCCATCGCCGGCGGCCTGAACCTGGTGCCGTTCCTGCCGGCGCTGTGGATCATCGCCGCGACCGGGGTCGGCGGCACCGCCGGACTCGTGTGGCTCGCGGTCGCCTTCTTCGGCGTCTATCTGCTCGCGCGTCTGGGCACTCTCGGCTGGCGCGTGCGATCCGGGCGCTGGCTCGCGGCGACCGTCTGACGCCGGGCGTCCGGCACTGCACCGATCCGCTCCATCACTGCTTCTCCCCACCCTCCGGAATCCGCGGAATACTACGCGCGGAAACCCTGGTGCACTCGACGATGATCGGGGGACACTGAAGGGATGCTGGGGATGACGGAACCACAGGTATGGACGCTGATCGGCGTGTTCGCCGCGGGGATGTTCGGCACGATCACGCTGATCTCGACGATGTTCCTGCGCACGATGCAGAACGAGTTCGAGAGCGTGCGAACCGAGGTCCGCAACGAGTTCGCCAGCGTGCGGACCGAGATGCGGAGCGAATTCGCGCATGTGCGTACGGAGATCAGCTCGGTCCACGGGCGCATCGATCATCTGGATCGCGACGTCAACGCGATCTACCGCCACCTCTTCGGCATCGACCGCGGCTGACCGCGCCGTTCATTGCCACCGAGAGCGCGAGCTCAAGCGATCTCGAGCTCCGAGATCACGATCTTCTTCATGTGCATCAGCGCCTGGATCTGCTCCGGCCGCTGCTGCAGAAGGTCGAGCCCGGCGGGGACCAGCTGCCAGCTGACGCCGAACCGGTCTTTGCACCAGCCGCATGCCTCCGCCTCCGGCACCGCGGAGAGCGCCTGCCAGTAGCGGTCGATCTCTTCCTGGTCGGCGCACTCGATCACGAAAGAGACGGCCTCGTTGAAGGTGAACTCCGGTCCCCCGTCGAGGCAGCCGAATCGCGTCCCGTTCAGAGTGAACTCCCCGTTGATGACCTTCCCGGTCATGCCCTCGAAGTGCTCGCTGAGATTCTCATCCGGATAGTAGGTCACGCTGTCGATCGACGAGTTCGGGAACACCGAGACGTAGTACTCCATCGCCTCCTGCGCCCTGTCGACGAACCAGAGGAACGGGCGGATTGGTGTGACGACTGCCATGTCGGCCTCCTTGATCGGCACTCACGCTACGCTCGCGGCCACGGCCTGTCGAGGGGCTCCTGCGGCGATCAGCCGGCGTATCTCCGGCACCACTCGTACATGATCACGGCGGCAGCGGCGCTGGCGTTGATCGAGCGCGTCGAGCCGTACTGGGTGATCTCGATGTGGGCGGATGCTGCGGCGAGCGCCTCGGCGGAGAGCCCCGGTCCCTCCTGTCCGAACAGGAGCACGCAGCGCTGCGGGAGATCGGCCCGATCCACGGGCACGGCGCCCTCGACGTTGTCGACCGCGATGATCGGGAGGCCCTCTGTCGCAGCCCAGGCCGCGAAGGTCTCGACGTCTTCGTGGTGCACGACGTGCTGGTAGCGATCGGTGACCATGGCCCCGCGCTTGTTCCAGCGCCGGCGACCGATGATGTGCACGGTGTCGGCGAGGAACGCGTTGGCGCTGCGCACGATCGATCCGATGTTCATGTCGTGCTGCCAGTTCTCGATGGCGACGTGGAACGGGTGCCGCTGGGTGTCGAGGTCGGCGACGATCGCCTCCATCCGCCAGTAGCGGTAGCGGTCGATCACGTTGCGGGTATCGCCTGCCGCGAGGAGTTCGGGGTCGTACTGCTCACCTGCAGGCCACGCCTCTTCTCCTCCGGGCCAGGGGCCCACTCCATAGCCGGGCTGGGCAGTCGAGCCGCCGTGCGTCGGGCCCGCCGGAGTGTCGGCGGTCGTGTGTTCCGAAGCGGCGTCGTCCATCCCGCCAGGCTATCGCCGCGACGAACCACTCAGATATTTAGGCTCACCGAAAAATACGCTAAGGTTTCGGTGTGCCTAAAAATTCCTCGCTCCCGATGACGACCCCGACCGCACCCCCGGCCAGGGCTCCGCGCAGTCTGTGGCTGCTCGGCCCGGCCCTCGTCGCCGGCGTCGCGTACCTCGACCCCGGCAATGTCGCCAGCAATATGACCGCGGGGGCCCAGTACGGCTACCTGCTGGTGTGGGTCGTGCTCGCGGGCAACATCATGGCGTGGCTGATCCAGTACCTCTCCGCGAAGCTGGGCGTCGTCACCGGACAGAGCCTGCCCGAGGTACTGGGCGCACGACTGAAGCGGCCATGGGCTCGCCGCGCGTACTGGCTGCAGGCCGAGCTCGTCGCCATGGCCACCGACCTGGCCGAGGTCATCGGCGGCGCGGTGGCCCTGAACCTGCTGTTCGACGTGCCGCTGCTGCTGGGCGGACTGATCACCGGCGCGGTCTCGATGATCCTCCTCACGGTGCAGTCCCGGCGCGGCGCGCGCCCGTTCGAGTTCGTCATCATCGGACTCATGGCCATCATCACGATCGGCTTCGTCGCCGGCGTCTTCGTCGCTCCGCCGGACCCGGCCGGGGTGCTCGGCGGAATGGTTCCGCGTTTCGAAGACACCGGCTCGGTCCTGCTGGCCGCATCCATCCTCGGCGCGACGATCATGCCGCACGCGATCTACGCGCACTCCTCCCTCGCCCGCGACCGTTTCGGCGCCACGACCACCCACGCCGGCGACGAGGCGGTGCGTACCGAGACCTCGCGCATCCGCCGCCTGCTCACCGCCACCCGCTGGGACGTGTCGATCGCGATGGTGATCGCCGGCTCCGTGAACCTCTGCATCCTGCTGCTCGCCGCCGCGAACCTCGCCGGGGTCGAGGGCACCGACTCTCTGGAGGGCGCGCACGCCGCTCTCGCCGCGGGGCTCGGGCCCGTCGTCGCAACGTTCTTCGCCGTCGGACTCCTCGCGTCCGGACTGGCCTCGACCTCGGTGGGCGCCTACGCGGGAGCCGAGATCATGCACGGCCTGCTGCACGTGCGTATCCCGCTGCTCGCCCGTCGCCTGGTCACGCTGATCCCCGCGCTCATCATCCTCGGCATCGGCTTCGATCCGACACTCGCCCTGGTGCTCAGCCAAGTGGTGCTCTCGTTCGGCATCCCCTTCGCCCTGATCCCGCTGGTCGTGCTCACCGCGCAGCGACGCACTCTCGGGGCCTGGGTCAACCGGCGCTGGACGACGGCCGCCGGAATCATCGCCTCGGTGCTGCTGATCGCCCTCAACGGAGCGCTGCTCTGGCTCGTCCTGACGGGGGCCTGACCCCGGATAGGCTCGACAGCATGTCTGCCGAGAACGCCCGCCGCAACGTCCGCATCCTCACCTGGATCGGCCTCGCGACGGGCGTGATCGGCGGCCTGCTGATCGCGTTCCCGAAGGTCATCGGCCCCGGCAGCCCGTGGGTGCAGCTGGCTCTCGGCGTCGCCACTCTCGTCCTGGCGTTCCGCGCACGCAAGATCGGCATCGCCGAGATCGAGGGGTTCGACGGCCGGCTCTCGTTGGCCGCCGCCCTCCTCGGCTTCCTCGTCCTGTTCTTCGCGGGTCAGGCCGCGTACAGCCTCCTGGTCGCCGCGACGAACTGACCTAAGCTGGTCCGGTGGCATCCCCTGCAGCTGACGACTATCTGAAGACCGTCTACGCGCACACCGAGTGGCAGGATGCCCCCATCACTCCCTCGGTGCTCGCCGCGAAGCTCGGCATCGCCCCCTCGTCGGTCACCGAGATGGTGAAGAAGCTCGCCGCCGCGGGTCTCGTCTCGCACGTGCCCTACGGTGCGGTGCGGCTGACGGATGCCGGGACCGTGCGCGCCCTTGCGATGGTGCGCCGGCACCGCCTGATCGAGACCTGGCTGGTGCAGGAGTTCGACTACGGCTGGGACGAGGTGCACGACGAGGCCGAGGTGCTCGAGCACACGATCAGCGACCGACTGCTGGAGGGTATCGACGCGCGCCTCGGCCGCCCGCGCTTCGACCCGCACGGCGATGCGATCCCCGACGCCGACGGTCACATCGAGCGTGAGCCGTTCGTGCTGCTCGCCGACGCGCCGGCCGGGCACGCGGGCCGAGTGCTGCGCGTCGACGACCGCGACCCTGAACTGCTGCGAGCTCTCGAGGCACTGGGCCTGGCGGTCGCATCGACGGTCGCGGTGACGGCATCCGGAGTGGAGATCGACGGCGCGCAGACGGCACTGCCCGACGGCGCGGCGCAGGTGGTCTGGCTCAGCGCCTGACCGCTCCGCAACACGGTCAGGTGCACGTCGCCTGTGGCCTCTAGGCTGTGCACATGGCACAACGTGACGACATCGAATGCTGGCTCACCGACATGGACGGCGTGCTCGTCCATGAGAACGACGCCATCCCCGGAGCATCCGAACTGCTCGCCGGTTGGGAGAGCGCGGGCATCCCGTACCTGGTGCTGACGAACAACTCGATCTTCACCGCTCGCGACCTGTCGGCTCGCCTGCGCACCAGCGGACTGCACGTGCCCGAGGAGCGCATCTGGACCTCGGCCCTCGCGACCGCCGACTTCCTGAAGCAGCAGCTCCCCGGGGGCTCTGCCTTCGTGATCGGCGAGGCCGGCATCCTCACCGCACTGCACGATGCGGGTTTCATCATGACCGAGACCAACCCCGATTTCGTGGTCGTCGGGGAGACGCGCAACTACTCGTTCGAGGCGATCACGAAGGCCATCCGCCTCATCATCGGCGGCGCGCGCTTCATCGTGACGAACCCGGATGCCACGGGCCCGAGCGCCGACGGACCGCTGCCCGCGACGGGCGCCATCGCCGCGCTCATCACGAAGGCCACCGGCAAGGAGCCGTACGTGGTCGGCAAGCCGAACCCGATGATGTTCCGCTCGGCCCTGAACAAGATCGGCGCGCACTCGAAGCGCACCGGCATGATCGGCGACCGCATGGACACCGACGTCGTCGCCGGCATCGAGGCGGGTCTGCACACGATCCTGGTGCTCACCGGCATCAGCGACCAGGCCGAGATCGAGAAGTACCCGTTCCGCCCGGATGAGATCGTGCAGTCGGTTGCCGACCTGCTCCCGCGGATCACCGAGACGATCACGACGGTCAAGATCAAGAAGTAGCCGATGGGCGCACTCGACGAGGGCGAACGACTCCGGGCGGCGGACGCCGCGGCCTGGCGCGCCTGGCTCGAGGCGAACCACGAGCGCGCGGCGGGCGTCTGGTTGCTGAGCGTGCGCGGATCGTCGGAGGGCGTCGGCTACGAGGATGCCGTGCGGCAGGCGCTGTGCTTCGGGTGGATCGACGGCCCGGTGCGCGTCTTCGATGAGGGAACCGACGACCGCGCCAACGGACAGTGGTTCTCTCCGCGCCGCCCCGGCAGCGGGTGGGCCGCGACGAACAAGGCGCGGATCGCGGAGCTCGAGGCGGAGGAGATGCTCGCGCCGGCCGGCATCCGCGTGCTCGAGGTCGCGAAGGCGAACGGCTCGTGGACCCTGCTCGACGGCCCGGAGGCCGGGATCGAACCGGAGGAGTTCGCCGCCGCGCTCGATGCGGTTCCCGCCGCGCGGGAGAACTGGGACGCCTTCCCGAAGTCGGTCAAGAAGTTCGGGCTCACACACATCGCGATGGCCAAGCGCCCCGAGACCCGGGCGGCCCGCATCGCGAAGATCGTGGCGGATGCCGCGGAGGGGAAACGCCCATGAATCAGAGCGACGTGCTGTTCCTGGTGGTCTTCCTGATCCTGCTCAGTTCGCTGACGGTGTTCGTCGTGCAGTTCGCGCGGTCCCGCCGCGGACGCGGTGGCTCGGACGACGGCCGCGCCGGCTGGTGGGAAGGGCCCTGGGACGACGACGACAAGTCCCGCTGACCCCGGAGCCTGCCACCTGGTCAGGACGCCAGCGAGGCCCCCGGGATCGCGGCGAGCAACTCGCGCGTGTACGGATGCTGCGGGGCGTCGAAGATGCGCTCGGGGGTGCCGCTCTCGACCACGACACCGCGCTGCATGACATGCACCTCGTCGGAGATCATCCGCACCACGGCGAGGTCGTGACTGATGAACAGGTAGCTCAGGCCCAGGCGCTTCTGCAGGTCGGCGAGCAGGTCGAGGATCTGCGCCTGCACCAGCACGTCGAGCGCCGACACGGCCTCGTCGAGCACCACGAGTTCGGGTTCGAGCGCGAGCGCACGGGCGATCGCCACGCGCTGGCGCTGCCCGCCCGACAGCTCGTGCGGCAGGCGCTCGGCCATCGCGGCGGGCAGGGCGACCTGCTCCAGCAGCTCGAGCACGCGGGCGTGACGGGTGGCCGCGGTGCCGATGCGGTGCACGCGCAGCGGCTCGGCGATCGACTGCTCGACCGTGTAACGGGGGTCGAGCGAGGCGTAGGGGTTCTGGAACACCGGCTGCACGCGGCGGCGCAGCGCGAACAGCTCTTTGCGGCGGAGCGTGGTCAGGTCTGTCCCGTCGAACAGGATCGATCCCGACGTCGCGTCCTCGAGGCCGAGCACCATGTTCGCGGTGGTCGACTTGCCCGAGCCGGACTCGCCCACGATCGAGACGGTCGTGCCGCGACGGATCTCGAAGCTCACCCCGTCGACCGCGGTGAACGTCTCGGGCTCGCCCGCCTTGGGGGAACGGAGGGCGAACTCCTTGCGGAGGTCGCGGATCTCGACGAACGGCGTCCCGGTAGCGGCCTCGCGCTGCGGCAGGGCTTCGCGGCGGGAGGCGAGGCTCGGCGCCGCGGCGAGCAGCTGCTTCGTGTACTCGTGCTGCGGGTTGCCGAGCACCTCGGCCGATGTGCCCTCCTCCACGATGTGACCGCGGAACATCACGACGATGCGGTCGGCGCGCTCGGCAGCGAGGGCGAGGTCGTGCGTGATGAGGAACACGGCGGTGCCGAAGTCATCGGTGAGCGCATCGAGTTGGTCCAGGATGCGCCGCTGCACGGTCACGTCGAGGGCCGAGGTGGGCTCGTCGGCGATGAGCAGGCGCGGCTTGCAGGCGAGACCCATCGCGATCAGCACGCGCTGGCGCATGCCGCCGGAGAACTCGTGCGGGTACTGGTGCGCCCGCTGCGCGGCATCCGCGATCCCCACCATCTCGAGCAGCTCGACGACCCGCGCCTTCGTGGCATCGCCGTGGGTGTGGCCGTGCACCTCGAGCGCCTCGCCGATCTGCTCGCCCACGCGCATGAGTGGATTGAGGTTCGACATCGGGTCCTGCGGCACGAGCCCGATGCCGGCACCGCGCAGGGAGACCATCGCGTTCTCGGGCAGATCGGTCAGCTCGCGCCCGTCGAAGCGGATGCTGCCGGCGGTGATCACACCGTTCTCGGGCAGCAGACGGTTGACCGCGGCGGCGGTGGTCGACTTGCCCGACCCGGACTCCCCCACGATCGCGACGGTCTCACCGGCGGCGACGTCGATGCTGATGTCGCTGATGGCGGTGACCAGTTCGGAACCGGTTCGGAAGGCGACGGCGAGGCCGCTGATGCTCAGCACGGGCTCGGTGGTGCTCATGGTGTTCTCGTTCCTTCGTTGTCGTCCAGGTCGTTGCCGCCCAGAAGTGCGGGGAGCGCCGTGCGCCACAGCGCCTCGGTCGACGCGGGTTCGGGGGCGAAGAGGCGGTTGCTCAGCAGGACCGCGGCGGTGCCGGTGCCCGGCGCGAACCCCAGCACGCAGCCCGTGAAGCCCGGGTGCCAGAGCATCCGGGTCGGTCGGCCGCCGACCGCGACCGTGTCGCTGCGCCAGCCCAGCGCCTGCCCGGCATCGGGTCCGTCGCGGAACAGCTCGGCCACGGCATCCGGATGCCACAGCTCGGGGTGCCGCTCGGGAGCGGCGAGTGCGGCGCCGAGGGTGAGCAGGTCGTCGGCGGTGCTGAAGAGCCCGGCGTGGCCGGAGACGCCACCGGCGGCGTGGAAGCTGTTGCCGTCGTTCACGCGGCCCGTGATCTCGTCTTCGCGCCAGGCGAATGTGCGGTCGGCGGTGAGGATCGGGTACGGCTCACCGGTCGCGACCATGCGGCGTTCGGCGGCGTCACCGACCGACGACGAGGCGACCGGCGCCGCGAACGGGCCGTATCCGGTACGGCTGAGCCCGAGGGGTGCGGTCACGAGCTCGCGGACGGCGGCATCCAGAGGCAGCCCGGCGATGGCGGCGATGATGCGGCCGAGCAGGAGGAATCCCAGGTCCGAGTAGTGACGGCCCTCGTCGAGGCCGTAGCGGAGCGGGATCGCGTCGGCCGCGGCCGCGGGGTCGCCGGCGTGCGCGTGATCGAGGTAGAGCGGCTGCCACTCCCACAGACCCGCGCGATGCTGGAGCAGGTGGCGCACGGTCGTTCCCGGCGCACAGGACGCGCCGGGGACGAAGCGGTCGACGCGGTCGTCGAAGCCCAGCTCACCACGGCTCACGAGGCGCAGGATAGCGGTGGTGGTGGCGGCGACCTTCGACACCGAGGCGATGTCGAAGGCGGTCTCGGCGGTCATCGGCGTTCCGGCCAGGTCGGCCAGGCCGCCCGCGGCGACATCGCGCCCGGCATCGGTGACGACACCCGCGACGGCGCCCCGCGGGGCGGAGTCCGTGGCGAGGACGGCGGCGACCGCTGCGGCGGCACTCATGTCCACTCCCTGCGCATGCGCTGTTCGGACTCACCGAACTCCGGCTGGGTGCGGGTGGCTCCGTCGGGGTGCCATCCTTTGGCCTCGTAGAACCCGATCGACGGCAGGTTCGCCGCGAACACCCACAGCGTCGCGGCCTCGGCCCCGGCATCCTGCAACTCCGCGGATGCCTGCGCCAGCAGCGCTCCGCCGATCCCGCCCCCGTGAGCACGAGGCGAGACGTACAGAGAGTGCACGGCGCCGTCGATCCGGCCAGCGTCGCCGGGGCTCGCGGCGTACCGGGTGATGCCGACGACCCCGCCGTCGCGCTCCGCAACGAGCACGACGCCCACCGGATCCGCGAGCACCCGACGCCACAGCGCCTCGGCACGCTCATCCGTCATCGCGTCGATCGCCGCGTCGGGGAGCAGACCCCGGTAGCTCTCCCGCCAGCACGCGAGGAACACCTCGAGCACCCCGGACAGGTCGTCCGGGGTGGCGGGGCGCACCTGCAGGCTCACGATGCCGAGGCCTCCGTGAGCGCGAGGGAGTCGATGGATGCGACGGGCTCGGGCATCTGCAGCGGGCCGACGCCCGGGGTGATGGTGCCGAGGATGCGCGGCTCGCGCGCACCGGTGCCGCCGGGGACGATCGCGGGAACGCCGTGCATCGTGGACCAGCCGATGAGCGCGAGGAGGATCGCCTCCTTGCTGTCGGCCGCGGCACCCAGCTCGTCGGCGAGCACGACCTCGGTCGCCGGCAGAGCGGCGCGCAGTCCGTCGAGGATCAGCGGATTGCGGCACCCACCACCCGAAACCGCCAGGAACCCGATGCCGGCGGCCTCCACGTCGCGTGCGACCGTGCGGACCGTCAACTCCGTCAGGGTGCGCACCACATCGGCGACCGCGATCTCCCGCCCCTGTGCGGCGAGGTGCTCGTGCACATAGCCGAGGTGGAAGTGCTCCTTGCCGGTGCTCTTGGGCGGGGTGAGGGCGTAGTACGGGTCCTCGAGCAGAGCGGCCAGCAGCGCCTCGTCGACCTGTCCGGTGCGGGCGATCGCGGCGTCGTCGTCGTAGCCGAGCGGGTTGAGGCCGTGCTCGACGATGACCGCGTCGACCAGGGCGTTCGCCGGGCCGATGTCGTACGCGACGAGGCCGTCCTGGCGCACCACCGTCATGTTCGAGATGCCGCCCAGGTTGAGGGCCGCCGAGATGCCGGCGCGCGAGCGCAGCAGCAGCTCGTCGAGGAACGACACCAGCGGGGCGCCGTGACCGCCGACCGTGATGTCGCGGATGCGGATGTCGGAGACCACCGGGGCGCCGACCTTCTCGGCGATCCAGGCCGGCTGCCCGATCTGCAGGGTGCCCAGCGCGTGCGCGCCGTCGACCCAGTGGTAGACGGTCTGTCCATGCGAGCACACCGCGTCGACGCCGCCGACCTCGGCCGCGATGTCGGCCGCGACATCGGCGAACGCCTGCCCGATGAGGGTGTCGAGCTCCGCCACCTCGGCGAGGGTCGTCTGGGCGGGCGGCAGGGCAGCGATCAGCCGGGCCCGCAGCTCGGGGGCGTAGGGCACGCTCGTCGCCGCGAGCACCGTGCCGTGCAGATCCACACCGTGCGCAGTGAAGCCGCCGCTGGTCGTGAAGTCGACGACGGCGGCATCGATCCCGTCGTGCGAGGTGCCGGAGATCAGTCCGAGGACGCGCATCAGTTCTCCTCCAGTGCGGTGCGCAGCCGTCCGTCGGCGGCGCCCAGTCGTGCGGTGGCCGCGGCGAGGTCCTCGCCGCGGCGGATCATGATCGACGCGAGCTTCACGTCGTAGGCGGCGGTCTCCAGCGCAGCCACCGCCGTGTCGCGGTCGGCATCCGCGATGGTCTGCACCATCCGGATGGCCCGCTCGCGCAGCTTGTGGTTCGTGGCCTTCACATCCACCATCAGGTTGCCGTAGGCCTTGCCGTTGCGCACCATCGAGATGGTCGAGAACATGTTGAGCACGAGCTTCTGCGCGGTACCCGACTTGAGTCGCGTCGAACCGGAGAGCACCTCGGGTCCGACCTCGACCTCGATGCCGTGCTCCGCCGCCGCGCTGAGCGCGGTCCCGACGTTGCACGACAGGCCGATGCTGAGCGCCCCGAGCTCGCGCGCCCGACGGACGGCCGCGATCACATACGGCGTGCGTCCGCTCGAGGCGATGCCGATCACGGTGTCGAGCGGGCCGATGCCGGCGGCGTCGATGGCCGCAGCGCCCGCCTCCGCGTCGTCTTCCGCACCCTCGACGGGGTTCACGATCGCGCCCGGCCCACCGGCCATGATCGCGAACACCAGCTCCGGCGGTGTGCTGAAGGTGGGCGGGCACTCCGAGGCGTCGAGCACGCCGATGCGGCCGGGGGTTCCGGCGCCGACGTAGACCAGGCGACCGCCCTGCGCCATGCGTGCGGCCGTGGCCTCGATCGCCGGGACGATCTGTCCGAGGGCGCGCTGCACGGCGGCCGGCACCGTGGCATCCGCCTCGTTCATGGTCTGCGCGAGTTCCGCCACGCTCATCAGGTCGAGCTCCGCGTAGCGGGGATCGCTGGCCTCCGTGGCGAGTCCGCCGAGGTCCTCCATGGTCATCGCTTTCCTCTGTTCCGGGGGTCGAGACTGTCGCGCAGGCCGTCGCCGAGCAGGTTCAGCCCGACCACGAGCAGCACCACGATGACTCCGGGCGCGATCATGGTCCACGGGGCGATGGTGACGAGCGTGCGCGCCTCGAAGATCATCGAACCGAGCGAGGGCGCAGGCGGCGGGGTGCCGAGTCCGAGGAAGCTCAGCGAGGCCTCGGTGAGCACGGCCCACGACAGCGAGAGCGTGACCTGCACGATGATGATCGACGTGATGTTCGGCAGCACGTGCCGGAACATCGTCGCCATGCGGCTCTGCCCCGTGCTCTTGGCGGCCTTGACGTACTCGACCTCGCGCAGCGACAGCACGGGGCCGCGGGTGACGCGGATGAAGATCGGCACGTAGACGATCGCGATGGCCACGGCGATGGTGAACCAGTTGCGCTCGAACACCGATGCCAGCGACAGCGCGAGCAGCAGCGGCGGGAAGGCGAACAGCACGTTGGTGACGGCGGTGATCGCGCCGTCGGAGAAACCGCGGTAGAACCCGGCGATGAGTCCGCACACAGTGCCGACCACGGTGGCGAAGGCGACCGCGACGACCGAGATCAGCGCCGAGTTCGCGACGCCCGCAGCGACGCGGGAGAACACGTCGCGACCGAACTGGTCCGTCCCGAACCAGTGCACGGCCGACGGCGGCTGCAGGCGCGAGGGCGGATCCTGGGCGAGCGGGTCGAAGGGCAGCAGCCCGAACGCCGAGACGAGGCTGAGCACCGCGAGCAGCACGACGATGATGAGGCCGGTGAGCCCGCTCCGGCTGCGCAGCAGGAGGCGCACGCGCTCCCCGGTGCGCCCACCGCCGGGGGCGAGTGCTGAGGTCTGAGAGATGTCGGTCATGCGGCACGCACCCGAGGATCGATGACCCGGTAGAGCAGGTCGGTGAGCAGGTTGACGATGACGAAGGCGAGCGCGATCACGAGGACGGTGCTCTGCACGAGCGCGTACTCCTTCTGCTGGATGCCGAGCAGCACCTGTCGTCCGATGCCGGGGAGCGAGAAGATCTGCTCCACCACCACGGCGCCGCCGAGGAGGTAGCCGAACTGCAGGCCGGTCATCGTGACGATGGGGACGAGCGCATTGCCGAGCACGTGGCGCACCTGTAGGCGGCGCGGCGGGACGCCCTTCGCCTTCGCGGTGCGGATGAAGTCGTTGGCGCGGATCTCGAGCACCGCGGTGCGGGTCGTGCGCATGATCGGCGCGGCGATGCCGAAGCCCAGCACGATCGACGGCAGCAGCATCTGCTGGAGGTTGAGCAGCGGGTCCTCGAAGAGCGTGGCGTAGGCCTGGCCGTTGGGGTTGAAGCCGAACGACGAGGCGAGCACCGCCAGCAGTGCGGTGCCGAGCAGGAACGCGGGGATCGAGAGTCCGGCGAGACCGACCACCTGGCCGAAGCCGTCGCGGACCGAGTCGGGCTTCGACGCCGAGAGCATGCCGAGCGGGATGCCGATGGCGAGGGCGATCACGATCGAGAAGATCGCGAGCTCGAACGTGACGGGGAGGGCGGCGGCGGTGAGCTCGAGGACGCTGGTCTGCGCCCGGGACGAGAAGCCGAGGTTGCCGGTGAAGATGTTGCCGAGCCACGAGAAGAACTGCACGAAGAGCGGCTGGTCCAGGCCGTAGTAGGCCTCGAGGGCCGCGCGCTGCGAAGGCGTGAGGGCGGCTGCCTCGGTGCCGAGGCCGGAACTGATCTGGTCGCCGGGGATGGCGCGCAGCATCAGGAAGACGAAGATGGCGACGCCGAGGAGCGTGCCGAGGGCTGCGAGGATGCGTCGCAGCACGCTGTTGCGGAGGAGCTGTCTGAACATGCGCGTGTGGGGGTGCCTGTCGTCGGGGAGGGAGGGGGCGCGGGCCTGCCGCGCCCCCTCGATCCGCTACTTGATGGAGGTGGTCCGCAGGTACTGCAGCGAGCCGTTCACCATGGGGACGAAGCCGTCGACGGTCGAGGCCGTCGCCGTGTAGGTGTAGCTCGTGAACAGCCAGATCCACGCGGCGTTGTCCTCGAGGTTCTCGGAGACCTGCGCGTAGATGTCCTTGCGCTTCTCCGGGTCGGCCGTCTGGCGTCCCTCGGCGAACAGCGCGTCGAGCTCGGGCGAGGAGTAGCCGGCGACCTTGTTCAGGTTTCCGGTGCTGGTGAAGTAGCGGCCGTACATGCCGTCGGGGTCGGGACGGCCGCCGTTGAGCGCGACGGCGGCGTCGAAGTCGGCCGCGATCCAGCGGTCGACGAACGCACCGGATTCGAGAACCTCGATGTCGAGCGTGATCTTCGCATCGGCGAGCTGGGCCTTGAGGTTCTGCGCCTCGTTCACCGAGGTGGCGTACTCGCCCTGCGACACGATCGTCTTGACGGTGACGCCGTCTTCCTTGCCGGCCTTCTTCAGGTAGTCGGCGGCCTTGTCGAGGTCGCGCTCGGGGCACGGACGCGCCTCGGGGTCGGACTTGTACGCGGGCGACGTGATCGGACCGGTGACCTCACCCTCGCCGAGGGCGGCGGTGTCGAGCACCTCCTGGCGGTCGATCGCGCACTGGATGGCGAGGCGCACGTTGACGTCGGCGAGGTCGCCGCGCGTGGCGTTCAGCTGCAGGGCGTGGTAGCTCAGCTGCGGGGTCGTGGCGACCTCGACGTTGGCGCCCTCGGCGGTCTGCGCGACCAGCGGGTCGTCGAACACCGCGAGCTGCACGTTGCCGGACTGCATCGCCGAGACGATCGACGACTCGTCGGGGATCACGCGGAACTCGACGGTGTCGAGCAGTGCGGCGTCGCCCCAGTAGTCCTCGTTCTTGGCGAGCGTGATCGACTGGCTGGCCTTGCGTCCGTCGAGGATGAAGGGACCGGTGCCGTTCGGGGTGGTGTTGAGCGCCTCTTCGGTGTCGTCGGACGACAGCATGGCCATGTTGATCACGGCGAGGTTGGCGGGGAGAGCGGCGTCGGGAGCGCTCAGCGTGAGGGTGACGGTCGTCTCGTCGGTGGCCTCGACCGCGGTGACGGAGGCGAGGGAGCTGCTCGCGACGGCGGCGGTGGCCTCGGCGGCGATCGCATCGAGCGAGTACTTGACGTCTTCGGAGCCGAACGTGCTGCCGTCGGCGAAGGTGACGCCCTCCCGCAGGTGGAAGGTCACGGTGAGACCGTCGTCGGAGACGTCCCAGGACTCGGCGAGGCCGGGCACGACGTTGAGGTCCTCGTCGAACTCGGTCAGCGTGCCGTACAGGTTCTGCAGCACGTTGACGGCCTGGAACTGCGTGGCCTTCCAGGGGAACAGGGTGTCCGGGTCGCTGGTGACGCCGATGACGAGGTCGCCGCCGGCCGCGCCCTCCGAGGAGTCGGGATTCGATGCCGGTGCGGAACAACCGGTGATCACGAGCGCCAATGCGGCGGCCGTGGCGGTGAGAGCGCCGAATGACGCTCGCCGTGCTGTGCTCATTGCAGATTCCTCCTGGCTGGGACGCGTCGCCGTGGCGTCGGGTCAGGCGCTGTTGCCTGCCGCCCCGTGAACGTCGTCGGTCTTGGTTGGTACCAAAAGTACACGAACGTCACTACAGATGTAACAGAAGTTCCTCTACTGTTATGAACAGCGATCGGAGACCGCAATGCCCCATGAAGCTGCCCGCGAAGAAGCCGGCGCACACCCCGTCCTCGTCCGCATGCGCGCGATCC
The DNA here is from genome assembly GCF_012030385.1 of Microbacterium sp. B19(2022). Classification (NCBI taxonomy): domain Bacteria; kingdom Bacillati; phylum Actinomycetota; class Actinomycetes; order Micrococcales; family Microbacteriaceae; genus Microbacterium; species Microbacterium sp. B19(2022). Next base: position 144,691 of record NZ_JAAUVO010000001.1, read on the forward strand.
GTCCCGAACTGCGTCCGAGCGAGCAGCGCATCGCCGACCTCTTCCTCGCCGATCCTGCAGGCACCGCGGGGCTCTCGGTCGCCGAGCTCGCTCAGCGCTGCGACACGTCGACCACCTCGGTCGTGCGGTTCTGCAAGCGGCTCGGCTACGAGCACGTGCGAGAGCTGCGCAACCACGTGCTGCGCGACGTCGAACGGGAGACCTTCGACACCGCCGCCCTCCCCGCCGTCTCCGGCGACATCGACCGCAACGACACCCTGGCCGACATCGTCGCCAAGGTCTCGCTCGCCGAGACGCTCTCCCTCGCCGACACCGCGAAGGTGCTCGACACCGAATCGCTGCGCGCCTCGGTGGAAGCCATCACGTCTTCGACCAGGGTCGACATCTTCGGCGTGGGCGCGAGCTCCATCGTCGGGCTCGACCTGCAGCGCAAGCTCACCCGTATCGGTCGTACGGCGCTGGACTGGTCCGACCCGCATGCCGCCTGGACCTCGGCGGCGACGCTCGGACCGGGCAACGTCGCGATCGCGGTGTCGCACAGCGGTGCCACCACCGACACGATCGAGTTCCTGCTGCTCGCCCGTCGGGCCGGCGCGACCACCATCGCGATCACCAACCACGCCGGGGCTCCACTGGCCGATCAGGCCGACATCGTGCTCACGACCGCCGCTCGCGAGACGGGGTTCCGCTCGGGCGCGCTCGGAAGCCGGATCGCCCAGCTCATGGTGGTCGACTGCATCTTCATCGGCGTCGCCCAGTCGAACTACGACCGCTCGATGGAGGCGTTGCGTGACACTTTCGCCGCCGTGCACCGCGTGCGCACGGGCGGAGCGTGACGAACGCCGGGCGCGCACGGACAGGACTGTTCGCCGCATTCGCGGGGCTCGGCGTCACGGCGGCCTTCGTCCCGGCGATACTCCCCTCCGCCGAGCGGGCGATCGGCGCCGACCTCAGCGCCGCGGTCCCCGCCCTGTTCGCGGGGCTGCTGGTGGGCGTGCTGGTCTCCGGGCCGCTCCTGATGCGCCGACCGCCGCAGACCGCACTCATCCTCGGCAGCGCACTCCAGGCTGCCGCCGTCATCGCGGTGGCGGCGGCGAGCACGCCCGGGGTATTCATCGCCGCGGCGATCGTCGCCGGTTTCGGGTTCGGGCTGGTCGAGGCCTCGGGCTCGGTGGCGGCGAAGTCCCTGGCTGTCGGCAGCGCGACCGGACTGCTGAGCGCGCTGCTGGGTACGGTCGCGGTGTGCGCCGCGGTCACGCCGCTGCTCGTCGCCCTCGGGTCAGACGCGCGTCCTGCTCTCGGCCTCCTCGCGGTGGTGCCGCTCGCCTCGGTCGTGATGCTCGCCGGCCCGACTTCCGCGGTCTCCGCCCCCGAAGCTCCCGCGCATCGCGATGTGCGCGGGCTGCTCGTGCTGCTGCCGTTCGCCGTGGCACTGCCGCTCTACGTCGGCGTCGAGACCGTGCTGTCCGGCTGGTCGGCCGTGATCCCGGAGCGGATCCTCGAGGTCGATCCCGCTCTCGCCGCCCTGGGAACCTCGGCGTTCTGGACGCTGATGGCCGTCGGCCGCTTCGGCGCGGCGGCCCTGCGCCGGGCGTCCGTGTCGCCGATCGTGATCCTCGCCACCGCGACGAGCGGGGCAGCCGTGCTGATGGCCGCGGCCGGGATGCTGGTGGGGTCCGCGCCGGTGGGCGCACTCGTCGCGTTGGCCGCGGTGGTCGTGCTCCTCGCTCCGAGCTACGGACTCATCCTGGGGCTCGCCCTCGACCGGCTGGATCCTGCGCGCAGCGCGGCCGTGACGGGTGCGCTCGTTGCCTGCGGCGCTGTCGGCGGCACGTTCGTCCCTACGCTGATCCTGCTGGTCGGCCGTGACCCGGCATCCAGCACGACGTTCTTCGTGTCGGCTGCCCTCTGTGCGCTCGTGCCGGTGCTGGTGCTGATCGCGGCGCGATCCCACCACCCGGCACCGACGAGCGACTGACTTCTCCTCCCCCTTTCCGAGTGTCGAAGACCTTTCCACGGATGCCGGAATACCGCGGGTCGCCGCCGAAGAAGCGGCGTAACGTCGCTTCTGCACCCGCACCACGGCAAGGAGAGCACCCGTGTCCACTGAGATCCTCGCGATCATCATCAGCGCCGTCGGCATCGTGCTCACCCTCGGCACGAGCCTCTTCGCTGCCGGCGCGTGGATGATTCGCCGCTTCGACGAGCGCATCGACGCGATCGCTGCCGACGTGACCGACCTGAAGATCTCCGTCGCTCGCCTCGAAGGCCCACCGCGGCACCTCCTCACCGCGGGAAGAGGATGACCCCGTGACCACGGAGACCTGGACCATCGTCATCAGTGCCGTCGGCATCGTGCTCACCCTCGGCGCCAGCCTCTTCGCCGCCGGGGCATGGATGATCCGCCGTATCGACGACCGCATCGACGCCGTCGACGAGAAACTCAGCACCCGCATCGACGCCGTGGCCGCCGATGTCACCGACCTGAAGATCTCCGTCGCCCGCCTCGAAGGCCCACCGCGGCACCTCATCACCGCGGGAAGAGGATGACCCCGTGACCACGGAGACCTGGACCACCGTCATCAGTGCCGTCGGCATCGTGCTCACCCTCGGCGCCAGCCTCTTCGCCGCCGGGGCATGGATGACCCGCCGTATCGACGACCGCATCGACGCCGTCGACGAGAAAATCAGCACCCGCATCGACGCCGTCGACGAGAAGCTCGGCACCCGCATCGATTCCGTCGCCGCCGACGTGACCGACCTCAAGATCTCCGTCGCCCGCCTCGAAGGACCGCCACGGCACCTGCTCACGGCAGGGAGGGGATAACACCGTGACCACGGAGACTTGGACCATCGTCGTCAGCGCGATCGGCATCGTACTCACCCTCGGCGCGAGCCTTTTCGCCGCCGGCGCGTGGATGATCCGCCGCATCGACGACCGCATCGACGCCGTCGACGAAAAGCTCAGCACCCGTATCGATGCCGTCGACGAGAAACTCAGCACCCGTATCGATGCCGTCGACGAGAAGCTCAGCACCCGCATCGATGCCGTCGCCGCCGACGTGACCGACCTCAAGATCTCCGTCGCCCGCCTCGAAGGCCCGCCACGGCACCTGCTCACGGCGAGTCGCTGAGCAGCGTTCCGGTACGACCTACCGCAGCACGAGGGCGGCGGCGCCGATGAGGGGCCCTTCGTCACCCAGCCCCGAGCGCACCACGCGGGTGCGCCGGGAGTATTCGTGCACGGCGCTGGCGGTGAGGGCCTGCTGCACGAGGTCGATGTAGTCGGGTGACACGCGTGAGAAACCGCCACCGATGGCGACCACGTCGAGGTCGACCAGGGTCGCGGCGTCCGCGAGCGCTTCCCCGACAGCTCGGGCCGAGCGCTCGATCGCCGAGCGAGCGACGGTGTCGCCGGCCGCTGCGTCGCGCGCGAGGTCTTCGCCCGTGGCACCGGTCCAGCCCTGCTGCTGCGCCCAGGCCGCGCTCGCCGGCCCGGATGCGATCTCTTCAAGAGTCAGCCCGCCCTCACGACGCACCTGTCCGAGGTGTCCGGCGTTGCCTGTCGCACCGGGGATGTACGCACCGTTCGCGACGAAGCCGCCGCCGACACCGGTCGAGACGACGATCGACAGCGAGGCACCGGCACCTTGCGTCGCTCCGAGCCAGGATTCGGCGAGCGCGAGCGCACCACCGTCGTGGCCGAGAACCGTACGCACGTCGCGCCCCACGACCGTGGATGCTGCGGCGTGAACCGCCTCGGCGAGCGCGAAGCCGCGTGCGAGCGGCATGTTGACGGGCATGATCGTGCCGAGGGTCCGGTCGACGGGTCCGGCGCTGCCCGCACCTGCACCGACCAGCTCGGCATCCGCGGGCAGGGCGGCGAGCGCGTGCTCGACGATCGCGACGACCGCGGCGTTCAACGACTCGACCGTGGCTTCTCGCCCGGTCGCCTGCCGGCTGCGGCTGCCCGTGACGAGCACGCCGTCCTCCGCGACGAGCGCGGCCTCCATCTTCGTGCCGCCGACGTCGACGGCCAGCGCGTAGCGCGTCACTGGGGGTCGAGCCCGAGGTCGTCGAGGTCGAAGGCGGCGCGCCATTCGAGTCCCTCGGCTTCGATGGCGGCCTGCGCCCCGGTCTTGCGGTCGACGATCACGGCGACGGCGACGATCTCGGCACCCTCCTTGCGCAGCGCCTCGACCGCCTTGAGCGCCGACTGGCCGGTGGTCGAGGTGTCTTCGAGCACGACGACCCGCTTGCCCTTGACGTCGGCACCTTCGATCTGGCGGCCGCGACCGTGGTCCTTGGGCTCCTTGCGCACGACGAACGCGTCGAGCGGACGATCGGTGGCGACCGAGGCGTGCAGCACGGAGTTCGCGATCGGGTCGGCGCCGAGGGTGAGCCCGCCGACGGCCACGACGTCGAGGTCGCCGATCAGGTCGAGCATGATCCGGCCGATCGCGGGAGCCGCCCTGTGGTCGAGCGTGAGCTTGCGCATGTCGACGTAGTACGTCGCCTTCTTGCCGCTGGAGAGGGTGAAGTCGCCGTGGAACACCGCCTCATCCTTGATGAGGTCGAGGAGGGTCTGGCGGTCTGCGTCGAGTGCGGTCACGGCATCCAGTGTAGGAGGTGGGCTCTAGGCTGGATGCATGCGCTTGGCCACCTGGAACGTCAACTCCATCCGCACCCGCGTCACCCGCACCGTCGAGTTCGCCGTCCGTGAAGACATCGACGTGCTGGCGATGCAGGAGATCAAGTGCAAGCCCGAGCAGTTCCCCTACGGACCGTTCGAAGAGGCCGGTTACCACGTCGAGGTGCACGGCCTGAACCAGTGGAACGGCGTCGCGATCGCGAGCCGCCTGCCGGTCACCGATGTGCGCACGTCGTTCGACGGCATGCCGGGCTTCGCGAAGGGACATGAGGGACCGGATGCTCCGCTCGAGGCCCGCGCGCTCGGCGTGATGGTCGACGGCGTTCGGGTGTGGAGCCTGTACGTGCCGAACGGCCGTTCGCTCGACGACCCGCACTACCTCTACAAGCTGCACTGGCTCGAGCAGCTGAAGAAGTCGACGGCGGCCGAGCTCTCGGCGAACCCCGACCTGCCGCTCGCTCTGGTGGGCGACTTCAACATCATCCCGTTCGACCACGACAACGGCGATCCCGACATCGTCGTCGGCCGCTCGACGCATGTCTCGCAGCCCGAGCGCGATGCCTTCTTCGCGTTCGCCGATGCCGGGGTCACCGACGTCGTGCGCCCGTTGCTGCCCGAGGGGTTCACGTACTGGGATTACCAGCGCCTCAAGTTCCCGCGCAACGAGGGCATCCGCATCGACTTCGTCCTGGGCTCGCGCACGCTCGCCGAGGCTGTGACCGGTGCGTCGATCCACCGGAACGAGCGCAAGGGCGAGCAGCCCAGCGACCATGTTCCCGTGGTGGTCGACCTCGGTTTCGGCGGCGCCGATGACGACGACGATCTTCCGATGATCTTCTCCTGACGGTCGTTCCTGTGACCGTGCGGCTGATCGCCACCGATCTCGACGGCACGCTGCTCGACTCCTCGTCCGCTGTCACGCCGCGCACGCGCGAGGCGCTCGATGCGGCTCGCGAGCGCGGCATCCATGTGGTCCCCGTCACGGCACGTCAGCCGATCGGGCTGCGGGCGATCGCGGCCGATGCGGGTTTCGCCGGCTGGGCGCTGTGCAGCAACGGCGCCTATGCCGTGCGCCTGGACGACGGGCGGATGCTGTTCGCCGAAGAGCTTCCGCCGGACACGATCCGCACGCTGGTCGAGGCGCTGCGCGCCAGCATCCCGGGCCTGCTGTTCGCGAGTGTGCGGGAGGCCGGCGAGACCTTCGTGGCACAGGACGGCTACGCCGAGATCGCGCAGCTCTCCGACCACAAGCGCGACCCTCGAACGATGGGTGGCGTGCCGCTCGAGCAGGTGCTCGCGGCGCCCAGCCTGAAGCTCGTCATCCGGCATCCGGAACTCGCCCCTGCCGCTCTCTTCGACACGCTGCGCAGCCTCGGGCTGACCGGGTTCGAGGCGACGCTGTCCGGCGCTCCGTTCGTCGAGGTGATGGCCGAGGGCGTCACGAAGGCCACCGGGCTCGCCCGTCTGTGCGAGCACCTCGGCATCGACCGCGCCGATGTCGTGGCGTTCGGCGACGCGCTCAACGACGTCGAGATGCTGCGCTGGGCCGGGCGCGGTGTCGCCATGGCCCATGCGGAACCCGTGGTTCAGGACGCGGCCGACGAGACGACCGCTTCGAACGACGACGATGGCGTTGCGCAGGTGATCGAGCGACTGCTCGGCTGAGTTCAGCTCTCGACCCGGCGCCGACGCACGAGCAGTCCACCCAGAACGGCGAGCATGACGCCGAGCGCGATGATCGCGGTCGGCGTTTCCGCCCCGGTGGCCGCCAGTCGCGGTCCCGGAGTCACCGCAGCGCCACCGCTGGCCTCAGCCGCCGCTGTCACCACGAGCGTCGCGCTCGCGATCACGGCGCCGCCCGACAGCGCGACGAGACTGTGCGTGCCTGCTGGCGCGCTGGCCGGAATCCGCAGGGATCCTCGGAGGACACCATCCGCGTCGGCGGTGAGGGTACCGAGCGCGATCGGGTCGGAGCGCAGTTCGAAGGCGATGGTCGCTCCCGGAGCGAAGCCGGCACCGGAGACCGTGATGTCCTTGCCCGCCTGGATCGAGCCAACCGAGAGGCCCAGCGTCGGCTTCGGCTGGGGCTGCCCCTCCACGGGAACGAGCGTGAAGTCGACTCCGTTCACCGGCGTGCCGACTGCTGCGGGGACGGGTGTCGCTTGTGCAGCGGTCGTCACACCGTCGAAGTACTGCGGCTTCGCCGTGAGCGTGGAGCCGTCGAGGAACTCTGCCGACGCCTTGAGGATGTACGTCCCCGGCAGCAGGCGCAGCGTGTACTCGCCCGTGAGGTAGTCGGCCTGTGCGGAACCGACGAGTCGGTCGCCCTGCCACGCTTCGACGAGGATCCCCCGCACGTCGTCGCTGTCGATCGATACGCTCCCGGAGATGAGGCCGGCGCGGTCCATCACGGCATCGATGCCCGTGACACGCTGGCCCGAACCCACCACGACCGGAGTCGCTTCCTCGATGGTGCGCGCGTCCTCCCAGTACTCATCCGCGTGTTCGTCGCTGAAAGAGCGGAATTCGACGACGTAGGTTCCCGGCGGGAGCGCTGCCGAATAGGTCCCGTCGCCTTCGACGGAGTGACCGGAGATGTATCCGTCGCCGTTCGTCGATCTGATCCATACCGTCGCCATGGGGACCTCCCGGCCCTCCTGCGTCACCGTGCCTTCGATGTGGCCGACCGCGTCGAGGGCCGCGTCGATGCCGGCCGCTGTCTCGGTGCCCGTCACGGAGACCGCAGTCGCCGCGTCGTACCCGTACACGTTCTGCCAGTACTCCGTGGCGAGCTGTTCCCCGTCCGGCGAGAGGAACTGCACGACGTACTCCCCCTCGCTCAGCCCTTCGATGCGGTATGAGCCGTCGGCCCCGGTCTGAGCTGCGCCGACGATCTCATGCTGGTCGAGGGCGTTCACCGTCACGCCGGCGAGTGCCGAGCCGTCGCTGGCGGTCGTCACGACACCGGAGATGGTCGCGCCGCGCTTCAACGACGCATCGATGCCGGTGACTGCCGTCTCCTCACCGATGACGACCAACGTGCCGTCGCTCCAGATGGCGGTGTCCTTCCAATACTCGCGCTGGAGGTCGGTGCCTACCGGGAAGAACGACACGAGATAGGAGCCGGGGGCGAGCCCCGTCAGGGAGTACGCACCGGACTCGTCCGTGTAGTCCTCCACCCAGGGCGTCCCCTCACCACCGGTCGACACCAGCACCCCGGCGAGCGGAGTGCCGTCGTCCTCCTGGGTGACCACGCCGCTGATCGATCCCGTCGAGACGCCCGCGGGCGCGGCGGGCGCGCTCACCGCGGGCGCGCTCACCGCGGGCACGGCAGGCGCTGTTTCCCCGGGCGCGGCCGGCTCGGTTTCCTCGGGCGCGGCCGGCTCGGTTTCCTCCGGCGCGGCAGGCTCGCTCACCTCCGGGTCACTCACCTCGGCCACGCTGATGTCCACCGCGCCCGTTCCTTCGGCGCTCCACGTCACCGCGTCCGAGACCGAGTCTCCTGAATCGGCGGCCATCGCTGATGTGGCACCGCCGAAGGCGAAGGCGAGAGCCGCGACCCCACCGATGACAGCCTGAATGAATGCGCGACGTCGCGCCATGTTCCCCACCCTCCGAAGCGAGGTGGCGCCCGGCACCGTGCCGTCGCGTTCGACCTCGAAAAGCCGCCGATCGCTCGGCAGCATCTGCCCTGAATCTACCGGCTCAGGGCAACGGAGCGGAATAGTCGATTCGCGTGATCAACCCTGCGTTCGTGTTTACCCGAAGGTCCCGACCTCCGGCACGCGATCGGTGCGGCCGTAGCGGAGGAACATCACGCCGGCCTCGTCGGTGACCGGCGGCTGCAAGAGCCGCAGCACTGACGGCAGCGCGTTGTCGCCGAAGACCTTCTTGCCGGTGCCGAGCAGGATCGGATAGACCCAGAGGTTCAGCTCGTCGAAGAGCCCCTCGGCGAGCAGCGTGTGCACGAAGTCGATGCTGCCGATCACGTGCACCTCGCGATGAGCGGCCCGCAGCGCCGCGACCTCTGCCGCGAGGTCATCCCCGACCCGGCTGCTGCCCTGCCAGTCGAGCGCGAGATCGGCATCCCTCGTCGCCACGTACTTCGGGACGCGGTCGAACAGCCGGCCGATGTGCCCCTCGGGGCCATCGGTGTGGTGCGGCCAGTACGACGCGAAGATGTCGTACGTCCGGCGACCGAGCAGCAGAGCATCGAGGCCCCGCATCCCGTTGTCCACCTCGGCGCCCATACCGGGTGACGGGTATCCCGCCTGCCAGCCGCTGAAGCGGAAACCACCCGAGGTGTCTTCGCCGACGCCGCCCGGTCCTTGCGCGACACCGTCGAGGGTCATGAAGAGGTCGATCAGGATGCGGCCGGATGCGTCTTCGGTCTTGTCAGCGCTCATGTCAGTCAGTCAATAACAAGCGAATCCCGCCTACCAGCCCCTCTCCGATCCACCACACGGGGGATGCTCCGGCGCGGTCGCCGCTCTACGGTGGAGAGATGCCTGCCCCCGCGTTCACCCGCACGCCGACCGCGCGCGAACGACGAGCCGATGTCATCCTCGCCGCCGTCATGTTCGTCGGCGCGGTGCTGAGCGCGGGACTCTCCTCGATCGCAGAGATCTACGGCGACGAGCAGGCACCCCTGTGGTGGGCGCTCGTCTACGCCGTCGTCGCCACCGCTCCCCTGGCGTTCCGCCGCCGCTGGCCCGGTACCGCCGCCGTGATCGTGGCCGCGGCTTATTTCACGGCCGTCACCATCCGCGTCCCCGAGATCTACGTCGGCAACATCGTGATGTTCCTCACGCTGTACACGGTCGGCGCGTGGATGAACGACCGTCGTCGCGCGATGCTCGTGCGGGTCGGGATCATCGTGGGCATGTTCGTGTGGCTGATCATCACGATGTACCGCGATGCGATCAGCGAGGCCGACAAGGCCGATGTCGCCGCCGGAGCCATGTCGCCGTACGTCGCCTTCATGCTGATCCAGCTGCTGCTGAATGTGCTCTACTTCGGCGGCGCGTACTACTTCGGCGAGCGCTCCTGGGCGGCGGCGGCGCAGCTGGCCGTGCTCGAGCAGCGCACCGTCGAGCTCGAGCGCGAGCGCGAGGTCACCGCAGCCCAGGCCGTCGCTCTCGACCGCGTGCGCATCGCCCGCGAGCTGCACGACGTCGTCGCCCACCACGTGTCGGTGATGGGGGTACAAGCCGGCGCCGCGCGTCTCGTGCTCGAGCGCGATCCCGCGGAAGCCGCCCGCATCCTCTCCGGCGTCGAAGGTTCGGCGCGCGACGCGATCCATGAGCTGCGCCAATTGTTGGAGACCCTGCGCACGCCGGGTGGCGAGACGACGGATGCGGCATCCACCCTCGCCCTGGACGACATCGCCGAGCTCGCCGAGGCATCGACCGAGGCGGGGCTCCCGACCGAGTATGCGGTGATCGGCGAGGCCGTGCCCGTGCCTGCTCTCGTCGCCGTGAATCTGTACCGCATCGCCCAGGAGTCACTCACGAACGCCCGTCGCCATGCCGGCAGCGGAGCCACGGCCGACGTCCGCGTGCGCTACGACGACGACGGCGTGGAGGTCGAGATCGTCAACACCGGACGCGCGGTCACCCACCTCCGTCCGGGTCTCGGGCAGCTGGGGATGCGGGAGCGCGCAGCCGCGTCCGGAGGCACGCTCGAGGTGACGTCGCGGCCGCTCGGCGGGATGCGTGTGCGCGCCCGCGTGCCACTCCCGACACCGACCGGATCGAGCGTGCGATGAGTGAACCGATCCGGGTGCTGCTGGTCGACGACCACGCGCTGCTGCGCGCGGGCTTCCGCACCATCCTCGACACCCAGCCCGACATCACGGTGGTCGGCGAGGCCTCATCGGGAGCAGAGGCCGTGGCGCAGGCATCCGCCCTCCATCCCGACGTGATCACGATGGATGTGCAGATGCCCGACATGGACGGCATCGAGGCGACCCGTCGCATCGTCGCCGATCCCGCGGTCGCGGCGGCCATCGCGATCGTCACGACCTTCGACCGCGACGACTACCTGTACCAGGCGCTGGATGCCGGAGCCAGCGGATTCCTGCTCAAGAACGCCGGCGCCGAGGATCTGATCGCCGCCGTCCGCGCTCTGGCGGCCGGCGACGGGATGCTCGCCCCCGAGGTGACTCGCCGGGTGCTCGCGCGGTTCGCCGCGACCCCCACACGGGCCACCTACTCCACGCCTCCGACGGGTACCCCTTCGCCGAGGGTCGCCCTCGCCGAGCCGCTCACCGACCGTGAGGCCGAGGTGCTGACCCTGCTCGCCGACGCGCGCAGCAATGCCGAGATCGCGCGGGCGCTGTACATCGGCGAGGCCACGGTGAAGACGCACGTCTCGCGCATCCTGCAGAAGCTCGGCGCCCGCGATCGCGTGCAGGCCGTCGTGCTCGCGCACCGCATGGGCCTCGCGTAGGCGAGCCGATACCCCTGCGCGATAGCCTCGGAGCCATGCCCGAAGCCGCACCCCTCTCCCGCCCGATCCTGGCGGGGGTGGTGACGGCACTCGTCGGATTCACGAGCTCCTTCGCGGTCGTGCTGACCGGGCTCGATGCCGTCGGAGCGGATGCGGCGCAGGCGGCGAGCGGACTGCTCGCCGCGAGCGTGACGATGGGCCTCGCGTGCGTCGTGCTCGCCTGGCGGTATCGGATGCCGATCACGGTCGCGTGGTCCACTCCCGGCGCGGCCCTGCTGGTGGCGACGGGCACCGTCGAGGGCGGCTGGCCGGCGGCGGTCGGGGCGTTCCTCGTGACCGCCGCACTGATCCTGCTCACGGCCCTGTGGCCGGCACTCGGTGGCCTGATCGCCCGCATCCCGCCGTCGATCGCGCAGGCGATGCTGGCCGGTGTGCTGCTGCCGCTGTGCCTGGCGCCGATCACGGGCATCGTCGCGAACCCGTGGGGCGTCATTCCGGTCGTGCTGACCTGGCTGGTGTTCGCCCGGCTCGCGCCGAGGTGGGCGGTTCCGCTCGCGTTCGTCGCGGCCGCCGTGGTCGTGGCGGTGTCGCTGATCGGCGCTTCCACGGTGGGCGGCGGTGCGCCGTTCGATCCCGCTGTGCTGCTGCCGCGGCTCGAGTTCACGGCGCCGACGTTCACGGTCGGGGCGCTGGTGGGGCTCGCGCTGCCGCTGTTCGTCGTGACGATGGCCTCGCAGAACGTGCCGGGCATCGCCATCATGCGCAGCTTCGGCTACGAGGTGCCGTGGCGTCCGGCCATGCTCGTCACCGGTCTCGGCACGGCGATCGGGGCGACGGCGGGCGGTCATGCCATCAACCTCGCGGCGATCAGCGCCGCCCTGGCCGCGTCACCGGATGCCGACCCCGACCCGAATCGGCGCTGGGTCGCGGGGGTCTCCACGGGAGTCTCGTACCTCGTGCTCGGTGCGTTCTCCGCCGCCTTCGCCGCTCTCGTGGTGCTCGCGCCCGCCGCCGTGATCCCCGCGGTCGCCGGCCTCGCACTGTTCGCCGCGTTCGGGTCATCCGTGCAGCAGGCCATCGACGATCCGGGCGAGCGCATCCCCGCGGTCGTGACCTTCCTGGTCGCAGCATCCGGCATCGCCGTCCTCGGCGTCAGCGCCGCGTTCTGGGCCCTCGTCGCCGGTCTCGTCGTGCGCACGGTGCTGCACTCCGGTCGTCGCTAGCCCGGGGTCAGCCGCGGGGCGGACGGGGTGGACGGGGGTGAGTCCGCCACAGGGGGGATGCCCCGGGATGCCTGCGCTCCGTAGCGTGAGGGTATGACGACAGGAATGCTCGAACTCTCCGGCATCACCAAGAGCTACGGCTCTCGGCGCGTGCTCGACGACGTGTCTTTCACAGTGGCCCCCGGCCGCTTGACGGGCTTCGTCGGCGGCAACGGCGCCGGCAAGACCACCACCATGCGCATCGTCCTGGGGCTGCTGTCCTCCGACGGCGGCAACGTCGCCCTCGATGGCGCACCGCTCACCGCCGAGGACCGCCGGCGCTTCGGTTACATGCCCGAGGAACGTGGCCTCTACCCGAAGATGAAGGTGCTCGAGCAGATCGTGTACCTCGCCCGCCTGCACGGCTTCGGCAAGCAGGATGCGACCGACCGGGCGACGGAGCTCCTCACCGAGCTCGGCCTTGGCGAACGACTGAACGACACGATCGAGTCGTTGTCGCTCGGCAACCAGCAGCGTGCGCAGATCGCCGCCTCGCTCGTGCACGACCCCGAGGTGCTCATCCTCGACGAGCCTTTCTCCGGCCTCGACCCGCTCGCGGTCGATGTGGTCGCCGGCGTGCTGCAGTCCAGCGCCGCGAAGGGCGCATCCATCCTGTTCTCCTCCCACCAGCTCGATGTGGTCGAACGCCTGTGCGACGACCTCGTCATCCTCGCCGGCGGCACGATCCGCGCCTCCGGCTCGCGCGATGCGCTGCGCGCCGAGCACGCCCGTGACCGCTACGAACTCGTCTCGGCCGGAGACGCCGGATGGCTGCGCACCGAGCCCGGTGTGACGGTCGTCGACTTCGAGGGCGGCTATGCCCTGTTCGACGCCGACGGCCCTGAGACGGCGCAGCGGGTGCTGCACTCCGCCGTGCAGCGCGGCGACGTCGCGAGCTTCGCGCCGAAGCATCCGTCCCTCGCCCAGATCTTCAAGGAGGTCATCCAGTGAGCACCCCTGCCCCCGTCCGCAGCACCAACGGCATCTGGCTCGTCGCCGAGCGCGAGATCGGATCGAAGCTGCGCAGCAAGGCCTTCCTGATCTCGACCGGCATCCTGCTGGTACTCGCCCTCGCCGGCATCATCCTCGGTGGCTTCGCGAGCAAGAACACCGAGACGACGCCGATCGCCGCGACCGCGGAGACCTCTGCCGCCGTCTCCGCCATCCCGGGCTTCGAAGTCACCGAGGTGGCCGACCAGGCCGCCGCCGAGGCGCTCGTGCGTGACGACAAGGTCGACGCCGCGGTGCTGCCCGGCGACGGACCCTCGGGATACACGATCGTCGCACTGCAGGATGCGCCGAGCTCGCTGGTCTCGGCACTATCCCAGTCGCCCGACGTCGTGATCCTCGAGCCGGTCACGACGAACCCGCTCCTGCGCTACTTCATCGCGATCGCGTTCGGCCTCGTGTTCATGATGGCCGCCGCGACGTTCGGCGGCACGATCGCGCAGAGCGTCGTGGAGGAGAAGCAGACGCGCGTGGTCGAGGTGCTGCTGTCGGCGATCCCGGCCCGCACACTGCTGGCCGGCAAGGTCATCGGCAACACGGTTCTGGCGATGGGCCAGATCCTCGCCCTCGCGGCCGTCGCCACGATCGGGCTGATCGTCACCGGTCAACGCGAGGTGCTGACCACGTTGGGCGCGCCGATCATCTGGTTCGCCGTGTTCTTCCTGTTCGGCTTCATCCTGCTGGCGGCCATGTTCGCCGCCGCCGCCTCGATGGTGTCGCGCCAGGAGGACATCGGCTCCACGACCACGCCGATCACGATGCTGATCATGGCGCCGTACATCCTGGTCATCGTGTTCAACGACAACCCGCTGGTGCTGACGATCATGTCGTACGTGCCGTTCTCGGCCCCGGTCGGCATGCCGATGCGCCTGTTCGTCGGCGAGGCGCAGTGGTGGGAGCCGCTGCTGAGCCTGGTGATCCTGCTCGCGAGCTGCGTGGCCGCGATCGCCATCGGCGCGAAGATCTACGAGAACTCGCTGCTGCGCATGGGTTCGCGGGTCAAGCTCAGGGACGCACTGCGCGCCTGACGCACCGCGGGAACGAGAGACCCCCTGCAGCCGATGTCCGGCGGCAGGGGGTCTTCACGTTTCAGACCGGGGCCGTGGACTTCCGCTCGACCAGCGTCGCGGGGAGCGTGTAGTAGCGGACAGGCGTGTCCGCGCCGCCGATCGCCGTGCGCAGGAGGTCGACGGCGAGGCGCCCCATCTCGTCGTACGGCTGGCGCATCGTGGTGAGCGGCGGGTTCATCAGCGATGCCGCCCGCTCGTCGTCGAAACCCGCGACCGAGATGTCCCGGGGAACCACGAGCCCATGCCGCGCGATCGTACGCAGCACCGCTGGCGCGACCAGGTCAGCGACGCAGAAGATCGCGTCCGGGTGATCCCCCGCGGCGAGCAGGTCGTCGAGCGGCGCGACGAGCTCGATCGTCTCGTCGCCCAGTTCACGCCAACCGAGCACCAGGTCTTCGTCGACGGGGATGCCAGCAGCCGCGAGCGCTTCGCGGTAGCCGGCGAGGCGCTCCTCGATGAACAGCCCTTCGCCCCAGGAGGGGTCGAGCTCATCCATCGCCGCCCCCACGAAGGCGATGCGCCGGTGGCCCTGCTCGATCAGGTGCTCGGTCATCTGCCGTGCACCCTCGCGATTGCCGACGGTCACCGTCGCCAGGTGCAGTGTGTGGACGCTGTCGTCGATCGCGACCACCGGCAGCCCGATGCGGTCGCACGCAGCGCGGATCGCGAGCTGATCGGGAACGCTCACGGCGATCACACCCTCGGTCGGCACATCGGCCAGGCCCTCGATCAGTGCGTCGAGTCCCCCCTCGCCCTCCGTGGCGGGGTGGATGAAGAGGTGGATGCCGGCTTCGGCGGCCGCGGTGACCGCAGACCTCAGCACCGGCTCCCACCACCCCCACGAGGAGTCCGGGACGATGACGCTCAACGCGCTGAAGGAACCCCGCCGCAGCGCTCGCGCCGTTCCCGAGGGCCGATAGCCGAGCGCCGCGGCGACTTCGCGCACGCGGGCGGTGGTCTCGGCGCTGACGTCCGGGCGGCCGTTCAGAGCCCGGGAGACGGTGGCGACGCCGACGCCCGCCTCACGCGCGACATCGGTCAGGGTCGCTCTCGCGGTGGCCATGCCTTCTCCCTGGTGCTGAAGTCGTACTTGACGAATTCTTTCTTGTGCTCGTACTCTATGAGAACCTTACCGGAAACGTTTCCGGTAACGATTCCGGATCGCACCCGAACAGCCATCCGAAACCCATCCACTCAAAGGAGAGTCACGCCGTGACCGATACCCGCCCCGCCGGTTCCGCACCGGCATCCGACGTCGTCGCGACGAGAGTCGGGCCGTTCTTCATCGTCGTCTACGCCCTCGCCCTGTTCGGCATCTGGATGTCGATCATGCTGCCCGCGTCGGTCACCATCGCGCTGCGCATCTCCGAGCTCGACCCCGAGGGCAAGACCACGAGCTACTCGATCGCGGCCGGCGTCGGCACGCTGGTGGCCCTGCTCGCCAACCCGTTCTTCGGCCGCCTCAGCGACAACACCCGAAGCCGCTTCGGACGCCGTCGTCCCTGGATCGCGATCGGCCTGCTCGGCACCATGGCCGGCGCACTCGTCATCGCCCTGAGCGGATCGTTCGCGATGCTGCTGGTCGGCTGGATCATCATGCAGGCGTTCATCAACGCCTCCATCGCCGCCGCGCTCGCCGTCGTCGCCGACCGCGTCCCCGCTGCTCAGCAGGGTCTCGTCGGTGCACTCTCGGGCATGGCCTCCTCCGCCTCCCTGGTCGTCGGCGTGTACTTCGTAGAGTGGTTCCCGACGAACATGCTCGCCCAGTTCGGACTCCCGGTGCTGATCGCCCTCGTCTTCTGCGGCATCCTGTTGTGGCTGCTGCGCGGAGACGACTCCCGCGACCTTCCGCGACAGCCCTTCGGTGTGGCCGAGTTCTTCGGCAGCTTCTTCATCAACCCGCGCAAGTCCCCCGACTTCGCCCTGTTCCTGGTGACGATGTTCCTGGTCTCCTGCGGCATCGCGGTGGTCGGCACCTACACCGTGTACATCCTGCAGGACCGGGTGAACGTGTCGGATGACCAGATCGGCGGCGTGATCACCCTCGCCTACGTGATCCCCGGGCTCATCGCCACCGTGCTGTCGCCCTTCGTGGGCTGGCTCAACGACAGGACGAAGCGCCGCAAGATGCTCATGGGGGCGGCGGCCGTCGTGATCGCGATCGGCACCCTGTCGCTCTCGTTCACCACCGAGGTCACGCCGTACCTGATCGCCGTCGCCATCGCGTCCGGCCTCGGAACGGGTCTGCTCTCCGGCACCTACATCGGTCTCGCGATCTCGACGATGAACGACCCGAACTCCTCGGCGCGCGACCTGGGCGTGACGAACATCGCCTACACGCTGCCGTTCTCGATCATGCCCTTCGCCGCCCCGCTCCTGCTCGGCATCGGCGGCGGTCAGGGCAACTACCCCGCGCTGCTCATCACCGGCGCCGTCCTCTCCCTCGTCGGGCTCGTCCCGCTGGCATTCATCAAGGCAACGAAGTAAGGAAACCCATGGCCGACTACCTCGACCCCGCCCTGCCCACCGCCCGACGGGTCGAAGACCTCCTCAGCCGGATGACCGTCGCCGAGAAGGCCGCGCTGATGTTCCACCCCTCCACCCAGCCGGGCCCGACTCCCGACGACCCGGCGGCTCTCGCCGTCGCCGAAGAGGATGCCGTCGTCCGCGGCATCTCGCACTTCAACGTGCTCGGCGGCGAGGATTCCGCCGCCGTCGCCCGCTGGCACAACACGATCCAGGAGATGGCCGAGAGCACCCGGCTCGGCATCCCGATCACGCTGTCGTCCGATCCGCGCCACGGCTTCCGCGACAACCCGTTCACCGGCCAGGCATTGAACAGCCTTTCGCGCTGGCCCGAGACCACGGGCATCGCCGCGATCGGCACCACCGACGCCGCGCGCCGCTACGGCGAGAGCATCCGTCGCGAGTTCCTGGCGATGGGCATCCGCGTGTACCTCGGGCCCATGGCCGACATCTTCAGCGAGCCGCGGTGGTCGCGCGGGTTCGGAACCTGGGGTGAGGATCCGTCCAGGGTCGCCGAGTTCACCGTCGCCTTCATCGAGGCGCTGCGCGGAGGCGCCGAGCTCGGTCCCGACTCGGTCGCCGCCGTCGTCAAGCACTTCCCCGGCGGCGGACCCCAGCTGCGCGGCGACGACGCCCACGACCCGCGCTACCCCGAGCAGGTGTACCCCGGCGGGCAGCAGGAGCTGCACATCGAGCCGTTCACCCGCGCGTTCGCCGCCGGAGTGACCCAGGTCATGACCTACTACGGCAAGCCGGTCGGCACCGCGTGGCCCGAGGTCGGCTTCGCATTCAACGAGCCGGTCGTCCAGGGCATCCTGCGCGAGCGCCTCGGCTTCGACGGCATCGTCGTCACCGACTGGAACCTCCTCGAGTCGACGAAGGTCGGCGGCCTCGACTTCGGCCCGAACGGATGGGGCCTCGAAGATCGCACGCCCGTGGAGCGGACGAAGATCGCCCTGGATGCCGGTGTCGACCAGTTCGGCGGCGACCGCAACCCGGCCCTGATCGAGGAACTGGTCGACGGCGGGCTCGTTCCTGAATCCCGCCTGGACGAGTCGGTACGTCGACTCCTGCACGAGAAGTTCCGCCTCGGCGCCTTCGAGCACCGTCGGGTCGACGTCGACGAGGCCCGCGCGATCTGCGGCTCCCCGGAGCTGATGGAGGCCGGGGAGGAGGCACAGCGCGAGTCGCTCGTGCTCGTCTCCCGCACCGATGACACCCCTATCCCGCCGACCGCCAGGATCTTCCTCGACGGGCTCACGGCCGAAGAGGCAGACATCCCGAACGAGATCGTGGACGACCCGAAGTCGGCGGACGCGATCGTCGTGCGCCTCGACGCCCCGTACGAGAACGGTCGAGGGTCGCTGGGCGACTTCTTCCGCGGGGGCAGCCTCGAGTTCTCGGCAGCGCAGCTCGATCGGCTGCGCTCTCACGCGGCGATCGCCCGCGTGCACGTGGCCGTGTTCCTGGAACGGCCGGCCGTGCTCGGCCCGCTCACCGAGATCGCCGCGAGTGTCGTGGGCGATTTCGGGGCCAGCGACGCACGCGTGCTCGAGGCGCTCACGGGTCGCGCGGCGTTCACGGGCACCCTGCCCTTCGACATCCCCTCGTCGATGGCCGCCGTCGAGGCCTCTCGCGAGGACGTACCCTTCGACACCGCGGCGCCGGGCTTCCGCTTCGGCCACGGCATCCGCACCGAGGTCGTCGTCACGGTCTGAACCGAAGAAAGCCCCCTGCTCCGCATCGCGCGGGGCAGGGGGCTTCTCTGTTGTGCTTCTCTGTCGTTCTGCGGTTCAGCCCCGGGTCAGATCACGCCGTCGGCGAGGGTGGTCGGGTTGCCGAAGCGGTGGTTCGTGATCGACACGGCCTGCTCGTGCAGGAACGGCAGCATCTCGACGCGACCGGCACCGGTCACGGCGTGCGACCAGACCGCCACATCGGGGCTTCCGTCGAGCGCCTCGTGCAGCGCTGCGGCGTCGCCACCGACCAAACGCACGCGGTGCCACGAGTTCGCCGCCTTCGCGTAGCGCTTGGTCCACGCCGCATCCGACTCGTGCTTCACCGTGACGCCGTGCACCCGCAGCGCCTTCTCGATGCGCGAGGGCAGGGCCGGAGCCGACACCGTGAACGGGCTGCCACTGCGCAGGGCGGCGGCGAGCACACGGACGCCGTCGACCAGCGGGGCGTGCTCGGCGATACGCACGTCGACCGCGACCGGACGGTAGCGGAAGAGGTTGCGCTCGACCCCGAGGCCGGACTTGTCGCTCACGGCGCCGAACTCGTCGACCCAGGCACGCTCGTCGGATGCCGCGGCGCGCTGCAGCCAGTCCCCCTCGACCGCGTCGAGCTCGGCACCCGCGGCGTCGAGCAGCGCGCCGACCGCGGGCACGACGGCAGCGCCGGGCGCGACCGCCGGAAGCTCAGCCGGGGTCCACTCGCCGAGGCCGAAGAGGTAGTTCGGTCCACCGGCCTTGGCTCCGGCGCCGACGGCCGAGCGCTTCCAGCCGCCGAACGGCTGCCGCTGCACGATCGCCCCGGTGATGCCACGGTTCACGTACAGGTTGCCGGCCTCGACCCGGTCGAGCCAGGTGGCGACCTCATCGGAATCGAGCGAGTGGATGCCGGCGGTCAGGCCGTAGTCGACCGCGTTCTGCAAGCGCAGGGCCTCATCCAGGTCCTTGGCGTGCATGATGCCGAGCACCGGGCCGAAGAACTCGGTCAGGTGGAAGTACGAGCCCTCCCGCACACCCGTCTTGACGCCAGGAGTCCACTGCTTGCCCTCGTCGTCGAGCTTGCGCGGCTTCACCAGCCAGCGCTCCCCCTTCTCCAGCTTCGTGAGCGCGGTGAGCAGCTTGCCGTTCGCGGGCTCGATGATCGGACCCATCTGCGTCGCCGGGTCGTCGGGCAGTCCGACGCGCATCGAGGTCACGGCATCCACCAGCTGACGCTCGAACCGCTTCGAGTCGGCGACCGACCCCACGAGGATCGCGAGCGATGCCGCGGAGCACTTCTGCCCTGCGTGCCCGAACGCGCTGCGGGCCACATCGGCGGCCGCGAGGTCGAGGTCGGCGGACGGGGTCACGATGATCGCGTTCTTGCCACTAGTCTCGGCGAGCAGCGGCAGGTCGGAGCGGAACGAGCGGAACAGCTGCGCCGTCTCGTACGCACCCGTGAGGATCACACGGTCCACCGCGGGCCCGGCGACGAGTCGCGTGCCCAGGTCGCGGGAAGCGAGGTCGACGAGCGCGAGCAGATCGCGCGGCACACCGGCGGCCCACAGCGCCTCGACCATCACGGCACCGCAGCGCTGGGTGAGCTTCGCGGGCTTGATGATCACGGCAGATCCCGAGGCCAGACCCGCGAGCACACCACCGGCGGGGATCGCGACCGGGAAGTTCCACGGCGGCGTGACCACGGTGACCTTCGACGGCAGGAACTCGGCGCCCGAGACGGTCTCGAGGTCCTTGGCGCGCTCGGCGTAGTAGTGAGCGAAGTCGATGGCCTCGCTGATCTCGGGGTCGGACTCGGCGATGGTCTTGCCCGCCTCATGGGCCATGATCTCGATGAGCTGTCCACGGCGCGCGGCGAGCTCGTCTCCGGCGCGGTGCAGCACGGCGGCGCGGTCGGCGGCGGGCAGGGCGGCCCACTTCTCGGCGGCGGCGGTCGCAGCGTCGAAGATGCCGTCGAGCTCGGCATCCGTCTCGACCTTGGCGATCGCGATGCTGTCGAGGCCGAGCGTCGATCCGACCGAGCGACCCAGGATCTCACGACCCCAGGCACGGTTCGCGGCGATCGCGGGGTCGGTGTCGGCCTGGTTCTCGAAGCCCGTCGTCGTCCCCTGGGCGACCTCTGCCGTGCGGTCCTGCACGCGGTGGGGTGCCGGGACGAACTCCGGCTCGTCGGTCGCGAGCGCGGCGAGCGAGCGCTCGAAGCGCTCCCGCTCCCGGGTGAGGAGCGTCGGGTTGGAGGCCAGCTCGAACACCGCCGACATGAAGTTCTCGGGGCTGGCGTTCTCTTCGAGGCGGCGCACCAAGTAGGCGATCGCGACGTCGAACTCGGCCGGGTTCACGACCGGCGTGTAGAGCAGCAGGCGGCCGACGTCCTTGCGGACGGCCTCAGCCTGGCCGGTCGCCATGCCCAGCAGCATCTCGTACTCGACGAGCGGGTCGGCACTGTCAGGGTCAGCGACCCCGCGCGCCTGCGCGAGCAGCCAGGTGTAGGCGATGTCGAACAGGTTGTGGCCCGCGACGCCGATGCGCACGGCATCCAGTCGCTCGGGCGTCATCGCCCAGTCGAGCACCCGCTTGTAGTTGGTGTCGGAGTCCTGCTTGGTGCCGTAGGTCGCGAGCGGCCAGCCGTGGATCGCCGCGTCGACCTCTTCCATCGCGAGGTTCGCGCCCTTGACGACACGCACCTTGATGGGCGCTCCGCCCTTCGCGCGGCGCGCCGTGGCCCACTCCTGCAGGTGCTGCATGGCGCCGAGGGCGTCGGGCAGGTAGGCCTGCAGCACGATGCCGGCCTCGAGGTTCTCCAGCCCCGGCTGGTCGAGGATGCTCGTGAAGGCCGCGATCGTCAGGTCGAGGTCGCGGTACTCCTCCATGTCGAGGTTGATGAACTTGGCCTTGCCCGGTGCCCCTTTCGCCGCCCTGCTGGACGCCTCGGCCTTCGCGGCGAGTTCGTAGAGCGGGGTCAGCTTCTCGACGACATCCGCCACGGCCTCGTCGAACGACCACATCGACAGCTGGCTCACGACGCTGGAGACCTTGATCGAGACGTAGTCGACGTCGTCGCGGGCCAGGAAGTCGCGCGTGCCCTGCAGACGGTGCCCGGCCTCGCGCTCGCCGAGCACGGCCTCGCCGAGCAGGTTGAGGTTGAGGCGGTTGCCGCTCTTGCGGAGCTTCGCGATGGCCGGGCCGAGCTTGGCGGGGGTCGCATCCAGCACGAGGTGCCCGACCATGGCGCGCAGCACGCGGCGCGAGATCGGCACGACCACGCCGGGGAGCTTCGGCGCCCAGAAGCCGCCGGTCTTGATCGCGGCGCGCAGGTATCCGGGCAGCAGGGCCGGAGTGATCTCCGAGATCTCGGCGAGCTTGCGACCCGCGACGCGCAGGTCTTCCGGACGCATGACGCCGTCGACGAAGCCGACTGTGAAGGCGAGTCCGTTCGGGTCCTTGAGCACCTCGGACAGACGCTGCGCGGCCGGCTCGACGGGGTGGGTCTCACTCTCGACGAGCCAGCGCTGCACGAGGGCGGCGACGTCTTCGGTACGGGGGGTGGTGGTGTCGGCGGCGACAGGCATCGGTGGGACCTTCCAAGAGAGCGCACACCGGGGTTTCGTGTGCGGCTGGATCATTGTCTTCCCCCTCGGTAGGCTCCGTCTATCAACCGATTTGAGTGAATTCTGTTCACTCAAGCTGAACGAACGGAACGGCCGTGCTGGACGTGAACCGACTGCGGATGCTGGTGGAGCTCTCGCGCCGCGGAACGCTCTCGGCCGTGGCCGATGCCCTGTCCTACAGCAAGGCCTCGGTGTCGCAGCAGCTGAGCGCACTGGAGCGCGATGTGGGGGTGCCGCTGCTGCGTCGAGTGGGACGCGGGGTGCAGTTCACACCGCAGGGGAACGTGCTCGTCGCTGAGGCCATCGGTATCCTCGATCAACTCGAGCACGCCGAGGTCGCGGTCGCCGAGTCGCTCACCGAGGTGACGGGCACCGCGCGCATCGCCGTGTTCCAGTCGACCGCGCACTCCCTGCTGCCGCGCGCGCTCGAGTCTCTCAGGGAGCGGCATCCGGCGCTTCGGGTCGAGGTCACCGAGTGCGACCCGGAGACCGGGCTGGTCGGAGTGTCCAGCCGCGACTTCGACCTGATCCTCGCCGAGCAGTATCCGGGGCGCACGCGCCCGATCCACGCCGACCTCGACCGCGTGGTGCTCGCGCACGATGCGATCGCACTGGCCCGGCGGCCCGGAGCGCCTCGGCACGCGGATGCCCTCGCGGAGCTGTGGTCGACCCGGGAAGAGCCGTGGGTGCTCGAGCCCGCCGGCACGGCATCCCGCGCCTGGGCCGAGGAGCTCTGCCGCACCGCGGGGTTCGAGCCCGACGTGCGCTTCGAGATCGCCGACCTCACGGCGCACGTGCGCCTGATCCACGCCGGGCTCGCGGTCGGGCTGCTGCCCGAACTCGTGTGGGCCGGCGACACCCCGACCGTCGATCTGGCGCCGCTTCCCCACGAGCCGCGCCGCGAGATCTTCTCCTCGGCACGGAAGGTCTCCGCCGCCGCCCCGTCCATCCGTGCGGTGCGCAGCGCACTTGCGGACGCCGCCTCGCACAACCTGCCCGTCTAGCGCGACGCAGAACACCGCAACACTCGGGAATATGCATGCACATGCATCTGTTCTGTCCCGTGTACCCGGACGAAGGAGTCCGATCCACTCCTTCCGAAAGGCACTTCCGTGAGCACTCCCGTGATCGACCGCACCGCCCCGACCGAGCACCCCGTCCTCGACGTCCTCGCCGGCCGCTGGAGCCCCCGCGCCTTCGATGCGCAGAACTCGATCGACGAGGCCAAGCTCGCCACCGCTCTCGAGGCCGCCCGCTGGAGCCCGTCCGCCAACAACTCGCAGCCGTGGCGCTTCATCGTCGCCCGCCGCGGCACCGCCCTGCACGCACAGGTCGTCGATGCCCTGATGGGATTCAACCAGGCATGGGCCGGTAACGCCGCCGTGCTCGTGGTCGCGATCGCCGAGACGGTAGCGGCCGACGGCACCCCCATCACCCACGCGCTCTACGACCTCGGTCAGGCCGTCGCGCACTTCTCGGTGCAGGCCCACCACGATGGACTCGTCGTGCACCAGATGAGCGGCTTCGACCCGGAGGTCGTCCGCGAGTTCGCCGACCTCGAGCCCCGCTTCGTGCCGACCACGGTCTTCGCCGTCGGCGAGTTCGGCGACGTGACCACGCTCCCCGAGGTGCTGCAGGAGCGCGAGGTCGCTCCGCGCGTGCGTCGCCCGATCAACGAGACGGTCGTCCTCAGCGCCTGACCTGCGCCACAGGGCTTCTGCCGACGGGGCCTCCGGATTGTCCGGGGGCCCCGTTAGCGTGTCCGGATGGACCTTCTCCGCATCACCGGCGCGCGGACGAACAACCTCCGCGATGTCTCCGTCGACGTTCCCAAGAAGCTGCTGACCGTCTTCACCGGCGTCTCCGGATCAGGCAAGTCGTCGCTGGTACTCGACACGATCGCCGCCGAGGCGCAGCGGCTCGTCAACGACTCCTACTCGACCTTCATCCGCGCGAGGCTGCCGCAGATGCCGGCGCCCGACGTGCAGTCCATGGACGGTCTGACCTTCACGGTGCTGATCGACCAGCGCCGGTTCACGGGCAACGCGCGCTCGACGGTGGCGACCGCGACCGACCTGGCCTCGCTCGTGCGCCTGGTCTTCTCCCGTGTCGGTGAGCCGTCGGCCGGGTACTCCCCCGCCTATTCGTTCAACGATCCGTCCGGCATGTGCCCGACCTGCGAGGGTCTCGGCACGGTGTACGACATCGACATCGACGCGCTGATCGACCCCGAGAAGAACATCGACGAGGGGCCGGTCCGGTTCAGCCTGTTCCGCCCGGGTGTGTATCGGTGGAAGCGGTTCGCCTACTGCGGGCTGTTCGACCGCGAGAAGCCACTGAAGGACTACACGGCCGAGGAGATGGACCAGTTCCTCTACGCCGACAAGCTCAAGCTCGACGATCCGGATCCGCGTTTCCCGCAGAGCGCCCGGTTCGACGGCGTGATCACCCGCATGCGCGACGTGTTCCTGAAGCAGCGCCCGGTGAAGATGTCGGCCCCGGTGCGCGAAGAGCTCGACCGGCTCGTGACCCACCACACCTGCCCGGACTGCCACGGTGCACGGGTGAACGAAGCGGCGCGGGCGAGCCTCATCGACGGACGATCGATCGTGGACTGGATGCGGATGCCGGTGGCCGAGCTGCATGCGCTGCTCGAGGAGTTCGACGACCCGCGGGTGGCGCCGGCGGTCGAGGGCATCCGTCATGTGCTCGATGCCCTGCTCTCGGTCGGCCTCGGCTATCTCACGCTCGACCGCGAATCGTCGACCCTGTCCGGCGGCGAGGCGCAGCGCGTCAAGATCGTGCGGCACCTCGGCAGCGCCCTGACCGACGTGACCTACGTGTTCGACGAGCCGAGCACCGGGCTGCACCCCGCCGACATCCAACGCCTCGTCGCCCTGCTGCAGCGGCTGCGCGATGCGGGCAACACGATCCTCGTCGTCGAGCACCACCCGCAGGTGATCGCGGTCGCCGACCACGTCGTCGACCTCGGGCCGGGTGCGGGGTCCGCCGGTGGCACCGTGCAGTTCGAGGGGACGCCCGCAGCATTGCGCGGCAGCGACACTCTCACGGGGCGCGTGCTCGCCGAGCCCTTGACGGTCCGTCAGGCGGCGCGGCAGCCCTCGGGTCGCATCACCGTGAAGGATGCGCGCTCGCACAACCTGCGCGGGTTCGACGTCGATGTCCCGCTCGGCGTGCTCACCGCGATCACGGGGGTCGCGGGTTCGGGGAAGAGCTCCTTCGCCACCGTGGAGCTGCCGCGCCAGCATCCGGAGTTCACGGTCGTCGGGCAAGATCCGCTGCGTGGCGGAGCGCGGTCGACGACGCTGAGCATCCTGCGCATCGCCGACACGGTCCGCGAGGTGTTCGCGGCCGCGTCGGGCCTTGATCCGTCCTGGTTCAGCTTCAACTCGCGCGGAGCCTGCCCCACCTGCCGCGGGCGCGGGCACATCACGACCGAGCTCGCGTTCCTCGACGACGTCTCGCTGCCCTGCGACGCGTGCGGCGGCCTGCGCTTCAACCCGAAGGCGCTGGGCGTGCAGGTCGACGGCTCCTCGATCGCCGATGTCCTGGCGTCGACTCCGGCCGCGGTCAGCACGCTGTTCTCCGCGCATCCCGACGTGGTCGAGGCCCTGGACTGGGTACAGCGCACCGGGCTGCATTACATCCCGGTCGGACGTTCGCTCGACACCCTCTCGGGAGGTGAGAAGCAGCGGCTGCTCCTCGCCCGGCATCTCAGTGATCCGCGGCGCGACTCCACCGACCGGATCATCCTCGACGAGCCCACTTCGGGACTGCACCCCACCGACGTCGACACGATCAACACCCTCTTCGACGACCTGCTCGACGACGGTGCGACCCTGGTGGTCGTCGAACACAACATGCGGGTGGTCGCGCGCGCGGATCATGTCATCGACATCGGCCCCGGCGCCGGATCGGACGGCGGCCGGCTGGTCTTCGCCGGCACCCCGACGGAGATCGTGCGCGACGGCGACTCGCTCACCGGGAAGGCTCTCGCCGCGGCATCCGCCTCCGCAACCTGACCACAGAACGACGCAGTGGCGATTTGTGAGGGGCGCGGCGCGATCCCCCGACCTACAATCGTCGGCATGGCAATCCAGCGAAGGGTCAAGTCGGTCGAGCAGTCGATGGCGGAGACGCACGACGAGAAACGCTCCCTGAAACGCTCCCTGGGCGTATGGGACCTCGCGGTCATGGGTGTCGCGGTCGCCGTCGGTGCGGGCATCTTCTCGGTCGGCGCCGAGGCATCCGCGCGGCACGCCGGTCCGGCCGTCATCGTCTCGTTCATCATCGCCGCCGCCGTGTGCGCACTCGCGATCCTCTGCTACGCCGAGTTCGCCTCCTCGATCCCGGTCGCGGGCTCCGCCTACACGTTCACCTATTCCACCCTCGGCGAGTTCCTCGCGTGGATCATCGGCTGGGACCTGATCCTCGAGATGCTCATGGCGTCGGCCGTGATCGCGAAGTACTGGGGTGTCTACCTCGGCGATGCGGTGTCGCTGTTCGACCTCCAGATCCCGATGACCCTCCACATCGGGCCGCTCAGCTTCGACTGGGGACCCGTCGTGATCGTCGCGATCTTCACGCTGCTGCTCGCCCTCGGCACGCAGCTGTCGAGCCGGGTCAACAGCGTGTTCACCGTGATCAAGGTCGCGATCGTGCTGTTCGTCATCGTCGTCGGCCTGTTCTTCATCAACGGCGCCAACTACTCGCCGTTCGTGCCGCCGGCACAGGAGGGCGCGGCGTCGGAGAGCGTCTGGACGCAGTCGCTCTTCTCGTTCCTGACCGGCTCCGACCCCTCGATCTACGGCGTGTTCGGCATCCTCAGCGGCGCGGCCCTGGTGTTCTTCGCGTTCATCGGTTTCGACGTGGTCGCCACGAGCGCCGAGGAGACCAAGGACCCCAAGCGCACCGTTCCTCGCGGCATCATCCTCGGGCTCGTGATCGTGACCGTGCTGTACGTGCTGGTCGCGATCGTCATCACCGGCATGGTCTCGTACACCGAGCTCGCGAAGCTCGATGAGCCCTCTCTGGCGAGCGCGTTCGAACTGGTCGGGGCGACGTGGGCGGCGCAGGTGATCGCCATCGGCAGCCTCGTCGGTCTGACCACGGTCGTGATGGTGCTGCTGATGGGCCTCGCGCGCGTCGTGTTCGCGATGAGCCGTGACGGCCTGCTCCCGCGCTCGCTGAGCGTGACGGATGCCAAGCGCGGCACCCCGATCCGCATCCAGCTCATCGTGGGCGTCGTGATCGCGATCATCGCCGGCTTCACGGATGTGCAGGTGCTGGGCGACATGATCAACATCGGAACCCTGTCGGCCTTCGTCCTGGTGAGCATCGGCGTGCCGATCCTCCGCAAGACCCGGCCCGACCTGGAGCGCCCGTTCACGGTGCCGTTCTCGCCGTGGCTGCCGTGGATCTCGGCACTCGCCTGCTTCTGGCTGATGCTGAACCTCAGCACCGAGACCTGGGTGCGCTTCGCAATCTGGCTCGCGCTCGGCCTGGTGATCTACTTCGCGTACTCGCGGCGACACTCGCTGATCGGACGGGAGCTCGAGAAGGATGCGCTCGGCGGGCTGCACCGTCCACCCCTGCAGTAGCCGGCGCCCACCGCTACCGGCAAACGCGCGCCACCCGAGCGGCTTTCGACTTGCACGCGAGGAGCTTCGGCGATGGTTTGGCGAGCCCAAAGGACCAGTTCGCGCAGGAGCATATCGATACTCCAGAACTCTCCTCGCACAACCCTCGCCGGTAGACCACCGAGCGAATTAGCCTCACAGGACCGTGATAAGCCACGGCCGGAAGCACCCGCTTCAAGCCCCGAAGGAGGACAACATGCAACAACTCGTCGAACGCGTACTGACTCTGAAGATCGATGAGATCAAGAGAGTCGAGATGGACTGCTGCGTCGTCGTCGATTAATGGCGCAGCTACACGAGATACGGATAACAAGGAGAAGAACATGGACAAGCTGATCGATCAGATCCTCGCCGACAAGCGCACCGAAGCAAAGAACGCAGAGACAAGCTGCTGCGCCGCCCCCACGCCGGACAAGCTCTGAGCTACAGGAGGTAAGGAATGACGCCCCGACGATTCCCGCTCGACCCGGACTACGCCACGACGGTGATGGATCGCATCGACGATCTGAACCGTGACACCGTCGAGCAGCAGTTCGTCGAGTGTCTCAAGTTCCTCGCCATCACCTCATCGACCTCCGGGAGGCGAATCGCCGTCATCCCGGAGGTCGATCGGGTATGGCACGAACTGATCCTCCAGACGATGTCCTACGAACATCTCTGCTCAGAACTTCCGGGGAAGCAATTCCTGCACCACGAGTCCATAAGCCCGAGCGGGTACTACGAGCGCGTGGGCGATCGGGAGTTCGTGCGCGAGTTCATCCAGTGGATCCCCGACTACGTCCAGAACTTCGGCCCCTTCACAGCACGCAGCGCCGCGCTCTGGACCGTCGCGAACTTCCTGGAGACCGAGATGGGCATGTCGCTATCCGAAATCAATCGTTTCGGGCGCGACGAGGAGGCCGAGGTACTACTTCCGCAAGATTCGCCCTGGCTGCTCCTCGGCACCCAGACCCGCATCTCGCCGCTTCTCGATGCAGCCGCCGCGGACTAGCGGTTCGAGCCGACCGGTGGGCTCGACCTCGTTCGTCCTGGACTCTCCCCCCGGCGGCAGCTTCGCCCTGCCCGACCAAACCCCCTCGCCTAACTTCCGGCGAGCGATCCTCGATCGCATGCACGCCCTGTCCTGGAACCGCTATCCGACGATCCCGCCTGACATCCTGCGGCGGACGCCGTGGGACTTCTCGCGGTACGGCGCATCAACCATCTTCGGCCGCGGGGGTGAGCCGGTGCTGCTCGACGCACTCCGGGCCTCCGGCGCCCACCGAATGATCGTTCCCGAACACTCCTATCCCGGCTACGCGCGAATATGCGGCGTCATTGGCGCCCGGCTCGACACCTATGGCGACGCAGCCCAGCTGCAGGAGCTGTCAACGGCTCCTGCAGCTGTCGACACCGTCCTTGTGGTCACAGAGCCAGGCAATCCTCTGGAGATCGCGCGGCCGCGGCTCGCGGTCGGAGCGCTGACTCCGCGGCTGCACATGCTCGTCGATGCGGCCTACGCCGTGCCCTACGGGCGCGCATTCCGAAGTACCGTCCGCTGGTGGATCGCGCGCGGCGCGGCCGTGTGCTTCACCCTGTCGAAAATGGCGTGCTTCGCTGGTGCACGATTCGGCGGAGTGGTACGCCCGCGAGGTGCGTTCCCCGGCATGAACCAGGACCAACGGTTCTGGGATGTGTTCTCCACGGCCCTGATGGATGCGTTCGGCGATCCGCAGGTCATCGCGACCGCCCTCGCCCTCAGCCGCGCGCAAGAGGCGGTCGGCGACTCGCTCGCCCGGCTCCTCGAAGCGGCGCGTATCCCGGTCGTCGGTCGCGGCGGAGGCTGCTTTGCCACGGTGGCTGCGGCGCACATCACCCCTGACGTGCGCCGTCTGCTCAGCGCGAAGGACTTCGACGGAACGTGGACGCGTATCGACGCAACCGTCAGGAACATCGACCGACTGAAGGCCCACCTGTGAGACCCAACGGATTCCGGAGCGACATCGTCCGGGTTCTCAAGCACGCGACCCCGATGATGTTGGCGCAGGTCATCCCGCTCGGGGCGTCATTCGCGCTGATCGCGGTAGCGCTTGCGCTCGGTCGAGCCGACTTCGCAGCGATCATCGGAACGACCGCGACGATCAGCGGGCTCGGCACCCTGATTAACGTCGGCGTCGGGATCGGCACCCTGCGCGAGCTCGCCGTCGCCCGCACCGACGGGGGCCTGATCACCTCCGCGATAGCGACGAATCTGCGACTCGCGTCGGCAGTGTCGTTCATCGTGATCGCGGTGAGCGCCGCAACCGCCGTCACGCTCAGCCTCGCAACGCCGCATAGCTCGGACCTCGTGGTCGCGCTCTGGATCGCGTTGATCCTCCAGCTTCCCGCCAATGCCCTGTCTTCGCACACCAGTGTGCTCGCCGCCGCCTTTCAACATCTCGGGCGCGAGAAGGACAACCTCGTCATCACGCTCACGCGCACGCTCATCGGCCTGGCGATCGGCCTCGCGATCGTCGTCTTCGTGTCCGATCCGCTCGCCGCCATCGCGCTGCAGTCGGCGCTCGCCTCGCTCATGGTCATCGCCATGCTCTGGGAACGTCGGCGGCGACTGCTCCGAGCCGGAGTGCACGTTCGCATCCTCCGCACCCCCGACTTCGCGCTTCGCCGCATCGGCGACCGCATCCTCAATTCCCTCGACGGCGCGGTGTTCATGGTGCTCTTCATGGTCGCGCAGCTGGTCGCGGCCAGCATCTCCGTCGAGGTCGCCGCCCAGGTCGCCGCCGGCGTCGCGCTCTGCCGCACCATCATCATCCCGCTGAAGATGATCGGTCAGACCGCCGGAAGGATGACCCTGCAGGATCGCGCTCGGGAGCCGAGGTACCGGGTGGCGTCCTACGGCGTCGTCGGCATCTTCGTCGTCCCCCTCGCGCTGTCCCTCATCCTGCTCTCCGCGTTCGGCCTGAGCCCGGTGGGCGATCCGGTGCTGGGGCTCCTCATCGCTCTGCAGCTGCTGCTCGAGCCGTTCTCCGGATCCCTGTTCGCCTACATGAAGGTCACCTTCGGCGCCACAGCCGGACTGCTCGGGCTGATCCTCACCTATCTGGTTCTCGCGCCTGTCGCGCTGCTCATCTGCAGGTTCATAGCCCCGAGCGCGGTAGGCCTGTGGGCCGCTCTGCTTCTCGTCAGGCTCCTCTTCAGCGTCGCGAACCTGGCTGCCCTCCGGACGCTCCTTCGCTCACAGCAGCGCGCGACCACCCTCCCGAAATGAAGGAGAACTCACGCCGGGAAGGATGCTCTGCAGCATCCGCTCCTTCATAGCGTGAGTTCTCCTTCAGGACGTGCGACGGGTGCGCGGGTGAAGAGGGAACAACTCAGTCGTCGAGCAGCTCCGCCTCGATCACGTCGTCATCATCGTCATCCTCCGGCGCGGGCTCGGGCGTCGTCGACGTGAGCACGAGGCCCGCACCGTCGGCGCCCACATCGACCCGCACGGTGTCGCCGTCGCGCACACCGCCCGAGAGCAGCGCGGTCGCCAGCTTGTTCTGCACCTCGCTCTGGATGAGGCGGCGCAGCGGCCGGGCACCGAACATCGGGTCGTACCCGCGCTCGGCGAGCCACGACCGGGCATCCGGCGTCACGGCGAGCGTGAGTCGACGGTCCTTCAGGCGGTCGTGCAGCTGATCGACCGAGAGTTCGACGATCTGCGCGAGGTCGTCTTCGGTCAGGGCCGAGAACATCACGATGTCGTCGAGACGGTTCAGGAACTCCGGGCGGAACGCCTGTCGCACGAGCGCCATCACCTGCTCCCGCTTGGCCTCGGGCGACAGCACCGGATCGATGAGGATCGGCGAGCCGAGGTTCGACGTGAGGATCAGGATGACGTTCGAGAAGTCGACCGTACGACCCTGGCCGTCGGTCAGACGACCGTCGTCGAGCACCTGCAGCAAGATGTCGAACACCTCGGGGTGGGCCTTCTCGACCTCGTCGAGCAGGATCACGCTGTAGGGGCGACGCCGCACGGCCTCGGTCAGCTGACCGCCCTGCTCGTAGCCGATGTACCCCGGAGGGGCGCCGACGAGCCGCGATACCGAGTGCTTCTCGCCATACTCCGACATGTCGATGCGCACCATGGAGTGCTCGTCGTCGAACAGGAACTGCGCCAGCGCCTTGGCCAGCTCGGTCTTGCCGACACCGGTCGGTCCGAGGAACAGGAACGAGCCGGTCGGTCGGCCGGGGTCGCTGATGCCCGCACGCGAGCGGCGCACGGCATCCGACACTGCCTTGACGGCATCCTTCTGTCCGATCAGGCGCTTGCCGAGCTCGCTCTCGAGGTGCAGGAGCTTCTCGCTCTCGCCCTGCAGCAGACGCCCGACAGGGATGCCGGTCCACGCGGCGATGACCGCGGCGATGTCCTCCTCGGTGACCTGCTCGTTGACCATGCGCGGTTCGGCGGGGGTCGCGGCCTCGGCCTGCTCGGCCTCGGCGATGTCGCGCTCCAGCCGCTTGATGGTCTCGTACTCCAGCTTCGAGGCCTTCGTGTAGTCGGCGTTGCGCATGGCGAGGTCGCGCTGCGTGATCGCGTCGTCGAGCTGCTTCTTGAGCTCACCGACCCGGTTCAGACCCTGACGCTCGCGCGCCCACCGGGCCTCGAGCCCCGCGAGCTCTTTCTCCATGCCGACGAGCTGTTCGCGCAGAGCACCGAGGCGCTCCTTCGACGCGGCGTCCTTCTCGCGCTTGAGGGCCAGCTCCTCCAGCTTCAGCCGGTCGACCTGGCGCTTGAGCTGGTCGATCTCGACCGGCGAGGAGTCGATCTCCATCTTGAGCCGAGACATCGACTCGTCGATCAGGTCGATTGCCTTGTCCGGCAGCTGACGCGCGGGAAGATACCGGTTCGAGAGCGCGGCAGCGGCGACGAGGGCGCTGTCGGAGATCGTGACTCCGTGGTGCGCCTCGTAGCGACCCTTGAGCCCGCGGAGGATCGCGATGGTGTCCTCGACCGTGGGCTCGCCGACGTACACCTGCTGGAAGCGGCGCTCGAGCGCGGCATCCTTCTCGATGAACTCGCGGTATTCGTTGAGCGTGGTCGCGCCGATCAGCCGCAGTTCACCGCGGGCCAGCATCGGCTTGAGCATGTTGGAGGCCGCGACCGATCCCTCGCCACCGCCCGCACCCATCAGCACGTGCAGCTCGTCGATGAACGTGATGACTTGGCCCTCGGATTCGGTGATCTCCTTGAGCACCTGCTTCAGCCGCTCCTCGAACTGGCCGCGGTACATCGCGCCGGCCACGAGGGCCGAGATGTCGAGGGTGACCAGCTCTTTGCCCTTGAGCGACTCGGCGACGTCGCCCGCGACGATGCGCTGGGCGAGGCCCTCGACGACGGCGGTCTTGCCGACGCCGGGCTCGCCGATCAGCACCGGGTTGTTCTTGGTGCGGCGGGTGAGAACCTGGCTAACGCGCCGGATCTCACTGTCGCGCCCGATCACGGGGTCGAGCTTGCCCTCGCGGGCGCGGTCGGTCAGGTTGATGCCGAACTGCTCGAGGGCGGACTGCTGGTCTTGGTTCTGGTTGCCGGTCTGCGGGTTGCTCATGCGCTCCTCCTGGAGATGCTCCTTATGGTCGTCTCCCGCCGGCCGGATCGGACAGCGGGATCAAAGTTGAGTGGTATTGACTCAAGTTTAGCATTCAGCCGCGTTCTCCTCCAGTCCCCGCCTGCCGTCAGCGCACCTGTACGACGGCGTCCCAGATCGCGGCCGCGACCGCACGTTTCGAACCGGATGCCGCGCCGGCATCCGCCCCGCCCGGGCCGAGGATGTGCACGGCGTTCTCGGCGCTCTCGAACCCGCGCTCCCACCCGACCTCGTTCACGACGAGCAGGTCGACGCCCTTGCGCTGCTGCTTGCGGCGAGCGCGGGCGAGCAGTTCGGCTTCGCCCTCGGGCGTCTCCGCGGCGAAGGCGATGACGAGCTGGCCCGGCTTCCGCGTCGCGGCGAGTGCGGCGACGATGTCCTCGTTCTCGACCAGCTCGATGGTCGGCACTCCCCCGGCCTCCTTGGTGAGCTTGCGGTCCGAGACCTCCACCGGCCGGTAGTCCGCCACGGCCGCCGCCATCACGACCACATCGGCGGCTGCGGCCTCGCGCTTCATCGCTTCGGCGAGCTCCGCAGCCGCGCCGACGGGGACGATGCGGATCGACGGATGCCGCACCTCGGCGAGCACGTCGCCGGCGATGTTCGCCGCGACCAGGGTCACCTCGGCCCCACGGGCGGCGGCCTCAGCGGCGAGGGCAGCCCCCTGCCTGCCGCTCGACCGGTTGCCGAGGAAACGCACGGGGTCGATCGGCTCGCGCGTGCCACCGGCCGAGACGACGACCCGCACCCCGGCAAGGTCGCGGGGAGCGAGCAGCACCTGAGCCGCCGCGAAGATCTCCTCGGGCTCCGACATCCGCCCGGGTCCGCTGTCGCCGCCCGCGAGCTCTCCGTCGGCCGGGCCGACGATGTGCACGCCGCGCTCCCGCAGCGTCGCGATGTTCGCCTGCGTCGCCTTGTTCCGCCACATCTCCGCGTGCATGGCGGGCGCGATCAGCACCGGCGCCTCGGTGGCGAGCAGGGTCGTGCCGAGGAGGTCGTCGGCGAGACCGGCAGTGATCTTGGCGATCGAGTTCGCGGTCGCCGGCGCCACGATCACGAGTTCGGCGGCCTGGCCGAGCGCGACGTGCCGCACCTTGGCCACGTCGTCGTGCACGCTCGTGGTGACCGGGTGGCGACTGATCGCCTCCCACGTCGGCAGCCCGACGAAGCGCAGCGCATCCTCGGTGGGCACCACGGTCACGTCGTGCCCACCCTTCGTGAGCAGGCGCACGAGGTGCACCGCCTTGTACGCGGCGATGCCGCCCGTGACTCCGACGACGATGTTCACGTCTCGATTCTGCCCCAGCATGCGCCGCCGCGGGGCCGACGCCGGAATCCTCGACCTAGACTTGCACCCGTGTGCACGGTCGTGATCGATGTCGAGGATGCCGGTGTCGCGAGGCTTCTGGCGGTGCGTGACGAAGACCCGCAGCGGGAGTGGGATGCCCTCGGCCCCTGGTGGCCGGAGCAGTATCCGGGCGTGATCGGCATCCGGGATCGACGTGCGGGCGGAGCCTGGCTCGCCGCGAACCCTGCGGAACGGCGGCTGGCGGTGCTGCTGAATCGCGCTGATGTGCGCGACCTCCCCGACACTCAGGCGGTCTCGCGAGGATCCCTCGCGCTCGAGTCGGTCGTGGGCCGCTCCCCGATCGCCCCGCTGCCCATGCACGGCTTCAACCTGCTGGAGGTCGGACCCGAGGGGGCGCGAGTGCTGTCGTGGGACGGCGTCGACCTGAGTGAGACACGCATCACCCCCGGCACGCACATGATCGCGCACGACGACCTCGACGATGAGGCGACTCCGCGGATCACCGCCTGGCTGCCGGAGTTCCGCGCTCTGGGCCCGACGGCCGACCTCGAGGACTGGGCCGGCGAATGGACAGCGCTCCTCGCGGCCTCCGCCGAGCTCTCGCCCGAGGACGACCGCGCGATCATCCGCGACAACCGCCCGCACGGATACCCCACGCAGTCGCTGTTGTATGCGACGGCATCCGCCACCCCCACAGGGCTCGAGGTGCGCGATCACGCGCTCCCGTCTCCGGCGCACTGGAGCGCCTGAGCGCACGTTCCGCGCATCCCGCGGTGCGGGCAACGCACGCGCCACACCGAGGACTGCGTAGTCATTCTTGGCCTCCGCGCGGTCTAGCATGGGAAGCCCGGCACGGAAGAGGAGGGCCCATGCCGCCGAAGTCCCGCGGTGTGACCAGCGTCGACGTCGCCCGAGCGGCCGGTGTGTCGCAGACGACGGTGTCACGCATCGTCAACGGCCATGAGGGCGTGTCCGAGCGGGTGCGCGCCAAGGTCGAGGCGGCGATCCAGCAGCTCGACTACCGCCCCAACCTCAGCGCCCGCAGTCTCGTCACCAGCCGCACGCAGACGATCGGCGTCGTGCTCGGCGACCCGCGCAACAGCTACTACGCCGAACTGCTGCACACGATCAGCGATGATCTCAATCGCGCCGGATACCGGGCACTCATCCTCAGCGGTCGCGCCGACACCACTGAAGACCTCGCGCGGACCCTGCGGGAGACGAACGTCGACGGCGTCATCCTCACGACGACGCTGCTCTCACCCGATGACGAGGGTCGCATCGTGTCGCTCGGCGTCCCCGCGGTGACGATGGGCCCCGGCGCCGTGCCCGACAACGACTCGATCTCGCCCGACAACGTCGACGGAGGGCGCATCGCGGGCCGTCATCTGGCATCCCTCGGGCATCGACGCATCGGAGTGATCGCCGGTCCGCTCGGCACGACCTCCGTCCGCGATCGTCACGAAGGCTTCCTGTCGGAGCTCGAGGCGGCCGGGATCGTGTTCGACCCCTCGCTCCTGGACGTCGCCGACCTCGACTACACCAGGGCCTTCGAGGCAGCGACCCGCCTGCTGCAGCTGCCCGAGCCGCCGACCGCGCTCTTCTGCCACAACGACCTCGTGGCCTTCGGCGCCCTGAACGCTGCGAAGGCGCTCGGAATCGGCGTACCGGATGAGGTGTCGGTGCTCGGCTTCGACGATGTGGCGATGTCGTCGTGGCAGGCGTTCGATCTCACGACGGTGCGCCAGCCGATCCTCGATATGGCGCACGGGGCCGTCGAGCTGCTGCTCGCGCGTCTCGCGACACCGGAACAGGATGCCGCGCATGTGCTGCTGCCCTGCTCCCTGGTCGAGCGTTCTACCACCCGAGCGCTCTGACTGGAGCGCCCGCTCACGCCGCCGAAGACTCGTCCGTCGCGCACGAGAACCGCGCGCGGTAGGCCGTGGGCGTGAGTCCGAGGACCCTCGCGAAGTTCTGCCGGAGCACCGCCGCCGAGCCGAAGCCGCACTCGTCGGCGATGTGATCGAGCGGGAGGTCGGTGCGCTCCAGCATCCGCTGCGCGTGGATGATGCGCTGGCGTGCGAGCCACGCGGCGGGCGTCGCGCCGTACTCGGCCTTGAAGCGGCGGGCGAAGGTGCGCGGCGACATCAACGCCCTGGCCGCGAGCTGATCGACGCCGAGGTCGTCGCGGAGGTGCTCGACGGCCCAGTCGGCGACCGCGGCGAGCGAGTCGGTGGGCACCACGGGGATCGGACGGTCGATGAACTGCGCCTGGCCGCCGTCACGCTGCGGCGGCACCACCATGCGGCGCGCGATGCGGTTCGTGAGCTCGGCACCCACCTCCTGGCGGAGCAGGTGCAGGCAGGCATCGATGCCGGCGGCGGTGCCGGCGCTGGTGATGATCTTCCCGTCCTGCACGAAGAGCACGTCGGGATCGATGTCGATCTTCGGGTACATGTCGGCCATGACGTGGGCGTACATCCAGTGCGTCGTCGCCCGACGTCCGTCGAGCACGCCGGCGGCGGCGAGGATGAAGGACCCGCTGCAGACGCTCATCACCCAGGCGCCGCGCTCGACCGCGTGTCGCGCGACATCGAGCAGGAGCGGGTCGATGTCGCCCCAGCGCTCGCGAGGCACCGGGCAGAAGACCACGAGGTCGGCGTCGTACGCGAAGGCCAGGTCGTGTTCGACGTTGACGGAGAAGCCGATCTTCGACTGCACGACACCCGCCTGCGGGGCGACGATGCGGAAGTCGAAGTTGGGCACGCCGTCGCTGGATCGATCGAGCCCGAACGCTTCGCAGGCGACGCCGAACTCGAACGGCGCGAATCCGTCCTGGATGACGCAGGCGACTGTCTTCATGCACACTCCCGGTTGGCAGTTTTCGTACGGTGATAGTCGATTCTGCCACTCGTGACAGTTCGGCATCGAACGTAGCGTTTCTGCCATGATACTCGTCATCGCACTCATCGCACTGGTCGCGTGGGCGACCGTCGCCACCGTCATCGAACTCCGTCGCGACGGCTACCACCGCACGCCGACGGACTGGAGCCGCGTCGGCGGCCAAGACGTCCACCAGCAGGCCGAATCCGGACACGGCTACCGCTGAGCCCCGCTCGAGCCGCGGTGTATGGTCGGCTCATGATCCCGCTCGACAGCCTCGTCGCCTTCGCCGTGGCGTCCGTCGTGATCATCGCCATTCCCGGCCCGAGCGTGCTGTTCGTGATCGGCCGCTCCCTCTCACTCGGACGCCGCGCGGGCGTGCTCAGCGTCGTCGGCAACGCCCTCGGCACCGTGCCGGCCGTTCTCGCCGTGGCATTCGGGGTAGGCGCCATCGTCGCGTCTTCCGTGGTGGCGTTCACCATCATCAAGATCATCGGCGCCGCCTACCTGATCTGGCTCGGCGTGCAGGCCATCCGCCACCGTCACGATCACGTCCCCGATGCGGATCGAGCACCGGCCTCCGCCGCGACACTGCTGCGTCAGGGCTTCATCGTCGGGCTGACCAACCCGAAAACGATCGCATTCTTCGTGGCCGTGCTCCCCCAGTTCGTCGCCCCCGCGGCCGGACCGATCTGGGCACAGTTGCTGCTGCTCGGGCTCACCTTCCAGACGCTCGCGCTGATCTGCGACAGCGTATGGGCCCTCGCCGCCGGAACCGCACGCGCCTGGTTCGCCCGCTCGCCGCGCCGCATGTCGACGCTGTCCGGAACCGGAGGCGTGATGATGATCGGGCTGGGCGGCACGCTGGCGCTGACCGGCGCGAAGAGCTGAGCCGATTCCCCGGTGCGGATGGGGAGTGCCCCGACTACGCTCGTCGTCATGAGCGAGCCCCAGCAGCCTCCCGCGCATCTGCCCGCCGCCCCGCAGTACCCCGGCACGCACGCGTTCCCGACGCACGCGTCCAGTGCGCCGCCATCCGCCCCCGCCACTCCCGCGCAGCCGACCGCCGACCCCGCGTATCCGACGGCGTACCCGACCGCCGCTCCGGCCCACCCGGCCGGGGTTCCCGGCTATCCCGCGTCGTGGCCGGCCGCGGCGGCAACTCCCGCCACCCCGGCCGGCAGCGCGCTCGGGCGGACCGCCTTCGTGATCGCCGTCATCACACTCGCGGTCAACCTCATCTCGTCGATCGTCCGGTTGCTCATCTACACGTCGGACTTCGGATACGGATCCGCCTACGCGATCGATGACGCGATCGGCGTGATCTCCTTCTTCGCCTACGTCGTCGCCCTCGTGCTGGGGATCATCGCCGCGCGCCGACCGGGACCGCGCCTTCTCGCCGGCATCGCGATCGGAATCGCGGGCGCCGGCGCTCTGGGGATGATCTTCAGCTGGATCGGCATCGCCTTCCTGCGCTTCGCCTGAGCCTCAGCCTGCGTCAGCGCCCGGCGAGCACCCGCTCGTAGACCTCGACCATGGCCGCCGTGCGCGACGTCTGACGGAACGCCTCGGCGACCTCGGGAACCGGCGTCGGAGCGGTGCCGGCGGCGATGTCGGATGCCGCCAGCCGCAGGGTCTCCGCGAGCGCGGCGAGCCGACGGGCCTCGAGTTCGCGGCCCGACGCGGTGGCGCCGGCATCCGGAACCGCCCACAGCCCTCCGCCGAGCTCGGCGGCGATGTCGGGGTCGCAGATCACGGAGGGCGTGCCGAGCGTGGCCGCCTCGAACGGGGTCATCCCCTGGGTCTCGAAGCCGATCGAGGTCTGCACGAGCGCGTCGGCGGCGGCGATCCGCTCCAGGGTCTGCGGGTAGGTCAGTCGTCCGGCGAAGCGCACGCCGTCGTGCCCGCGCACGATCTTCTCGGCCGCGGCGCGCTGCCCCCCACCGCCGATGATCTCGAGTTCCGCGTCGATTCCGGCGGCGACGAACGCCTCCAGGAACGGCAGCAGGCGCTTCTCGGGGCTCATCCGTCCGAGCCAGAGGAAACGGGGGCGTCCGGGCTCCCTGGCCGACGGTCGTGCAGCGAGCGTCTGTGCGCGCAGGTCATCGTCGATGCCGTTCCAGATCACGTCGACCCGCGGGAACACATCGTGCCGCTCGAGGCGTCGGGCGAAGTGCGTCGATGGCGCGGTCACGGCGGATGCTCCGGCGGCGAGACCGCGCAGGAACGACCAGCCGTCCACTCCCCGCGCGGGGTCGCCGATCCCGCGCATCGCCCCGCGGCGCCAGGCGTTCAACACGGCGAGCACGGGGCGGTGCAGCGGAGTGACGGCCGCGATCCCGACATCGACGCGGTTGTGCATGGTGTGCACGACCGGGATGCCGTGACGCTGGGCGTAGCGGTGCCCGATGAACGCGCCCCAGAAGTCGGCTTGCACGTGCACCAGGTCCACCGGCGGGCGGCGGGTCATGGCCTTGTCGAGGAAGCGGTCGGTCCCGCGACCGGGCCATGTCATCGAGTATTCGCGGTCGAGCGTGATCGGCATCGACGGCAGGTCGATGTACGCCCCACCGTGCGAGCCGGACGGCATGCGCGAGCCGTGCATCTTCGGCGCGACGACCGTGACGGTGTGTCCGGCGCGTTCGAGGAACTCCCGCTGGAGCCGCATCGACACCTGCGCTCCGCCGAGGGAGTCGAGGTGCTGATCGCCGAAGAAGACGATGTGCATGTCCGGCTACTCCGCCGCTGACGCGTCGCGGCGCTGTGAGCCGATGGGGATACTGTGCATGTCCGGCTGCTCGCTACTCGGGCAGCGGCTCGTCGCGGTACAGCGCCTCGAAGGTGTCGAGGGTGCGGTTGATGTCGTGGATCGCGACACCGTCGAGCGACGCGCGCTGCATCCGCTCGTACTCGGTAGGTTCCGCGGTGAGCACGTCGGTCAGGCGCGCGGCGAGCTCATCGACGTTGCCCGGTTCGAACAGGTAGCCGTTCTCGCCGTCGTGCACGAGGTGCGGGAGGGCCACCGCATCCGCTGCGACGATCGGCAGCGCCGACGCCATGGCCTCCATGGTCGCGATGGACTGCAGCTCGGCGATCGACGCGATCACGAACAGGCTCGCGCGGGACAGCAGCGCCCGGAGCTCCTCGTCGGTGGTGCGCCCGTGGAACGTGACGCGGTCGGCGAGACCGAGCTGCGCGGCCAGGTGCTCCAGCTGCTTGCGCTGGTCGCCGCCGCCGACGATGTCGAAGGTCGTGTCGAGCGCCGGGTCGAGCTTCGTCATCGCCTTGAGGATGACCTCGACCTGCTTCTCGGCGGTGAGGCGTCCGACGAAGACGATGCGGTTCGCATCGCGCGGGGCGATCACCGGCGTGTACTGCGTGCGGTCGATGCCGCAGCTCACCGGGATCACACCCTCCACCTCGACCGTCTTCTCGAGGAAGTCGGCGGCGCGGCGCGTCGGGGTGGTGATGGCGCGGGTCAGGTCGAAGGTGCGCTTGGCGTCGGCCCAGGCGAACTTCAGGACGAGGTCGTCGATGAACTTCGGCATGGTGGTGTGATCGAGGATGTTCTCGGCCATGACGTGGTTGGTCGCGATGACCGGGATGCCGCGCTCGTGCGCGACGTAGGCCAGGCCGCGGCCGATCACGATGTGCGACTGGATGTGCACGACATCCGGCTGCACCTGGTCGATGACCTTGCGGGCGTACGGCTTCGAGCGCCACGGCCAGACGAATCGCAGCCAGTCGTGGGGCGCCCAGCGCACCGACGGCAGCCGGTGCAGCGTCATCGGCTCGCCCTCGATGACCTCGGTGCGCGGCTGCGCACGGCGGTAGGCCTGGTTGGGGGCGACGACGTGCACGTCATGGCCGCGCTGCACGAGGCCCGCGGCGAGGCGCTCGGCGAAGCGGGCGGCGCCGTTGATGTCGGGCGCGAACGTGTCGCAGCCGATCACGATCTTCAAGGGGCGGGGCGCGGATTCGGCGGCGGGGCCGCTCGACGGATCGATCGGATCGTCGGAGGGAGTCACAGACATGCTGCCTTACGATGTGGCGGCCAAGGGAAAGCCCTGGTCGGGCGCTGGCCACTCTACCCGAGCGCCCTGCGCGGACGGCCGAGGCGTACCGGGCATCCCTCAGCCTCAGCCGTTAGCGTGGAGCCATGCGACTGACTGCCGACGCCGATCCCCAGCTGTGGATTCCCGTGACGGACTCGCTCGGGTGGAGGGGCCGTCGGCACCGCAAGGCGGCTATCCGCATGCTGCTCGGCCAGGTCAACGCCGCGGTGGGCGCGACCGAGCGTCCCGGTTCACGGTTCGGCGCGTGGGCGATGAGCCAGGCGGCGCCGATGCTGATGAAGCGGGCGGACGGCCGGGTGCTGGTGTGGACCTGGAAGGCCGAGCCGGACCTCGTCGTGGCGATGGCGACGGCACAGGTCCTGACGCCGGATGTGCGGATCGCGCGCGCGTCGATGCCGATGGACTACGACGACACGCAGTCGTTCCCCACCAGGCTCGGCGTGGGTGAGAAGCTTCTCGTGCCGATGCCGCCCTCGCCGGCGTCGCCGCCCTTCGCGACCTATACCTGGGACACCGGCACCCATCTGGTGACGCTGACCGCGGTGTGCAGCGACAAGGAGCGGTTCGGCACACTCATCGGCGCGCTCGATGAGCTGGCGCGCAGCATCCGCATCGCCGACGACCTCGCCGGCGGCGAGTCCCCCGACGTGCTGCGGCTCGATCCCGCCTGAGACCACGGCATGCTTCACAAATAGTGAAGCTAGGTAACAATGTAGTAGCATCACGGTTATGGACCCTCTGCTGCTCGACCGCCTGCTCCAGATCGGCGACCTGTTCCAGCGCGACATGGCGCGGGCGTTCGAAGGCACGGGACTCACGACAGCCCGAGTCCACCTGCTGTGGATGCTGCAGCACGCGGGGCCGTCCACCCAGCAGACGCTCGCCCGGTTGTGCGAGGTCAGTCCCCGCAACATCACCGGCCTTGTCGATGCACTCGAAGCCTCCGGGCACGTGCGTCGCACCCCTCATCCGTCGGATCGGCGGGCCGTTCTGGTCGAGCTGACCGCCACGGCCGCCGACACGATGGCGCAGATGCAGAAGGAGCACACCGAGCTCAACTCGACCCTCCTGGACGCCGTCGCGCCGGAAGATCGCGACGCCATGGAGCGCGGAATCACCGCGATCGCCGACCACCTCGAGCAACTCGTGGCTCAGGCCGCGGACGAGCCCCCGAAGGACGCTCCGTGAGCGCCGAGCCGAGCGTGAGTCGGGCGAACCTTCCCGCTCCTCCGCCCGCCCCGACCCGCACCGCCCGCGTCCTCAACATGCTCCATCGGGCGTGGATCGCCGAGCTCCGCGTGTACTCGAGCATCGGCCGCGCGATCGCCCGACGGCCCGCCGTTCCCGCCGGTGGAACCGGCATCGGCTACCACCGCCCGGTGCTGACGATCCTCATCATCTTCATCGTGCTGTCGGCGGTCGAGATCCCGATCCTCGACCTCATCGTGCACCCCTGGCCGGCGGTGCGGATCCCGATCCTCATCGTCGGGATCTGGGGGCTGACGTGGATGATCGGACTGCTCTGCGCGATGCTCCTGCGTCCGCATGCCGTGGCACCGGAGGGTATCCACGTGCGGAGCGGCCTTGAGGTCGACGTGTTCGTCCCGTGGGACGCGGTCGCGTCGGTGGCGATCGCGAAGCGCGTCGATGAGCCGAAGCAGCCGCGCATCACCCACGGCGAGCGCGGGGTCGAATACGCGGAGCGAATGCAGGACGAGACGAACATCGAGATCGAGTTGGAGCGTCCGTTCGCGATCCGCCTTCCCGGCCTCGCGCCGCGCGGTGGTCGGCACGATGTCACGAGCATCCACCTCTGGGCGGATGAGCCGCGCGCGTTCCTCGACGCTGCCCGCCCGTTCCTAATCTGAGCACGCCCTGCGCCGAGGCGGCAAGCCGTTCAGCCCAGCCCGTGCTCCGCGAGCCACTCCTTCGCGACCTTCGCGGGTGCCCGCACCAGCCAGGCATCCGTGATGATCTCGTCCAGCTGATCGCGGTCGATGGCGTCGAGACGCACCAGCAGCCCCGGATAGCCGTCGAAGTGCGGGATCGTGAAGAGCACCTCGGGTTCCGCGGCGAGCAGGGCCTCCTTCTCCTCGACGTCAGCGACGCGCACGGCGAGCACCTCTCCCGCGGGCCACTCGCGCCCGAGGTCGGAGAGCTGCCGCAGGTCGGTCGCGCTCGGGCCGCGAAGCCAGGCGAACTGCCCGCTCTTGACCCGGAACGCGGCCTCACCGGTGTGGCCGCTCACCGACTCCTCGGCGCCGGGCAGCGCCAGGGCGATCGCCCGCACGTCGTCGATGCTCGCCATCCCGCCATCGTCGCGTACGCGGGCGATCACCACAACGCCATGGCCTTTCGGCGCACGCTCTCCTGCTGCACCGAGTGCGACGAAGACGAGCTGTGCACAATCACCGGTTCTGGACTCATGCGGCACCGGAATACCGTGACATCGTGGGCCTCCGGATTCAGACTGGAGGCATGCGCTTG
The DNA here is from genome assembly GCF_012030385.1 of Microbacterium sp. B19(2022). Taxonomy (NCBI): domain Bacteria; kingdom Bacillati; phylum Actinomycetota; class Actinomycetes; order Micrococcales; family Microbacteriaceae; genus Microbacterium; species Microbacterium sp. B19(2022). The sequence continues at coordinate 189,020 of NZ_JAAUVO010000001.1, forward strand.
AACGACCCGCAGGTATGGACGCTGATCGGCGTGTTCGCGGCCGTCATGCTCGGCGGCATGACGCTCATGACGACGCAGCTCCGCCGCGTGATCCGCGCCGAAGTCGGTCGCATCGACGGCACCCTCTCGGCGCGCATCGACGGCGTCGACGCGCGCCTGGGGCGCATCGAGTCGAAGCTCGACGACCTCGACAAAGAACTCACGAACCTCGCCGCACGGTTCTGGCGGTCACAGTAGCCCTCCCCCCGGTTCAGACCGTCACGTCTCCCACCAGGTTGACCCTGATTCCCATGCCCGCGAACATCGCGGCCTTGGCGATCAGAGCCTTGTCCGCCGTCTCGGCATCCGGAGCGTAGACGAGCTGTGCGTGGTTGGCCTTGTGGCGAGCCATGAACTGATCGCGGGAGACCCCGTGCAGCACGACGTGCGCGATCGGCCACTCCGGGTTCGTGGCGTCCTTGCGGCGCTGGGTCTCCTCGGCCGGGAGCTCGACGACCGACGCGCGGAAGATGTCCGCCTGCAGGATCCCGTCGGCGATGAACACGCGCGACAGCACGATCTCGCCCGGCTTCGAGACGCCGTTGATCGTGGCTCCGCCCGCGGGGAAGAACACGTGCCCCTGCCGCCAGCCCTCGGCGTTCTGCCACCCACCCAGGTGCGACGCCGGAACCGAGCCCGAGATCTCGTAGACCCAGACGAACTGCCCGTCGTACTCCTCGCCCCAGCGCACGTCGTGCAGGGTGTTGTCGGGAACGAGCCCCATCGCGCGCCACACGCGGTCGGTCACCAGCGCATCCACCGCCACGCCCTCGTCGGCCTCATTGAAGTGCGGGAACGCGCGGCCGTCGTGCAGCACCCGCGAACCGTCGCGGGAGGTCACGGGCGGCCGCTGAGTCGAGTTCAGGATGCCCTCGGCGAGGTCGGACGCCGGAACCAGGTCCTTCAGTCCCTGCTGGTACTGAATGCCCACCGCGTCGAGGCCGAAGTCGTCGGCGATGCGGAGCGCGGCGATGTACATCTTCAGCTGCCACTGCACCTGCTCGCGGGTGAGCTCGGTGGCCGCATCCTCGCCGTATCGGAAGGTCATGCCCGCATCGATCAGCCAGTCGTAGGCGGCGTCCGCCTCGGCCTCGGTGACCTCGAGCATCTCGGCGTAGAGGGCCGACTGCGACAGGCGCTCCTTGTAGATGCCCGTCTGGTTGAGCAGCTCGTCGTCGAAGATGGCGTTGTACATGCCCATGCAGCCCTCGTCGAAGACGCCGATGATCGCCTTCTCCGCCAGCAGCTCCGCGGCGAGCGCCTCGCCCAGCTGCTTCTCGGGGCTGTCGGGCAGCGCGGGCAGCGCGCGCACGTGCGAAGCGTCATGGGTGATGGCACCCGTCTCGGTCCACTCCTTGATGCCGGCCTTGAACCAGTCGTCCGAGAAGTCGACCGACCAGATCGTGGCGTAGGGCTTGTCCATCTTCGTCAGACCGGCGTTCAGGCCGAGCAGTCCGACGAGGCCGGGCCAATCGCCGGCGAAGTTCGCGACCGTGAGGATCGGGCCCTGGTGCGTGCGGAGGCCGGCGAGCACGTGGTGGGAGTACTGCCAGACGGCTTCGGCGACGATGAGCGGAGCATCGGTCGGGATGTTCTTGAAGACCTCGAGGCCCATGCGCTGGCTCGAGATGAAGCCGTGGCCCGTCTCGGGATCGACGTCGTTGGCGCGGACGACGGTCCATCCGAGGTCGTTGAAGACGCCGGTGACGCCGGCTTCAAGCTCAACCTGCACCGGCCAGCCGCCGGTGTTGGCGGCCTCGCGCAGGTCGCCCGACGCGATCAGGTAGGCGGTCTTCGGCGCGGACGCCGGGCGGGACACGGGGGCGGGAAGTGCGTAGGTGGTCATGATTCCTCCGGGGTTGAGTGGGATGACGTGCCGCGCTGCTCGGCGGCGAGTTCATGGACGACGCTCTTCGTCCCGTCGTACAGGCGCACGTACCGGTCGAAGAGGGTGTCGTAGGTGACGCGCAGCTCAGGGTTCGGCGTGATGCGCTCGACGACGGGGTTCCAGTCGGTGATGAGCGGCGCCTCGCCCTCGGCCGCCACGGCGGCAGCAGCCAGGAAGGCCGCGCCGTAGCTCGCACCGATCGTCGTCTCCGGCACCTCCTGCACGAGTCCGGTGACATCGGAGACGATCTGCAGCCACAGCCGCCCCTGCGTACCGCCGCCGACCGCGACGATCCGACGGATGTCGGCGCCCGCGGCCCGCATGGTCTCGACGTTGTGCCGCACGCCCAGGGCGGTGGCCTCGAGCGCCGCCCGGTACAGGTCTCCCCTGGTGTGCTCCAGCGTCAGTCCGGCGATCACGCCCCGCGCATCCGGGTCCTGGATGGGGGTGCGCTCGCCCGCGAAGTACGGGAGCATCAGCACACCGCGGGCGCCGACCCCCGATGCTTCCGCTTCGGCGAGGAGCTGCGGGTAGTCGGCATCGGTCAGCTCTTTGAGCCAGGTGGTCAGCGCACCGGAGGTCGAGAGGCCTCCGGCGAGGTTCCGGGTTCCGGGGAACGCGCCGGCCGTCGTCCACATAGACGGGGTGCGCAGCGCGGGCTCGCCCGGGATGACCGCGCTGGTGAACACCATGAACATCGTCGTCCCGTACATGAGCATCAGGTCGGCGGTCTCATGCGCGCCGACGCTGACGGCCTCGGTCCAGGCGTCGATCGTGCCCGTGATGACGGGAGTTCCCGCCGGGATTCCGGTCGATTCGGATGCCTGCACCGTGACGGTGCCGGCGATGTCGCCCGCCCACGCCAGGCGCGGCTGCACGATCGTGGTGGCGTAGCGGCCCCAGAACGGGGCATGCCACCTCTCGCTCTCGATGTCGTAGAGGGGAGAGACCTGGCTCGCGGACTGATGGTCGAACACGTACGCGCCGGTGAGATGACGGACGAGCCACGATGCGGGCATGAACAGTCGTCGGGCGCGCGCCCAGGCTGCCGGCTCGTTCTCTTCGATCCAGGCGATCTTCGGCCCGCCGGCCTGCGAGGTGAGCACCGAGCCTCCGATGCGGGTGATCTCCTCGACGCCGAGCTCGGCGGTGATCCGTTCGATCTGGGCGGACGCGCGGGTGTCGACGCCGTAGAGGATCGCGGGTCGGACCGGCTGGTCGTTCTCGTCGGCGAGGAGGATGCAGGGACCCATCCCGCTCACGCCGACAGCGACGATCTCGGCATCGGGGTGTGCGGCGCGCAGTTCGCGGGCGATGTCGACGAACTCGTCCCACCAGATCGACGCATCCATCTCGACCCAGCCGGTGTGCGGCCGGGAGACGTCATGCGCGCGGGTGGCGGTGGCGACGATGGTGCCGTCGTGCGCCACGAGCACGCCTTTGGTGCTCGATGTGCCGACGTCCACCCCGAGGGTGCATCGCATGGTGTCCTCCTTGATCACGCCTGGGGAAAGCGTAACTGAAATCGATTTCACAGCGCAAGCACGAAATCGTGGTTACGCATGCACCATCTGTCTCCGAGGCGATGCGGGCCGGGGCGATGCGGGCCGAAGCCCTACGCGGGGCGCAGGGCCGTCGCGTGCCGGGTCTCGCCCCGCAGCACGACCGTTCGCGGGGCATGGGTGTCGCCGGCGATGCGCTCGAGCAGCATGCGCGCCGCCGTGACGCCCATGTGTCGGGCGGGCAGTTGTACCATCGTGACGGCGGTGGGCGAGAGCGTGGTGAAGGGCAGCGACCCGACGACCGCGACCCCGACTGCCGGCGGGGTGAGCCCGTGTTCCGTGAGCACCTGGATCGCCCCGACGCCGATGAGGTTGTTTCCGGCGACGACGGCGTCGGGCGGCTCGGGAAGGGCGAGCAACTCCTCCATCGCCGCACGCGCGCCGTCGACACGGAAGGTCGCGAACCGCTGCAGCTGGTCGATGTCGGCCTGGCGGCCCGCCGAGGTGAGCGCCGCCCGCCAGCCGGCGGCGCGTTCGGCCGCGGTGTCGATGTCTTCCGGACCGCCGATGTAGGCGATGCGTCGATAGCCGGCGGCGATCAGGGACTCGGTCGCCGCGACGCCCGCCTCGCGGTTCGCCATCACGACGACATCGAGCTCATGGCGCGTGACACGGTCGACGGCCACCACCGGCCGACCGGTGGAGAGGATGCTGTCGAGATCCGTCGCCTTCGACGCCGCCGCGATGATCATGCCGGACATGTGCTCGGCGATCGCGATCTGCAGGTACGTCGCCTCTTTCTCGGTCTGCGAGTCGGAGTTGCAGAGCACCACCGAGTATCCGGCCTCGGAGGCGACATCCTCGACCCCGCGCGCCATCTCGGTGAAGTAGGGGTTTTCGATGTCGGGGATGACCAGGGCGATGACCTCGGAGGTCTGGGTGCGCAGCGTGCGGGCGGCGCGGTTCGGCGTGAAGTTCAACTCGTGCGCCGCGGCACGCACGGCCTCGATCTTCTCGGGCGAGACTCTGGTGCCGTTGAACACCCGCGAGACGGTCGCCGGCGAGACGCCCGCGCGCCGCGCGACGTCGTAGATCGTGGTCATTTCCCGCCCTCTGCTGCCCGGATGCTTCACACTACCGGCCTCTCCGGACGACGCCCGCGATCGCGCGTCATGCGGTATCGCGGGCATCCTCCTCGGCGGTGATCGCGATGTTCTCCTGCAGGCTCGCGAAGACCGCGTCCAGGCGGGCGCGACCGTCGTCGTCGAGCGTCGGGAGCGGGGAGCGGCAGTCCCCGAGCGGCACCGACAGCGTGCCGCCGAGGTACTTTGCCGCGCCGAACACGCCGACCTCGACCATGCCCTCGACGGTGTCGTTGATGCGCACCTGCACGTCGCGCGCGCCGGCGAGGTCGCCGGACTCGAACCGTCGGCGCAGCGACAGGAAGAGCTCGATCTGCAGGCTCACGGTGGTGCCGATCGCCCCGCGTGCGCCGATCGACAGCGCCGGCAGGTAGAACTCGTCGAAGCCGTTGATCAGCGTCAGGTGCGGGTAGCGGCGCAGGATCCGCTCGGCCCCGTACAGGTTGCGCGAGGTGTGTTTGACGCCGATCACCTGGGGCAGAGCGAGCAGCTCGTCGAAGCCGCCCTCGGAGATGTCGCGCCCAGTGAACTGCGGGATGTTGTAGAGGATGAAGGGCAGCTCGACCGCATCGATCACGGTGCGGAGGTGCCGCACCACATCCGCCGTCGAATAGCCGTAGTACAGCGGCGGGATCATGGAGATCGCTGCGACACCGGCGTCCTTCGCCGCGGCGGCGATGCGCACCGCCTCACCCGTCGACATCGCGCCGACGTGCGAGACCACGGGCACGCGCCCCGCGGCAGCCGTGACCGCGGTCTCGGCCACGGCGATGCGCTCGGCCTCGGAGAGCAGCACGCCCTCGCCGGACGACCCGCAGATGTAGAGGCCCTCGACGCCGCGACGGATGTCGGTGTCGAGCATGGTCGCGAGCGCGCCGTGATCGACGCTCTCGTCGCGGCGCATCGGGGTGACCGCCGCCGTGAACAGGCGCGTGCCGAGCAGATCGTTCACCACGCGGTCCACCCGCCGTCGACCACCAGGTTCGAGCCGGTCATGTACGTCGACGCGTCGGACGCGAGGAAGACCAGCGCGCCGTTGTACTCGTCGGCCTCGGCCATGCGGCCGATCGGCATCCGGGCGATGTAGTTCGCCTGGAACTTGGCGTCCTGCGTGTCACGCCGGACGCCCGAGGGCGTGAGCGTGTTGACGCGGATGCCCGCACGACCCCAGTAGGTGGCGCAATAGCGCGTCAGGTTGTAGAGCCCCGACTTCGCCGCGGAGTACGCGACCGGCTTGATGAACGGGATGCCGGTGTCCTCGGCCTTGTAGGCGTAGATGTCCTGCACGGGAGACACCATCCCGTAGATGGATCCCACGTTCACGATCGAGCCGCCGACGCCGGCGTCGCGCATCCGCCGACCCGCGGCCTGCGTCACGAGGAACGTGCCGACGAGGTTGGTGTCGACGACCTCACGGAACACGTCGACGGGGAACTCCTCGAACGGGCCGGAGACCTCCGGCGGCGCGCTGGGCTGCGTGTCGAGACCGGCGTTGTTGACGACGACCGTCGGCACACCCCAGGTCGCCGCGACACGGTCGAGTCCCGCATCCACGCTGGCCTGATCGGTGATGTCCATCGCCACGGCGAGCAGCCGCCCGTCCGGGTCGTCGATGCCGAGACGCGCGGCGGGATCGGCGACCTCGCTGCGGGAGGTCACGGCGACGCGCGCGCCCCGCTGGTGCAGCGAGCGGACGAACTCCGCCCCGATCTGGCCGAAGCCACCGGTCACGACGACCACCTTGTCCCGCACCGAGAAGAGCGGGTCGAGTCCTTCAGACATGTATCGATACTCCAGATTGCAGGGCGGTCAGCCCTTGACGGATCCCGCGGTGAGCCCGGACACGATGCCGCGCTGCGCCCACAGGAAGAAGATGATCGCGGGCAGCGCGAACAGCAGTGCGCACAGCATGACGATGTTCATCGGCGTGTAGAACTGCCCGAGGAACGACGACAGTCCGACGGATGCCGGCCACAGGTCGGACGACGAGATGAAGGTGTTCGCGAACATGAACTCGTTCCAGCCGTCGAAGAACGCGATGACGGCGGCGGCCGCGATGCTCGGCATGATCAGCGGGAGCACGATCGTGGTCAGGATGCGCAGGCGCGAGCAGCCGTCGATGCGGGCCGACTCCTCGATCTCGTACGGGATCTTGTCGATGCCGCTCTTGATGATGAACATGCTCACGGGCATCACGAACGCGGTGTCGGCGAGCACGAGCCCCCAGTGGCTGTTGAGCAGCCCGGCGCCGGCGAAGATCGCGTACAGCGGGACGATGATCAGCGCCTCCGGCAGCATCTGCGTGCTGAAGAAGATGAAGCCGGCGACGCCGCGGCCGTGGAACTTGTACCGGCTGAGCGCATAGGCGGCCATGGTCGCCAGCACGAGGCTGAGGATCGTGGTGCCGGCGGCGATCACGAACGAGTTGCCGAGCCAGCGCAGGATCGGGATGTCGGAGAGGAAGCCGCCCCATTGGCCGATGTTCTGCACCTCGGGGAGCAGCGGCTGGCTGCCGCCGTAGAGCGAAGCCTCGGTGCCGAGCGACGTCGCCAGCATCCAGTACACCGGGAATCCGGCGAAGACGACGAGCAGCGTGATGAGAACGGCCTTGCCGAGGCTGCCGATCTTGGCGCCGATCCCGCGGCGACGCGGAAGGTCGGTGGGGATGCGCACGGTGGTCATCGCTGGCTCTCCTGACGTTCTTGGATCTGCTCGACGATGAAGTAGACGACGGTGACCAGCAGCGACAGCACCAGGCCGAGGGCGCCGATGGCCGCGGCGCGTCCGAGGTTCTGATCCTGGAACGCGGTGCGGTAGACGTTCACGACGAGCGTGTTGGTGACGTCGAGCGGTCCCCCACCGGTGATCAGGAAGATGATCTCGAAGCGCCGGATCGACCAGATCGTCATGAGCAGCGTGATGACGCGCACGGTCGGCATGATGTGGGGCAGGGTGACGGCCCGGAAGGACTGGAAGCGCGTGGCGCCGTCGACCCAGGTCGCTTCGCGGAGCTCGTGCGGCACGCTCTGCAGGGCGCTGAGCATGACCAGCATCACGAGCGGCGTGAGCTTCCAGACCGTCGCGAGCGTCACCGCGAACAGCCCGTACTTCGGATCGACGAGCCAACCGTGCTCACCGAGGCCGAGCGCCGAGGTGGTGCGGTTCAGGATGCCCTGCTCGTTGTTGTAGATCCAGACGAAGATGAGGGCGGCGGCCACCGTCGGCACGGCCCACGGGATCGTCGCGATGGCACGGATGATGCCGCGCCCCTTGAAGGCGGTGTTGAGCAGCAGCGCTCCGGCGGTTCCGATGCCGACCGAGAAGACCACCGTGAAGAGCGTGTAGAGGAGGGTCGTGATGACGGACGACCAGAACTTGTCGCTCGACAGCAGGTACTCGTAGTTCTCCATGCCGACCGGCCGTCCCCCGGCGGGGTTGACCAGCTTGGTCGCCGTGAACGACAGCAGCACGCCGCGGATCAGGGGGAAGACCGTGAAGATCGCCAGGTACGCGATCGCCGGGAAGAGGAAGAGGTAGGCGCCGTTGCGCTCGATGAAGCGTCCGATCGCGCCGGTGTCGCGGCGTCGCCGTGGCGGCGAAGCTGAGGGCGTCTGTGGTCGCGCCTCGAGCGTGGGGGTGGCCATGGCCGGGGTCCTTTCGCGTGTCGCGGGATGACCGAGGGACGGGCAGCGGGGTGATGCCCGCCCCTCGGGGTGCTCAGCCGAGTTCGGCTTCGAGGTTCTCCTGAACCTCGGCCAGCTTCGCCTTCACGTCGCCGCCGTTGACCCGCAGGTCTTCGACCGCGGTGAGGACCTCGCGCCAGACGACCTTGCTCTCGGTCTCGAAGCCCTCGACGAGCGTCGACTTCGAGGTCTTGGCGGCCTCGAGGAACTGCGTCGCCCACGGGTTGGCCTCGAGGAAGGCCGCATCCGGTTCGACGTCGGTGGCCATGGCCGAGGCGCCGAGGCCGGCACGGATGGCGGTCTGGCCCTCTTCACCGAGCACCCAGCGCACGAAGTCCTTGGCGGCTTCCTTGTTGTCGCTGTTCGCGTTGACGGCGATGATCAGCTGCGAGTTCGAGCCGGGGTTCGCGAGCGGCAGCGGAGCCGCGCCCATGTTCTGGCCGTTCACGGCGTTGTCCGGGTTGCTCGTGATGGTCGTCGCGACACCGGAGTTCTCGAACAGCATTCCGACCTGGCCCTGGCCGAACTTCGCGCGGAAGGTCGACGCGTCGTCGCCGATAGGGGCGACGCCCGAGGCGAACGTCTCGAGGAACGCCTCGACGGCCTCGACGTTCTCGGCCTTGTCGATCGTGAGCTTCTTCCCGTCGCTGAGCTCGCCGCCGAATCCGTAGATCCAGTTCGCCATCTCCAGCGTCCAACCGTCGATCTCGGCGGTCTGGTGACGGCCGGCCCAGCCGGAGATGCCCAGCTCGTCCTTGATCGTCTTCGCCGTGGTGAGGAACTCATCGAACGTCGTCGGGACTTCGAGCCCCAGTTCGGCGAAGATGTCCTTGTTGTAGATGACGGTGCTGTAGGTCGGGCGCTCCCAGTTGAAGCCGTACTGGCCGCCGTCGAACACACCGGCTTCGTTCGTGTTGTTGAGAGTGTCGCCGAGCTCGTCGGCGATGTCGTCGAGCGGCTCGAGCACGCCGGCGTCGACGAGCGAGGCGAACTGGCTGTCCTGCAGCACCATCACGTCGGGGCCGCCGCCGGCACCCAGCTCGGTGCTGAGCTTGTCGGCGTAGTTAGCGAACGGGATCTCGACCTTTGTGAGCTCGATGTTGTCATCGGGTCCGGTGTAGCCCTTGACGGCGTCCCAGATGATCGGGCCCTTGCCGTCTTCGAGGAACTGCCAGTTGGAGAACGTGAGCTCTCCCCCGGCGCTTCCGGCATCCGACGAGTCGTCGCCGGCGGCGCAGCCGGCCAGGGCGATGGTCGCGGCAGCGACGAGGCCGGCGATCCGCAGCGCGCGGGCTCGGCGGGACGGGTGTGCGTGGTTCGACTTCACTGTTCACTCCTTTGGGCAGCAAGTTCTATGCGACGGTGCATCCGAGTTCTCGCCGGGTCTGCGTGAAATCGGTTTCATCACCATAACTCCGCATTCACAGCGGTGTCAAGAATGAAATGGTTACGCAACCTTATCGTGCCTCATCCGTCAACCGGAACGGCGCACATGCCCGCAGACGACGGATGCCGCGGGGTCGCCCCCGCGGCATCCGTGTCGCTGCTCTGCTGTCAGGCGAGCCACGCCGGCGCTCGACCGCGCAGGAACGCTCCGTCGACCGAGAACCGTCCGGCACCGGTGAAAGCGAGCGCGAGCGCTGCGGCACCGAGCACGGCGACGAACTCGTAGCCACCCTCGCCCACCCAGAGGCCGGCGGGCAGATGCACGGCGACGAGCGCGACGATCATGTCGACCGCGAGCAGGAGGCCGACCGGGCGTGTGAAGAGCCCGAGCATCAGCAGGAGGCCGCCGACGAGCTCGACGAAGGCGACGATCGGTGCGGCGATCTCGGGCAGGGGGATCCCCATGCCCGCGAAGCTGCCTATCGTTCCGGGCAGCGTGAACTCGAAGATCTTCTGCGCGCCGTGCGCGGCGAAGATCGCGCCGACCACGACGCGCAGGATCAGCAGTCCCAGCGAGGGTGCGGCAGAGGAGGCTTTGGTGTTCGTCATGAGGAGTTGTTCCTTCGTGGCAGGACACCCGCGCGCCAGGCGCGGAGCAGGGTCGTTCCCTGCTTCCACGCTAGGAAGCGCACTTTTCCATCTCCTGTGATCGCCCTCCGACGCAGGCCCCGGTCAGCGGTGCGCGGCGACCACCTCGGCGACGGCGGTGCGCTCGGCATCGGTCGGCTCCGCGATCGCCATACGGCAGTACGCGTCGACGACATCGAGGACGCGGTACGCCTCCTTCATGCGCGCCATGTCTCCGCCGATCAGCGAGACGACGTCATCGACCGCGGCCTGGGCGACGGCGATCGCCTCGGCATCGCCCGATCGTCCGGCGTCGGCCAGGGCGCGGAACGGCTTCGGGGTGACGGACGAGACCCCGGACACGACCCCCTGCGCCCCCGCGTCGACGGCGGCGATGAGGTCGCGGTCGGCGCCGGTGTACAGCTCGAAGTCGGCGGGGACGACGGCGCGATACGCAGCGATCTCGTCGAGGGACAGCTCGCTGAGCTTCGCGCCCACGATGTTCGGCAGCTCCGCGAGCCGCACCAGCAGCTCGGGCGAGACGGTGTTGCCGCTGCGCGCAGGGTAGATGTACACGTACAGGCGCCCGTCGCCGACGGCATCCGACACCGCCCGGAAGTAGTCGAAGATCGCATCCTCGGTCGACTTCAGGTAGTACGGGGTGAGGGCGGCGAACTCGGTCACGCCGAGGCGCTTGGCGATCTCGACGAGCCGCACCGCCTCGAAGGTGCTCGGCTGGCCGACATGCACGATGACGCGCATCCGGTCCTGCAGCTCCTCGACGGCGGCGGCGACGAGCGCCGTGAACTCGGCGACGTCGACGGCCGGGAACTCCCCGGTCGTGCCGAGGATGAAAGCCCCCTCGTTGCCCGAGTCGCCGACGAAGCGGAAGATCGCGCGCGATCCCTCGAGGTCGAGGCTGCCGTCGCGGCGGAACGCGGTCGGAACGGCGGTCAGGATGTCGTAGCGGGTCACTTCTCGGTCTCCTCGGAGTTCTTGCGGGACTTGCGGGTGCGGCGCGTGGGCACGTCGACGTTGCGGACGGTCGAGGTGAGCAGGTCGGGCTGGGCAGCCAGCTCGTCGTGCGCCTTCTCGATCTGCTGGATGCTGTCGTCGTGCAGGATCGAGTCCGCCAGTGCTGCGCGCTCGGCGCGGGGCTTGCGGGCCGCCCGGATGGCCGGCATCACGATCGAGAGCACGGCCAGCGCGAGCAGCACGATCGCGATCGGGCTGACGACCTCGAAGAACGGCCGCGTGGGGAGGATCGCCAGCGTGCGGGCGAGGTTCTCCTCGGCGAGCGGCCCGAGGAGAAGACCCAGCACGATGGGACCCGCGGGCACCTGCATGCGCTTGAGCAGCACGCCGATCACGCCGAACACGAGCATGGTGACGACCGTGGAGAGGCTGTTCGAGGTGGCGTAGGTGCCGATGATGCAGAAGATCAGGATGCCGCTCCACAGGTAGGGCTGCGGCACATCGAGGAGCTTGACCATGCCCTTCATGCGGATGAGGCTCAGCACGAGCGACAGGATCGTGGCGATCAGCATGATGCCCACGATGGAGACCACGAGGTCGGGGCGGTTGGTGAACAGCGTCGGACCGGGGGTGATGCCCCAGATGATCATCGAGCCGATCATCACGGCCATCACCGAGTCGCCCGGGATGCCGAGGGCCATGGTGGTCGTCAGCGAGCCGCCGAGCGTGGCGCTGGATGCGGTGTCGCTGGCGGCGACGCCTTCGATGGATCCCTTGCCGAACATCTCGGGGTGTTTCGAGGCCTTGCGTGCGCGCTCCCAGCCGATGAGTCCGGCGATGTCGCCACCGGCCGCGGGGATGAGCCCGACGCCGAGTCCGACCGCGCCACCGACCGCGGTCGCGCGGCCGCTCTGCTTCAGCTCGGCGCGGTTCGGCCACCAGCGGCCGAGGCTCGAGATCGGACGCACGGCCGACTTGCGGTACGTGAGCAGTTGATCGAACAGCTCGGCGATGCCGAAGAGTCCGATGATGACGGCGATGAAGTTCACGCCCTCGACGAGTTCGAGGACTCCGAAGGTGAAGCGCTGGTCGGCGGTCGCGGCGTAGGTTCCGACGCTGCCGAGCATGAGGCCGAAGAGTCCGGCGAGGATGCCCTTGAGCATCGACTTCGACGAGATGCCGATCATGATCGCGATGCCGAAGACGACGAGGGCGAACAGCTCGGGCGACTTGAAGTAATCGCGGGCGAAGCTGGCGATGGGCACGGCGGCGACCGCGAAGAGCACGAGGGAGGCGAGGATGCCGACCGCCGAGACGATCGCGGAGATGGTCAGGGCGAGTCCTGCCCTGCCCTGCTTGGCCATCGGATATCCGTCGAGGGTGGTGGCGATGGATGCCGGAGTGCCGGGGGTGTTGATGAGGATCGACGGCACCCGGTCGCCGAAGTTCGCGGCGACGTAGATGGTCAGCAGCACCGCGAGACCCTGCACGGGCTCGAGGGTCATCGTGAAGCCTGCGGCGAGGGCGACGGCCATGGTCGCGGTGATGCCGGGGAAGGCGCCGACCATGAAGCCGAGCACGAGGCCGACGAGCATGTAGAGCAGGATCGAGATGTCGAGGAGCGAGTTCAGCCCCTCCATGAGCGCGTTCACAGGGGGATCCTCAGGAGCATCCCGAACACGACGTAGACGAACGCCGTGACCGAGGCGGAATAGATGATGAGGCTCAGCCAGCGGCGGTGGCCGTAGAGGAGCATGAGGGCGGCCATCAGCAGGGCTGCGGCGACGGGGAAGACCTCGACGCGGTAGCCGAAGAGGATGACGGAGCCCAGCGACCACAGTGCGATGAAGGCACCGGTGATGGCGAGGGTGGCGATGACGCGCAGGTAGCCGCCGGGCTGGATGCGCTCGAGGTCTTCGCGGGTCGGGGCCGGGCGGGTGATGGCGACGGCGAGCAGCGCGATGGCGATCACCACTCCGGTGACTCCGATGACGAGGGGCCAGAAGCGGGCGTCGATCTGCCCGGGAGCGGCTTCGCGGCGCAGCGGGATCTGCGTCGAGAGGAAGAGGTAGCCGGAGGTGAACGCCAGGGCGACGACCGCGAACACGATCTCGAGGCGCCGGGATGCGGGCGCGCCCTGGTATTCGTTGTCAGGCTCGCCGCGGCCCGCCGGTTCCGCGGCGGTGTCGGGGGTGGACATCATGCTCCTTCTTTCGTCGAAGAGGAACGGCTGCGGGGCCGACCTGTGCCGGCCCCGCAGCCCTCTCAGCCTGGCCTTCTCAGCCCAGGAGGTCCTTGAACAGGTCGAACTGCTCGTCGACGAACGTGGTCCACTCGGCGGAGTCCCGGTACACGACCAGGTTCCCGGCGTCGGCCTGGAACTTCTGGTAGCTGTCCGACTCGACGGCCTCCTTGACCGCAGCCTCGAGGGTCGACTTCACATCGTCGGGCAGGCCCTTGGGGGCGTAGATGCCGCCCCAGCCGCCGAAGATGACGTTCTCCCCGATGGCCTCTTCGACCGTCTCGACGTCTTCCGCGTCGGGGTGGCGCTCGTCGTTCATGACAGCGAGGATGCGCACTGCGTCGCCCTGCGCCAAAGCCTCGCCGAGACCCGAGACGGCCGCGACGGTCTCACCCGAGGCGGCTGCGGCGACGGCCGTCGCTCCGCCGTCGTAGGGCACCGGGGTGAACTCGGCGTCGGTCGCGGCGCCGAGTCCGACGGTCGCGGCCTCCCAGATGGAGCCTGCTCCGGAGTTCGCCACCGTGACCGCGCCGGACTTCGCCTGGGCGACGAGGTCTTCGAGGGTCTCGATGCCGCTGTTCGCGCCGACCGTGACGACGCCCGGGGCGAGCATGATCTGGCCGAGCAGATCGAAGTCCTTCGGGAGCACGTTCGCGCCCTGCGTGGTGTTCAGCATGGCGATCTCGACGGGGGCGAATCCGATGACGTAGCCGTCGGGGTCCTGTGCGCCCACGTACTCCATCGCGAGAGCGCCGGCGGCACCGGGCATGTTCTCCGGGATGACGCTGACGTCGAGGATCTTCTCGAGCTCCGTGGCCAGCGCGCGCGACGAGAGGTCGGATCCTCCGCCGGGGTTGGCCTGGATGATGAGCCGGATGTCGTTCTCGGGGAAGGCCGATCCGGCCTCTTCGCCCTCTTCGACCTTGGTGCAGGCCGAGACGATGAGAGCGGTGGCTGCGAGGGCGGCGATCGCGGCAGCCGCCCGGGTGATGCGCTTGCGGGGCATCTTTGCTCCTCTACGTGGGTCGACCTTGTTGTCGACCCCCTGAGGTTAGCAGTGTTGACTGTTAACAGTCAACACTGACGCAGCCTCTCGACCGACGCGGCCTCTCGACCGACGCGGCCTCTCGACCGACGCAGCCTCTCGACCGACGCAGCCTCTCGATCGACGGATGCTCGCGGTCAGGCGCGGGCGGCGATCTCGGCGAGCATGCGCTCGCGGGCACCGTCGAGGTGCTCCGACAGCACCTTCGCGGCCTGGGCGGGCTTTCCACTGCGCATCACGTCCATGAGCTTGACGTGGTCGCCGGACGACTCGTGCAGGTCTTCGTCGTGGTTGATCGTGACCTCGAGCAGCGCGGTGAAGGTCGGGAGGTACTGATTCCACGCGCCTTCCAGACGGGGGTGGTCGGCGAGGGCATAGATCTGCGAGTGGAACTCGAGGTCGGCGGCCACGAAAGCCGCGTGATCACCGGCATCCGCCGCCTCGCCCATGCGCCCGACGGCGGCCGCCATCGCGGTCCATCGGGAGTCGTCGTCGACGCGCATCGCCCGGGAGAGCGCGAGCTGCTCGAGGGCGCCGCGCAGGCTGTAGAGCTGATCGACGTCGTCGTGGGTGAGCCCGACGATGTAGACGCCGCGAGGGCGCTGCACCTCGACGAGCTTCTCGAAGCTGAGCTGCGTGAGGGCATCGCGCACGGGTCCGCGGCTGACCGAGAACTCCTCGGCCAGTGCTTCCTCGGTGATGCGTGCGCCGGGGGCGAGTTCGCCGCGCACGATGCGCTGCCGCAGAACACGGGCCACCTGCGCGCCGAGGGACTCTCCACGCTTCACGGACTGCGTCATGGTGACCTCCTGTTAACTGTTGACAGGATACACACCGTGATCGGCACGGCGCCTAGGCGCTCCCCCGCGGGTCCCAGAGCACGACCTCGGTCGAGCGACGGATGCGGCGCCCGGTCGGCATCGGCACGACTCCCGCGGAGCCAGCGGCGAACACGCGCACGCCCGGACGGTTCTCGCGCTCGGCGCGCAAGGCGCTCTCGAGCACGGC
The DNA here is from genome assembly GCF_012030385.1 of Microbacterium sp. B19(2022). Taxonomy (NCBI): domain Bacteria; kingdom Bacillati; phylum Actinomycetota; class Actinomycetes; order Micrococcales; family Microbacteriaceae; genus Microbacterium; species Microbacterium sp. B19(2022). The sequence continues at coordinate 204,557 of NZ_JAAUVO010000001.1, forward strand.
GATGCGATTGCGCAGCATCCGGTTGTCGTCTTCGAGATCGAGCAGACGCGCGATCGCGGGAAGGCTCACGCCTTCGGAGGAGAGCTGGGCGACCTCGCGCAGCTGCTCGATGTTGCGGGGCGAGTAGCGGCGGGATCCGCCGGTGGTGCGTCCGGGGACGACGAGCCCCATGCGGTCGTACTGACGGAGGGTCTGCGGGTGGAGACCGGAGAGTTCGGCGGCCGCGGCGATCGCGAACACCGGGGTGTCGGCGTTCATCATGAACGCCTCCGCCCCCGGTGCCCGCTTCGACGACCGGTCATCGCCGCGCCTTGGCCATCAGCTCGGCCCGCGGGTTCTCCTCGGGCTCAAGCTCCTGGAACTTCTGCAGCGCCTCGCGCGCGGCGTCGTCGAGGTGCGTGGGCACCGCGACCTGGAGCTCGGCGAGCAGGTCGCCGGTGCCCTTGGAGGTGGCGACGCCGCGTCCCTTGACGCGCAGCACCCGCCCGGAGGGGGTGCCGGGCGCGACGCGGAGCTTGACCACGTCGCCGCCGAGCGTCGGAACCTCGATCGTCGCACCGAGAGTCGCCTCGGTGAACGTCACCGGCACCACGACGCGGAGGTTGAGGCCGTCACGCGTGAAGACCGGATGCGGTCGCACCGCGATCTGCACCACGATGTCGCCGCTCTCCCCGCCGTCGGGCGAGGGCCGGCCGCGGCCGCGCAGACGGATCTTCTGCCCGTCGGCGACGCCCGCGGGGATCTTCACCTTGAACGGCTTGCCGTCTTCGCCCTGCAGGGAGATGGTCTCCCCCTGCACGGCGGTGACGAAGTCGAGCGTGGTGCGTGCGGTGACATCGGCACCGCGCTGCGGACCGCCGAAGCCGCGGTAGCCGCCGCTCGTCTGCCCGAAGCGGCCGTTGCCGAAGCTCGCGCCCTGACCCTGGTTGAACATCGCGAAGATGTCCTCGAAGTCCGCGGTCTGCCCTCGGCCCTGCTGACCGTACCGGCTGAACACGTCTTCGAAGCCGCCGGCGCCCTGACCGCTCGCGGTGAAGCGAGCGCCCGAGCCCATGGCGCGGATCTCGTCGTACTCCTTGCGCTGTTCGGCGTCGGAGAGAACCGAGTAGGCCTCGCTGACCTCCTTGAACTTCGCCTCTGCTTTGGCATCACCCTGATTGGAGTCCGGGTGGTACTTCCGCGCGAGCTTGCGATACGTCTTCTTCAGATCCGCATCACTGACGTCCTTGGAGACCCCGAGGGTCTTGTAGAAGTCCTTGTCGAACCAATCCTGGCTGGCCATCGATCACCTACTCCGCAGGGACAGCGACGACGACCTTCGCGGGACGCAGCTCGACGTCTCCGAGGCGGTAGCCCACCTCGACGACCTCGAGGATCGTGGTCTTCTCGGCTCCCGGAGTCGGCTGCTGGAAGATGGCCTCGTGGCGCTGCGGGTCGAAATCCTCGCCCTTCTCACCGTAAGCGACCACACCGAGGCGCTCCACGACCGTGCGCACCTTGTCGGCGATCACGGCGAACGGGGTGCCGTCGACGAGGTCACCGTGCTGAGCGGCGCGGTCGAGGTCGTCGAGCACGGGGACCAGGCCCTTGGCGGCCTCGCCCTTCGCGCGTTCGATCTCGACCTGGCGCTGCTCTTCGGTGCGGCGACGGTAGTTGGCGTATTCGGCCTGCAGGCGCTTGAGGTCGTTCAGCAGGGTCGACTCGAGGTCGGCGAGCACGGCGTCTTCTGCCGCGGCCTCACCGGTCTGCGTCGCCCCGAGGATGTCGTCGACCGTGAGGTCGTCTGCGCCGTCGATCGGGGTCTCGTCCGACCCCTCGGCGGCTGCTGCCTCGCGGGAGTCCGGGTGGTGCGGCGCGGGGCCGGACGCCTGAGCGTCCGACCCCTCGCTGCGACCTTCGGCGGACTCAGGATTCTGGTTCTCGTCGAAGTTCTTGTCCGTCATGATTACTTCTTCTCGTCCTCGTCGTCGACGACCTCGGCGTCGATGACGTCTTCCTCAGAGGAGGGAGCGTCACCGGCCGGGGCCTCGCCCTCAGCCGAAGCGCCGGGAGCGGCATCCGCCTGCGAGGAGGCGTAGATGGCCTCGCCGAGCTTGGACTGGGACTGGTTCAGCTTGTCGAACGCGGTCTTCACGGCCTCGTCGTCGTCGCCGGCCAGCGCCGTCTTGAGCGCGTCGACGTCGGCCTTGACCTCGGTCTTCACGTCTTCGGGCAGCTTGTCGTCGTTCTCGGTGATCAACTTGTCGATCGAGTACGCGAGCGTCTCGGCCTGGTTGCGGACCTCGGCGGCCTCACGGCGCGCCTTGTCTTCGGCCGCGTGCTCCTCGGCCTCGCGCACCATGCGCTCGATGTCTTCCTTCGACAGCGAGGAGCCGCCGGAGATGACGATCGACTTCTCGGTGCCGGTGCCCTTGTCCTTGGCGGACACGTGCACGATGCCGTTGGCGTCGATGTCGAAGGTGACCTCGATCTGCGGGATGCCACGGGGAGCCGGAGCGATACCCGTCAGCTCGAACGTGCCGAGCGGCTTGTTGTCGCGCGTGAAGTCACGCTCGCCCTGGAAGACCTGGATCGCGACGGACGGCTGGTTGTCGTCTGCCGTGGTGAAGGTCTCGCTGCGCTTGGTCGGGATGGCCGTGTTGCGCTCGATGAGCTTGGTCATCATGCCGCCCTTGGTCTCGATGCCGAGGCTCAGGGGGGTGACGTCGATGAGCAGAACGTCCTTGCGCTCGCCCTTGAGGACACCGGCCTGGAGGGCGGCACCGACGGCGACGACCTCATCCGGGTTGACACCCTTGTTCGCTTCCTTGCCGGTCTCGCGCTTGACGAGCTCAGCGACCGCGGGCATACGCGTCGATCCACCGACGAGCACGATGTGGTCGATCTCGGACACCTTGATGCCGGCTTCGCGGATGACATCCTCGAACGGCTTCTTGGTGCGGTCGAGCAGGTCCTTCGTGAGGTCCTCGAACTTCGCGCGGGTGATTGTCTCGGAAAGCGACACCGGGCCGGACTCCGTCAACGACAGGTAGGGCAGGTTGATGCTGGTCGAGGTCGAGGAGGAGAGCTCCTTCTTCGCCTGCTCGGCAGCTTCCTTAAGACGCTGCAGGGCGATCTTGTCACCCGAGACGTCGACGCCCGTGGTCTCCTTGAACTGCTTGATCAGGTAGTCGACCAGACGCTGGTCCCAGTCGTCGCCACCGAGGCGGTTGTCACCGGCGGTCGAGCGCACCTGGATCGTGGAGAAGTCGTCGTCCTTGCCCACCTCGAGCAGCGACACGTCGAACGTTCCGCCACCGAGGTCGAAGACGAGGATGAGCTCGTCTTCCTTGCCGCGGTCGAGGCCGTAGGCCAGAGCGGCCGCGGTCGGCTCGTTGATGATGCGCAGGACGTTGAGGCCCGCGATCTCGCCGGCCTCCTTGGTGGCCTGACGCTCGGCGTCGTTGAAGTACGCGGGAACCGTGATGACCGCGTCGGTCACCGTGTCACCCAGGTACGACTCGGCGTCGCGCTTGAGCTTCATGAGGATGCGCGCGGAGATCTCCTGCGGCGTCCACTTCTTGCCGTCGACGTCGAAGCTCCAGTCGGTGCCCATGTGGCGCTTGACGGAAGCGATCGTCCGGTCGACGTTGGTGACGGCCTGGCGCTTCGCGGTCTCACCGACGAGCACCTCCCCGTCTTTGGTGAAGGCCACGACCGAGGGGGTCGTGCGGAAGCCCTCGGCGTTGGCGATGACCTTGGGCTCGCCACCCTCGAGGACGCTGACGACGGAGTTGGTGGTTCCGAGGTCGATACCGACAGCACGTGCCATGTGTTTTCTCCTTTGTTGGAAGTTTCGTTGAACTGGATGTTCATTGTGGTGCGGAAATCTGCGGCGATCAGGGAAACCTGAGTCGCGATGGCTCAACTGTACGCTCGAGCTTCAACCGTGTCAAATCAACTTGATACGAGTCGGCTCAACTTTGCATAACGCGCGCCGGCGAGGCCTCTGTGCACCGCCTCGAGCCGGCGCTTCGGGGCCTGCGATCAGAAGGGCGCCGGGGCGTGCTCCTCCACGAAGGTGACCGTGTTCTGGGGCTGCGGGCGATCGATGTAGACCCGGCCCGTCGGACTCGTCCAGGCATAGGCACCGTCGCCGAGCACCTCGACGACCCACGGCGAATGGTGCTTGAGCACGTGGTGGCGGCGACACAGGTGACCCAGATTTCTCGCGGCGGTCGGCCCGCCGCGAGCGGCATCGTGATGATGGTCGATGTCACAGTCGCGAGCCGCATAACCGCAGGCCGGGAATCGGCAGCGTTGATCTCGGGCCCGCAGATGCCGTTTCAGTTCGGAACCGGGCCGGTAGCGATCGACCGCGAGGAGCGCACCTGTGATCGGGTGCGTGAGGATCCGGTCCCACCCCGACGCGGCACCCGCAAGAGCTTTCGCCGAGGCGGCGTCGATCGGCGTGCGCCCGTCGAGTTCAGCCGGAGTCGCGCCGCGCCCCATCAGGGTCGTGACCGGAACGGTGACCGAGACCGATCCGCGGATCGCGGCAAGGAGGCCATCGGGGGTGTCGTGACCCGCTGGAGCGCCGGTGAGCAGCAGGTCGAGCGCGAGATCGGCGCGGAGTTGCGCGACGGTGCGCCGATCGTCATCCTCGTGCTCCTGTGCGCACTCTTCCTGCTGCGCCGAAGCCTGCTCCTGCGCCGAGGCCTGCTCCGGAGATCCCGACGTCTGCACGCTCTGCGCCATCTGCGTCAGTCGCTCGAACGCGCCATGGACGAGCGCGGCGGGGCCGAGCAGCCCGAGCTGGGACATGCCGTCGCCGACGTCCTTCACCCACACCGATCTCTTCTCCCGAGCATCCCCGTGCCGCTCATCGACCGACCGGGACTGGAACCGCTCCGCGACCCGCCGCCCGTGCCGCGACACCCGGTTCGGGGACTCGGATTCGGCGAACGGGACCATCTCGGCGGAGTATGCGTCGCGATCGGCGGCGTCTTCCAGGTGTTCAGCCGCATCGCAGATCGCCCGCGCATGTGCGGCGCTGATCCGCCCGGCTCCCTGGGCGGCCCACACCAGCGGGAAGCGCTCCACCCGCCACACCGCCTCCGTCATCCGCGCCTGCACCGTGCGGTCGCTCACCCGTAGTGCCGCCGCCATCTCCGCCGCGACCGTGCGAGCCGCGAGGTCGCCGAAATCGGGGTGGTCCGCCTCATCGGCAACCTGCAGCGCCAGCCGGGAACCAACTGCGAGAACGCCGTCGCGCGCGGCCTGCAGACTGCTGATCGTGCGCTCCAACCCGACGAGCATGTCGGTGAGCTCGGCAAGCGTCTCCACCTGCTCGACCGTCGCTTCCGCCAGTGCTGCCATACCTCGAGTCAAGCAGGGGCCACCGACATCCAAAGGGCCAGATCAGGCCGGGAAAACGAAATGCCGATATACGGTTCGGGAAGACGCGCTCAACCCTGTTCGAGCGCCTGGACCCGCTCCCGCCGATGTTCCCGGACGTACCGCAGAGCCCTCGTCCAGTGGTCGCCGTGACCGCTCGCGTGCATCGACGCCCACGGCTCCTCGCCCGTCGAGCGCGCGCCCTCAAGGAGCGAGAGCATCGCCGCCGTCCGCTCCTCCATCGCCTGCGGCAGATCACCACGCAGTACGGGGCTCGCCCCGTAACCGTCGACGAACGCTGCGAGATCGCCGGCCGCGCTCTCCGCATCGCGCTCGACGTCGGACAACGTGAACGCCTGCGCCGCGTAGGCGAGATCCCAGAGCCGGGTGCTCGGCGCTGCCGCATCCCAGTCGATGAAGACCCATCGGTCCCCGGTGACGAGGTTCCAAGGGCCGAGATCGTTGTGACAGACGATCTCGGCACCCGGCGCGGGAATCGCAGTCTGCCACACGGCATGCCGCGGAGGCACATAGCGAGCGCTCGCGTCGTGGATCCGCCGGATCATCGATCCGACCCGGCGCAGGTCGACCACGGACAGCGGAGCGGCCGCGATCGCGAGCCGACCGGGGACGAATTCGATGGCCTGTCGTCCTTGCTCGTCCCGGCCGCGCGGTTGCGGAGCATCAACTCCCACCTCCCGTAGCGCCGTGACGAAGTGGCTGACGCTCGGGGTTGCATCCGACCACGCTTTGCGCACGGTGTCGCCGATGCGCACCACCGTCCCGCTCGCGTTCCCGCCTGTCAGCACCTCTTCGTCCACGCGTCGACGTTAGCGCGTCGCCGTCGGCAGGCTGTCGACCGCGCATCCCGAAAGCGATACTTGACCCTGACACTGTGGCAGACGGGAGAACAGAGACATGTTGTCCATCGGAGCGTTCGCGCAGATCGGCCAGGTGACCCACCGCATGCTGCGACATTGGGACACGGCCGGCCTGCTCGTCCCTGCCCACGTGGACGAGTTCAGCGGCTACCGCTCCTACGACCCCTCGCAACTGGATCGTCTGCATCGGATCGTTGCCCTGCGTCAGCTGGGCTTCGGGCTCGATGACATCTCGTCGATCCTCGACCGAGGAGTCGACGCCGACCGCATCGCCTCCCTGCTGCGGATCCGCCGCGCGGAGGTCGAGCTGGAGCACCGGGTCGCTGCAGAGAGACTCGTCGACGTGGAGCGGCGCCTCCACCTCATCGAGAAAGAGAACCACATGTCCCCGATCGAGATCGTCGACAAGCCCCTCCCGGCCGTCCGACTCGCCGCCATCCGCACCGTCGTCGCCGATCAGTCGTCCGTCGCCGCCGTCGTGGGCCCGTCGTTCGACGCCGTGGCTGCGATCATCGGCGACGAGCACTCGCTCTCCACCCCGATCGCCCAGTACGAGACGCTCGACGACGGCCTGCAGGTCATCGTCGGGTACACGTACTCCGGCCCCGCACGCGACGGGTTCGAGATCATCGAACTCCCGGCCGCGAACGAAGCGGTGTGCGGCATCCACCTCGGGTCGATGGACCGCATCGCCGAGAGCTGGCACGGCATCCACACCGAGATCTTCGCCCGCGGTCTGGTGCACGACGGGCCGTGCCGAGAGCTGTACGTCCGCGCCGTATCGGACGACCAGTCGGACTGGGTCACCGAGCTGCAGCAGCCCGTCCGACGCGCCTGAAGTGGCTAGGCTGACGGACATGACGTGGACCCCCTCCGCCACCCGCCGACTCGGCACCGCAGTCGCCATCGTGACACTCGCGATCCTGCCCCTGAGCGGATGCCTGTACGCGCAGATCCCGGCAGCGGCTCCCTCTTCAGCACCGTCGCCCGGCACGGAGACCGACGGGACGGATGCCCCGGACGCCCCCACCGGAGGCACGACGCTGACCTTCGAGGAGGGCCTCGACCTCGATCCCGACACCTACATCGAGTGGGGGGACGGATTCATCGCCGACGAGCAGTGGGAGATGGTCTCGCCCGACGACGGCAACGGCGGCTGGACGTACGGCACGGCGGACGGGACCTGCACGGTGCGGTTCTGGCAGGGCCACATGACCGATGTGCCCGTCGTCGAGGGCGATGACAGCGCGTCGTCCGATGCGATCCTCGGCGTGCTGCTGGAGACCCCGACGGCCGACATCACCCCCGTCGCCACCACCGGTGAATTCAGCTACATGGCGGGCGGCAACGGGGGCGTCGAGATGCGTCAGGTCAGCGCGGTGGACGGCTCCCGTTCCTGGCTCATGGCCGCGCGCGCGTTCACGCAGACCGGAGTCGGCCTCTACACGATCGTGGACTGCACCGCGAACGACGCGGAGAAGATCATGGACGCCGTCACCGAGGCGAACGCGATCGTCGTCACGCCCTGACCGGCTCGCAGACCGGGCGCACTCCGAAACGGCTCACTTGCCGCCGGGAGGACCGACCAGCAGCAGGATCACGTACAGCGCCACGATGCCGACGGCCAGAAGCAGCGCCAGCACCCAGGGCCTGCGGAGGAACCACCGCATCAGCCGGTCGTACCAGCGGCGATCCCGCGGGTCATCCGTGGCCTCCAGGCGCCAGGCGCCATCGCGGCGACCGGTGCGGTGCAGCCAGATCTCCATCGGGATCGTCGCGTACGGGATCACGGCGCTGACCACCGCGAGCACACCGACGCCGAGGTGCCAGCGCTGGTTCAGCGCGACCAGGATCGCCGTCGCCGCATAGGCGAGGAACACGAATCCGTGGATGCCGCCACCCACCGTCACCACGACCCCGGGCGCGCCGACGGCACGGGCGATGATCGCGGCGATCAGGATCGTCCAGGTGATCGCCTCCGCGATCGCGAGAACACGGAACAGGCGGTCGGGGGTACGGAACACGGAACTCCTCGGGTGGGGGTCCTCCCACCGTATCCGGCGGTCATCGCCGTCGAATCAACCGAATGGTTGAGAACGCCACGACGATGCGCCCCGTCTCGCGCCTCGAAGAAAGTCGACGGCGGAATAGCAGGCCCGTCGGCGGCGTTGCCGAAGGCATGGTGACAGTGGATGCAGACGCGATCTCGCAGGTGCTCGGCGCCGTCGACCTCCGCGTCGGCGTCGGCCGTCGGATGACTCTCGCCTCCGGCACGCTGCTGCCGATCCCGTCCGGCGCCATCACCCTCGTGTACATCGTGGAGGGTGGCGTGCACGGTCATCCTCCGCTCGGCGACGGCTGCCGCCTCGACGTCGACCCGGACTCGCACCGCCTCACGGTCGACCCGAGCACCCGCCGCGACGTGCTCGTCGCGGGCGACGCCTTCCTCACACTCGGCCGCACACCGTTCGCGCTCGAGGCCCGGGGCGACACGAGCATCATGATCGCCGAGATCGTGCTCGCGGATGCCGCGTCGCCGCTGCCCGCGCTGCTCCCGCCGTTCCTCACGGTCACCGGATTCGACGCGGTCGAGCCGGCCGCCGCAGCCCTCGCGCTGAACATGGGCCTCGTCGATCACACCGTGCTCCCGGCCCGTCAGGGCGACCCGGTCATCTGCCGCATGATGGCGACGACCGTGCTGCTGTCGGTCATCCGCGCCTGGGCGGCGAACGGCTGCGCACCGGCGGGCTGGCCGTCTCTGTCGAACGATCCGTTCCTCGACCGCGTCGTCGACGCCATCCACGAGGAGCCCGGCCGCGACTGGACGGTCGAACGCCTCGCGGGCATCGGCGCCATGTCGCGGTCGACCTTCGCCGAGCGGTTCCGCAACGTCGTCGGCCGCTCCCCCGCGGACTACGTCACCGAGGTGCGCGTGGATGCGGCCAAGCGGATGCTGGACGCCGGACGAAGCGTGTCCGAGATCTCCCGCGAGCTGGGCTATGCCTCGGACGAGGGGTTCAGCCGCGCGTTCCGGCGTCGCACCGGGTTGACCCCCACATCCTGGCGTCTGGCCAACCGGATCCCGGTCTCCGCCTGACGCCACGCCACGTCAGGCGCGGCTGCTGACCCGGTTCGACACCCCGAAGAGCACGGCACCGGTGAGCAGCGCGGCCGCACCGAGCACGTAGACCGGCTCGACGTTCAGGGTGTCGACGAGCAGCCCGCCGACGCCGGCCGCGATGGTGATCGCCCCCTGGAAGCCCACGACCACGAGGCTGCCGCCGGCTTCGAGCCGATCCGGCATCCGGTGCCCGACCCAGGTGTTCGCGACGATCAGCCAGGACGAGAAGAAGAAGCCCCACACCACCACCACGATGCCCACACCCAGGATCGACCCGGAGAACAGGATCATCGAGATCACGGACACGGCGATCACCAGGGGCGCGAACACGGCGAAGAAGGCGAACGTGCGGTCGATGACGAGCCCGATCGTGATGTTGCCGAGGAGGCCGCCGACGCCGAACAGCGCGAGCAGCACCACGATCGTCGAGGCGTCGACGTCGGGGATGCGCTCCAGCGCGAGACGCACGTAGGTGTAGGCGAGGAAGTGCCCGAGCACCACGAGCACGTGCCCGACCATGCCGAGCCCGATGCCCGGGCGACGCAGCGTGTCGACGAGCAGGCGCAGGCTCGACGCGCGCTCGGCCGGCACCGAGGGCAGTGTGAATCGCAGGACGACCGCGAGCACCACCATCAGCCCGCCCGCGATGGCGAAGACCATCCGCCAGTCGACGAGCTCGCTCAGCATCACGCCCAGCGGCACGCCGGCCACCGTCGCCAGCGAGACGCCCGCGGACGTGAACATGACGCCGCGACCGAGGTTCTCAGGCCCCGCGAGGCGGGCGGCGACCGTGATCGACATCGCCCAGAACGCGCTGATCGCGGCACCCAGCAGGAAGCGCGCCAGCAACACGATGATCAGGTTCGGCGAGATCGCCACGATGAGGTTCGACACCGCCGCGGCGAGCGCCATCCACACCAGCAGCGACCGTCGGTCGAGGCGCGGGAAGATCAGTCCGATCGTCGGCGCGACGACGAGACCGACGAGGGCCGTGACAGTGACGGTCTGCCCGGCCTGACCGGGAGTGACGCCGAGCCCGTCGGCCATCTCCGTCAGCACGCCGTTGGGAAGGAACTCTGCCGTGACCAGCAGGAAGCCCATCAGCATCAGCACGATCAGTCCGCTGTAGCGGATGCGGGTGACGGCCGAGGCCGGCACGGTGGGGACGGGCGCTGTGATGGTCATGGTTCCACGGTCGCAGCATCCGGATGCCGTCGCCCGATCAGGCGTCCGCCGCAACCGACCGATCGTCCGACGACATCGGCACACCGATCTCCCAGCCGGAGCTTGCAGAGTGTGGGGATGCAGGATCGGGGAGGGTCACGGCGGCGGATGCTGCGCGGTGCCGCCGTCATCGCAGCGATCATGTTCGTCTCCGGGTGCACGCCGCCCGCGCCCGGTCCGGACGACTGGGCCCTGGAGCCGATCTCATTCCAGAACTCGTTCGTCGGTTCCGGACCGGAGGCGACTCCGGCCGGTCCGCCGACCGATCTGACGTACGGGATGCACGTGCTGTCGTCCGACGGGGCGGGCGGGTTCTGGACGGCGTCTTCCGGGTCGTGGCTGCACGTCGGGGCCGATGGCGAGACGCTCGCCAGGTTCGACACCGAGCCCAGCGGCCCGCTCTCGAAGATCAGGGCGATGGCACCGCTGTCGCCGACCGAACTCGTCGTGGTGCAGGGCGACCGGGCCCACGTGATGCCGATGCTCTCGGTGTTCGACACCACCACCATGACGCTGCGAGACCTGCCGGGCGACGCCGTGGGCGACGAGGGCGACCTCGACTTCGGCGACTTCGAGTTCGGTGACGTCGCGGTGCACGATGGCGACGCGATCGTCGTGCGCTACCAGCCGCGTCCTCCCGACGACTACCTCGACTTCGAGGTACTGCGCGTCGACCTCGACAGTGGCGCCAGGACCCTGCTGCACAGCGGGCCGGTCGAACTCGACGATGCGCCCGGCGCTCGACCCGGTGTCCCGCCGATCGGCATCGATGTCGACGACGCCGGGCGCATGTATCTCGCGACCCCGACCGCACGGATCGTGCTCACAGCCGACGGCACGGAGCTGAGCCGCGAACCGCAGGTCGCGGACCACCCGCTCGTCGCCGCCGCTCCCGACGGCACCGCCCTGTGGTGGGGTGGAGAGCCGGAGCAGAGCGACGCGCAGGGCGTGATCGTCGGCGGCTCGTCCGAAGCGCGACAGGCGATCGAGCCCCGCATGCACTGCGCGGAGACCTCGAGCAGCGACATCCCTCGCCGCGGCGACGCCCTCCGCCTCAGCGACTCCGCGGGACAGCATCCGCTGCCGTTCCTGTGCGGCGCGAACGCCGCCGCGTGGACGGACGGGTCCTGGGTGGTCGCGACCGGCGGCGAGGGCGACGGCGTGCTGGTGCGGGTCACGCCGCCCACCGGGAGCTGACCCGCACCCTGGACACGCCAGCCACCCACGCCCTATGCTCGACGACGCACCGGGAAGCGCCCGGGAAGCCCGAGCGGAAGGAGCCGAAGACATGAACACGGTCTTTGTCGCGCTCACCGCCGACCACCTTCCCTTCGAGGCCACCCGCTCCTGACCCTGGCGTGGCCTCCTGCTCCCGGAGCCACACCTTGTCTGATCACTTCTCTTCCTCATTCGACCCCCTCGAAACCGAACTCTCCTTCGCCGACGTCGATCCCGGCGAGGGGCAGCGCTGGTCCACCTGGCCGGCGATCACCCCGTCCGAGCGCGGCCCTCAGCCGTGGCCGGCGTGGGTGGTGACCTCGGCGGGCGCGCTCGACATCGAACGCGGCATCCTCAAGACCGGCAAGGAGGCCGACGTGTTCCTGCTCGAACGCGCCGTGCCGGACGACCCGACCCAGCGCACGCTGCTCGCGGCGAAGCGCTACCGCAGCGCCGAGCACCGCAGCTTCCACCGCTCGTCCGTCTACACCGAGGGCCGCAGCACCCGGAACACCCGCGACACCCGCGCCCTCGCCAGGAAGTCGGACCACGGCCGTGAGGTCGCCGCGGCGCAGTGGTCGTTCGCCGAGTTCGAGGCGCTGTGCCGGATGTGGGAGCTCGGCGCCCCCGTGCCGTACCCGGTGCAGGTCAACGGCACCGAGCTGCTGATGGAGTTCCTCGGTGACGCCGACGGCACCGCCGCGCCCCGACTCGCCCAGGTGCGCAGCGACCGCGCGGAGCTGCAGGAGTACTACGCCCAGGTGGTCGATCTGATGCTCATCTTCGCCGCGGCCGGCTTCGCCCACGGCGACCTGTCGGCGTACAACCTGCTCGTGCACGAGGGGCGAGTGCGGGTGATCGACCTGCCGCAGATCGTCGACATCATCGCGAACCCGCAGGGACTCGATCTGCTGCACCGCGACTGCGTGAACATCTGCGACTGGTTCACCCGACGCCGGGTCGAATGCGACGCCGAGGAGCTGTTCGCCGAGATGCTCGCGGCGTCGTACGCGTGAGCGTCGCTCGTCAAGGGGCTGGAGGGCGCCCCGCCAGCCCGAGACACTGTCGGCATGGCGGAGCACGAGCGGGACGCGGCGCGCGAGCGGGACGACGGCCCGGAGCGCACCCCCGACGGCCACCACATCATCGTGAACGGACGGCGGTGGCGCGCATCCGATCCGTCGATCCCCGATGCGCTGCGCCAGGAGCTGGTCGACGAGCTGATGGCGGCCCGTCGCGCGGTGAAGGCGTCGGAGCCCGACGCCCGGCGCCGGGTGCAGGACGCCAAGAACGCACTCGGCGAACGAGGCGCCCCCTGGTGGGAGGCGCGCTCCGGCGACGCCTTCGACGAACGCATCGCCGCGGCGATCCGAGCGCTCACCCGCAAGCGGTCGGACTCCTCGATCTGCCCCAGCGACGTCGCACGCGCGGTCGGCGGCGAGGGCTGGCGCGCGCGCATGGACGACGTCCGACGCGTCGCGGCCGACCTCGCCGCCCGCGACGAGATCGTGGTGACGCAGAAGGGCGAGCGCGTGCGCATCGACGAGATCCACGGCCCGATCCGCATCCGGCGCGGCCCTGCGCTCTGACCCGATCCGGGATCACGGCCGTTATATCCGTGCGGCGCGCCGTCACCGGGCGTTCACCGGGGGCCGCCAGACTTCCCCCATGAGCGAACCCGAATCGCGCCAGGGCGTCCCCGAGCCCGTGGCGACCGCCAACAGCGGCGCCGTGGCCGTCGTCGGCCTCGACCTGCGCGGCGAGACGCCCGCCCCCCAGAAGCAGGTCTACTCCTGGGCACTGTGGGACTGGGCGACGCAGCCCTTCAACACCGTCATCCTGACGTTCGTGTTCACGGCGCTGTATCTCGTCGGTGAGGGATTCCTCCCCGCGGACGTGGCGGCGCTCGACGAGAACGACCAGGTGCGGCTCGCCGCCGAGGCGGACCTCGCCTCCGGGCTCGGGCTGGGCTCGACCATCGCCGCCTTCGGCATCCTGCTCCTCGCTCCGGTTCTGGGTCAGCGGGCGGATGCCGCCGGGCGCCAGAAGCTCTGGCTCGGAATCGGCACCGGGGCCCTGATCCTCTGCATGCTGGGCCTGTGGTTCGTCGAACCGACGCCGAGCCTGTTCTGGCTGGGCGTGGCCCTGATCTCGGCCGCGACCGTGTTCCAGGAGATCGCCGCGGTGAACTCCAACGCGATGCTCATCGGCATCGCTACCCCGAAGAACGTCGGCCGCATCTCGGGCCTCGGGTGGGGCTTCGGCTACCTCGGCGGCATCATCGCCCTGGTGATCGTGGTCGTGCTCGACACCTTCGACTGGTTCGGCATGTCGACCGACAACGGCCTCGCCTATCGACTGATCGCCGTCGGATGCGCCGTGTGGGCGATCATCTTCAGCATCCCGATCTTCCTCAACGTGCCGGAGCCGTCGCTCGGTCGCCCGGAACGCAAGGTCGGCTTCTTCGCCTCCTACCCGCTGCTGGTGAAAGACGTCGCCGGGCTGTACCGCAACGAGGAGACGCGGCCCACGTTCTGGTACCTGCTGGCGAGCGCCGTCTTCCGCGACGGGCTGGGCGGCGTTTTCGCCTTCGGAGCCATCATCGGCACGGCCGTGTTCGACTTCGAGGCGCAGGAGATCATCATCTTCGGCATCGTCGCGAACCTGATCGCCGGCGTCTCCACGATCGCCGCCGGCCGACTCGACGACCGCCTCGGGCCGAAGCGGATCATCCTCGCCTCGATCGGATCGATGATCGTCGCCGGCCTCGCGGTCTTCTTCCTGCGGGACGCCGGGGCGATGGTCTTCTGGATCGGCGGCCTCGTCCTGTGCGCGTTCGTCGGTCCGGCGCAGGCGGCGGCACGCTCGTTCCTCGCCCGGGTCACCCCGGCCGGCCGAGAGGGCGAGATCTTCGGCCTCTACGCCACGACCGGTCGCGCCGCGAGCTGGATGGCCTCCGGCGCCTGGACGCTCCTGATCGTGCTGACGAGTCAGACCGCCTACGGCATCCTGGGCATCGTGGTCGTCCTGATCGCCGGCTTCCTGCTGCTGCTTCCGGTGAAGGCGCCGCGCTGACTCCTGCACACCCGCGGCGGGAGTAGCCTGACCGCGTGACCGTGATCCTCGCCTTCCTCGCCAACATCCTCGTCGCGGTGGCGAAGACGATCGCCGCGATCATCACCTCCTCGGCATCGATGGTCGCCGAGGCAGCGCACTCCTGGGCGGATGCCGGTAACGAGGTGTTCCTCCTCATTGCCGACCGCAGCGGCGCGAAGACCAAGGATGCGCGGCATCCCCTCGGCTACGGACGCAACGCCTTCGTGTGGTCGCTCATCGCCGCCTTCGGAATCTTCACGGCCGGCTCGATCGTGTCCATCATGCACGGCATCCAGGAGCTGTCCGACACCGGTCCCGTCGAGAGTCCGATGGTGGCCTACATCGTGCTGGGGGTCTCGTTCGTGCTCGAGGGTGCGTCATTCACGCAGGCGATGGTCAAGTCGCGGCGCCTGGCCAAGGAGCGCGGATCGTCGACCTGGGACTTCGTGCTGGAGACGAGCGACACCACGCTCCGCGCCGTGTTCTTCGAGGACTCCGCGGCGCTCATCGGCCTGGCGATCGCGGCCGGCGCCATCGCGATGCACCAGATCACCGGCGTCGCGGCCTGGGACGCGATCGGCTCGATCCTCGTCGGCGTGCTGCTGGGCGTGGTCGCGATCATCCTGATCCGGCGGAACATCGCCTTCCTGGTCGGGGCCACGGCGGCGCCGAAGCTGCGGTCCCGCGTCGGCACCGCCCTGCTGGGGCTGGACGACATCGAGCGGGTCACCTACCTGCACATCGAGTACGTGGGCCCGAACCGGCTGTTCATCGTGGCCGAGATCGATCTGGCCGGCGATGCCCGCGAGCACGATGTGGCCCGCCGGCTGCGCGACGTCGAACGGCGGATCGAAGCACATGAGGCCGTCGAGACGGTCGTGCTATCGCTGTCGGTCGACGACGAGCCGTCGCTCGAGTTCGCGCGCGGCTAGGGCGCAGCCGGTTCAGCGCTGCCAGTTGTCGGCGAGCTTGTTCAGCAGCCGGGCGAGCTCGACCCGCTCGTCGTCGGTGAAGGAAGCGAGCGCGGTCGTGAGCATCTCGCGACGCTCCCCGCGCATGCCGCGGGCGAGCTTGCGCCCCTCGTCGGTGAGCGCGATGCGCGTGCGTCGCGCGTCGTCGGGGTCGGCCTCGCGGCGCACGAAGCCGTGATCGACGCCCTGCTGCACGAGCCGTGAGGCGCGCGGCTGATCGACGCCGATCGCGATACCGAGATCGCTGACGCTCAGCGGAGCGGATGCCGCGGCCAGCGCCTCGAGCATGCGCATGCGCGCCGGTCCGCCGAGACGACCCGACGGGTCGGCCATCCAGGGCGGCATGCCGGGGTGTCCGCGGTGGTGGTCGAAGTGCTCGCGGGCATCGTCGTCCTGCGACCCGCCGTGCGGACCCCCGTGCCAGCCGTGCGGACCACCGTGGCCACGACCGCGCTCGGCGGGACCGCGACCGCCCGGACCGCGCTCACCCGGACGACGCCCACGCAATCGGGACAGTGCCTTCGCGATGGCTTCGGCCGGATCCTGCGCGGCGGGATCCGGCGCGGTGGGGTCGTGCGGTTCGGTGGTCACCCGCCGATTTTACATGCGACTTGACATGCATTGGGACTCCATGTCACACTACATGTACATGCACTGTGACATTCACATGCACACTGACAACTAAGGACTTCCCATGAACACCTCTGAATCACAGAACCCCGAGAACACCACCCGCCCCTTCGGCTACTGGCTGAAGGCCGCCGACCGCCTGATGGCGGCCGAGTTCGCCGCCGCCTTCGACGGCGAGCACGCCAGCCGCCGCGACTGGCGGATCCTCAACATCGTCGACGGCACCGTCACGACGGACCGCCCGCTGAACGAGCACAAGCTGCACCGACTCGTCGAGCGCGGCTGGGTCGCCCCCGAGGGCGACGGCTGGACGCTCACCGACGAGGGCCGTGCGGCGAAGGATCGCCTCGGCACCCTCGTCGACGGCATCCGCGCGAAGGTGTCGAGCGCCGTCTCCGACGAGGAGATGGCCACCACGCTCGCCTCGCTCGAGAAGATCGCCCGCGCCTTCGGATGGGACGAGGAGACCCCTCTTCCCCGCGGCCGTCGGCACGGTTTCGGCGGCCCCCGCCACGGACGCGGATTCCCGCGCGGCTTCGGGCGTCCGTTCGGCCGCGGCTTCGGCCACGGCTCCGCGCACGGCCCCGGTCCGGATGCGGAGCACGGCTTCGGTCCGGATGCGGATGCCGAGCACGGCTGCCGCCACGGCGAAGCGGGTGCCGGACACCGCCGTCACGGCCGCGGGCACGGACACCCCGGGCACGGCGACCACGGTCACGACGACCGGGGCCACGGACACCACGGCCACCGCGGACACGGTCCGCACCGTGCCGAGCGCATCGCTCAGCACGCCTTCGAGCGCGGCTTCGACGCGGGCTTCACCCGCGGTCGCGACGCCTGACCTGCCGTCACCCATCACGAAGCGCCCCACCCGACAGCCGGGTGGGGCGCTTCTCGCTGTCAGCGGCAGATCAACGCACGCCGCGGCGTGCCAGCGGCACCAGCGCAGCAGCCGTGACCACGACGGCCGCCACGAGCACCGCCGCCACGAATCCACCCGTGACGAGGACCGCGGCGATCGTGCCGAACACTGCGATGCCGAGCCCGCCGCCGAGCGCGAACCCCACCTCCTGGATCGCGCCGACCTGGCCGGCCTGATCCTCGGTCGTCACCTCGAACAGCGCCGTCGCGGCGAGCGTGGCACCGACACCGAACCCGAGTCCGACGAGCACGAGCGGGATCGCCACGACCCCCGGGTCGAACGCGAGCCAGACGAGCCCGACCGCCTGCAGCATCAGCGCCAGCACGGTGAGGGCGTTCGCGGAGAGCCAGCGCAGGGCGAGCGGCGCCACGACACCGCCGATCGCGATGGCCACGGCCTGCGGCAGCAGCGCGATTCCCGCCTCGGCGGCACTCTGCCCGCGCGAGTCCTGCAGGTGCAGGCTCACCAGCAGCACCGAGGCCGATGACACTCCGCTGCTCACGATGATCCGGATGATCGCGGGGCTGAACCCCGGCATGCGGAACAGTCCGG
The DNA here is from genome assembly GCF_012030385.1 of Microbacterium sp. B19(2022). Lineage (NCBI taxonomy): Bacteria > Bacillati > Actinomycetota > Actinomycetes > Micrococcales > Microbacteriaceae > Microbacterium > Microbacterium sp. B19(2022). The sequence continues at coordinate 222,548 of NZ_JAAUVO010000001.1, forward strand.
TGTCGATGAGCGGATCGCGGAGCCGCCGCTGCCTGCGCACGAAGAACACCAGGCTCAGGATCGCGATCACCGCCGCGACCACCGCCGACATCGGTGCCGCGAGGGCTTCATGCAGCGCGAAGACGAGGGCACCGAGCGCGACGATCGACGACAGGATGCTGGGCACGTCCCAGGACGGGCGCTGCGAGCTGCGCGAGTCGGGCACGAGCCACGCGGCCAGCACGCCGGCGACCACCGCGAGCGGAACGCTCCCCAACAGCAGCCAACGCCACCCCGGCCCCTCGGCGAGCACTCCGCCGAGCACCGGCCCGAGCGCGCTTCCGGTGCCGAAGGTCGCCGTCCACAGGCCGTAGGCCAGCACGCGCTCACGCGCCTGGAACTTGGCGCCGATCGTCGCGACCACGCCCGCGATGACGAAGGCCTCGGCGACACCGAGCAGGGCCCGCACGACGATGAGCACTAGGCCGCTGCTGGCGAGCCCGCCGACCACGTTCAGAACGGCGAAGCCGGCGAGACCGATCAGGATGATGCTCTTGCGCCCGAACGCATCGCCGATCCGCGCGGCCACGATCAGCGTCGCGGCCAACGACAGGGCGTACACATCGACCAGCCAGAGCCCCTCGGTGTCGGTCAGGCCCAGCTCGCCGCGGATCGCGGGGAGGGCGGTCGAGACGCTGCTGATCGCGAGGGCGCCGATGAGCACTCCGAGCAGGAGCGGTACCATCGCGAACCAGAGGCGAAGGGAGGAGCGAGTGCTGACGAGAGTGGGGGTGTTGGTCACGGCCTCAGTCTGTAAAGTACAGACAGAAGCCACAAGTACGGTCATTTCTGATACGTACTGACACTTCGGATACTAAAGGAGGCCGTGCCGTGCGGGAGAAGACCGAGCGGATCATCCGCGACTGGACCGAGACCTGCGACGCCGAGGTGTCGATCGCGGTGCTCGGCGGGGCCTGGAAACCCAGCATCCTGACCCTGCTCGGCGAGCACGAGGTGCTGCGCTTCGGCGAGCTCGGACGCCTGCTGGAGAACCCGACCGCGCGCGTGCTCACCCGTCAGCTGCGCGAGCTCGAAGAAGACGGACTCATCACCCGCACCGTATACCGCGAGGTGCCGCCCAAGGTCGAGTACCGACTCAGCGAACTCGGCGCGAGCTCCGGGCAGCTGCTGACCGAACTGACCCGCTGGGGCACGCTCTACGCCGGCCGGCAGCGGTCCGTGCTCACCGAGACAGCCGACGCGCCGTCCACACCGGAAGCCCTCACAGCGGCGACCTCCTGAGACTCGCGCACGCGAGTGCCGCCCTCAGATCCGGCGCGGTCCCGGCCCGTCGGTGCCGAGCGCGTCCTCGGGGTTCAGCAGACGGCACGCCTTCATCGACAGGCAGCCGCAGCCGATGCATCCGGTGAGCTCGCGCCGCAGGTGCTCGAGCTGCGTGCGGCGGAGGTCGAGCTGCTCCCGCCACAGCTTCGCCACGCGCTGCCAGTCGTGCTGCGAGGGCGGCTCATCCGTCGGCAGGCTCTCGAACACCTCGTGCACGTCCGTGAGGGGGATGCCGAGGCGCTTGGCGACCACGATCAGTGAGATCCGCCGCAGCATGTGCCGCCGGTAGCGGCGCTGATTGCCCGCGGTGCGTGTCGACACGATGAGTCCGAGCTGCTCGTAGAAGTGCAGTGCCGTCGCCGGCACCCCGCTGCGGCGGACGACTTCGCCGATCGGCAGCAGATCATCGGGTTCCAAAGACATCTGCACCTCCTCTTGACCTCGAGTTTACTCGAGGTATTAGCGTGACGATCGGCCGCCGAAGAACGGCGCCGCCGGGCGGATGACCGCCTGCTCCGACGTCACGAAGGGCCCCCCATGACGCACACCCCCGAGCGCACCGCCACCGCGGGGAGCTGGCGCGAACTCCTCGGCAGCCGCTACGCCCCGATCGCCTCGGTCCTCGCCGGAGGCGTGCTGCTCGAGGCGAGCAACGTGTATCTCACGACCAGCCTGCTCCCCACGATCGTCGGCGACATCGGCGGCGCGGAGTTCTATGCGTGGACGATGATGACCTTCCTCCTGGCATCGGTCGTCAGCTCGATGATGGTGAGCCGGATTCTCACGCAGCAGGGCGCCGTGCGCGCCTACCTGCTCGCACTCGGCCTGTTCGCGCTCGGCTCGCTGCTGTGCGCGGCGAGCCCGTGGATGTGGGCGCTGCTCTCCGGCCGCGCCGTGCAGGGCCTCGGCGGCGGACTGCTCGCAGGGCTCGGCTACGCACTCATCCAGCGCGCCCTTCCCGAGCGCCTCTGGGCTCGAGGCGCCGCACTCGTCTCGGCGATGTGGGGCGTCGGCAACATTGTCGGCCCCGTCGTGGGCGGCGTGTTCGCGCAGCTGAATGCCTGGCGGGTGACGTTCGTCGGTCTCGCCGTCGTCTCCGCGCTGATCGGCATCGTCGTGGTGCGCGCCCTGCCGAGGACCGCCCGAGCCCGCTCGAGCGAATCGGTGCCGTGGGGATCCCTCGTGCTCCTCTCCGGCGGCGTCGCCGCGGTGGGTATCGCGAGCGTCGTCCCCAGCGGGCTCGGCACCGGGGTCGCCATCGTGGTCGGCGTCGTCCTGGGCGCATGGTTCCTGCGTCACGAGCGCCGTGGGCGCACCGGCATCCTCCCCCGGGTCACGTTCGCCCCCGGCTCCTCGCTGGGCTGGGTCTACGTCACGGTCGCTGTCCTGGCGTTCGCGATCGGCACCGAGGCGTTCATCCCGCTCTTCGGCCAGGAGATCGGTGGACTGATGCCGTTCGTCGCCGGCCTGCTCGGCGCCGCCCTGTCCCTCGGCTGGTCGATCACTCAGGTGTTCACGGCCAACGCCACCGGCATCCGCTCGCGCCGCGTGCTCATCACCCTCGGCCCGGTCGTCGTCGCCGCCGGCCTCGCCGCGTACGGACTGCTGCAGCACGAGGGCCCCTCCACCGTCGTGATCGCACTCTGGTTCGCGACGCTGTTCCTCGCCGGCGCCGGCATCGGCCTGGGTTTCCCGCACCTGACCGTCGCCGCGCTCGGCAGCACGTCGGGCGAAGAGGAAGGCGCCAAGGCGGCCGCAGCGGTGAACACCGTCTTCATCATCGCGAGCGCGTTCAGCTCGGCGATGGCCGGAGTCCTCGTCAACCTCGCGATGCCGGACGTCGTGGATGCCGCCCGCCTGCTGATGCTCGTGTTCGCAGGCGTCACCGTTCTCGGCGCCTTCGTCGCGCGCGGCGCGAGCTGGGGCATCGGGCTGTCCCGCGACGACGAGCAGCCCGCCACTACGGCGTCCGACTGACGGAAAGGAAACCTCACCATGGAAACGAAAACCCGGGTCACCGTGATCGGCCTCGGCGAGATGGGCTCCGCGATCGCGAAGGCCCTTCTCGACCGCGGTCACTCCACGACCGTCTGGAACCGCTCCGCGAGCAAGGCCGACCCGCTGGCCGCGGCCGGCGCCGAGGTCGCCCCGACGGCGGCGGATGCCGTGGCGGCAAGCCCGCTCGTCATCGTCTGCCTGCTCGACAGCGGCGCGGTCGATGCGGTCCTCGGAACACTCGACGCGACGGTGGAGGGAAAAGTCATCGTGAACGTCACCAGCGGCTCCCCCGCGCAGGCACGGAGCAACGCGGACTGGGCCCGCACGCGCGGCGCGAAGTACGTGGACGGGGGCATCATGGGAGACCCGTCGGATGTCGGCAGACCGAACTTCCTGTTGTCGTTCAGCGGCGATCGCGACGGCTTCGACGCTCACCACGAGGTGTTGGAAGACCTCGGCACCCTCACCTACTACGGCGAGGATGCGGGGCTCGCTGCCGTCGAGTTCCTGGCCCAGGTGGCGGTCGGCTACGAGTTCCTCCTCGGCCTGCTGCACACGTTCGCGCTCGTGAAGGCGGAGGGCGCCGACGTCGAGGGGTTCGCCGACCGCGTCGCCGGGTCGGTCGGCGGCTACGTGCCGCTGGTGCAGGCCTTCGGCACCGCCGTCGCGAGTGGGGAGTACGGGCCCGACCTCGGTTCACTCACCGTGCAGGCCGCGCTGATGGACGACCTGATCAGCCACCGCGAGTCCCTCGGCGTCGACACCCTGCGCATGCGCGAGGTCAAACGCCTGATGGACCGACGGATCGCGGACGGCCACGGCGACCAGGGATTCTCGAGCCTGTTCGAGATGCTCGGCCACGCGTGAGCGAAATCACCCACTTCCCACACCAAAGAAACCCGCACCAACGATATGGAGAAGCCATGATCCCCTTCGGCCCTCAACTCATCGGCCAGACGGAGAAGGCGCTGAACGCCCTGCTCCAGAGCGTCCTCGCCGGCCGCGACCTCACCGAACACGAGTGGGTCACGCTGAGGCTCACCTCGCAGTTCGACGGCGCCCACGACCTCGACGCCTTCGTCGCCGAGCGGCTCCACGATGCGGATGCCGGCCGCCTCACCGCCGCTCTGCGCGACCGCGGGCTCCTCACCGACGCTGCGCTCACTCCCGCGGGCAGCGCCCTGGTCGCCGAGATCGGTCAGGAGATCGCCGCCCTCACCGCACCCCTGTGGCACGGGATCGAAGAGCAAGATGCGGGGACTGCGACCCGCGTGCTGAACGTCGTCCTCGAACGGAGCCTGACGCTCCTGCGCACGACGGGCGGGTGAACGCCCGGCTTCGGGCCGGCCGCCGTCGGACGTAGGCTGGATCGGTGGCGGATTCCCAGGGACGAGTGTGGACAGGTGTCCTGCGCGTCGGACCGCACCGGGGCGATCACCGGGTGGCGCTCCGGGCCGCGATCAGCGTGGCGGTGCCGCTCCTCGTGCTGTGGATGCTGGGGCGTCTCGACCTGAGCATCTACGCCAGCTTCGGCGCCTTCGCCGCGCTGTACGGCCGCCACGACGTGTTCCGCGACCGCATCCGGATGCAGGCGAGCGCCGGCGGAGTCCTGCTCGCCGCGATGCTCATCGGCACCGCGCTCTCGGTCGTGTCCGCTCCAGCCGCCGTCAGCATCCTCGTGCTCGCCGTCATCGCATCGGCTGTCACCCTGCTCGCGTACACGATGCGCTGGCACCCGCCCGGGCCGCTGTTCCCGGTGTTCGCGGTCGGCGCCTGCGCCACCATCCCCGCGACGGCAGCCTCTTTCGGCAACGTGCTCCTGGTCGGCGGCGCGAGCGTGCTGTTCGGGCTCGCCGTCAGCGCGATCATCGGCCTGCTCACGCGCGGCACGCAGGAGGCGCCGCCCCGGTCCCGGCAGCCTGTGGGACCGATCGCGTGGGAGATGGCCGCAACCGTCGCCGTCGCGATCGTGGGTGCGGGCTTCGCGGGATTCCTGATCATGGACTCGCACTGGTACTGGGCGGCGGTCGGCGCGGTCGCCGCAGTCAGCGGCCCCCAGCTCAACGCCCGCGTGATCCGCGGCATCCAGCGCCTCGTCGGCACGTTGCTCGGCATCCTCGTCGCAGCGGGAGTCCTTGCGATCGATCTGCCGCCGCTCGCCGTCATCGCACTCGTGGTGCTGCTGCAGGCCGCCGCCGAGCTCTTCGTCGGCCGCAACTACGGCATCGCGATGGTGTTCATCACCCCGCTCGCCCTGCTGATGGTGCACCTCGCCGCGCCGACACCGGTCGACGTGCTCCTGCAGGACCGCGCGATCGAGACCGTGATCGGCGTCGCCGTCGGCACCGTGGTCGCCGTGGCATCGGCGGCGCTCCGTCGGCGGCAGTCGAAACCCTGAAGCGGCGTCAGGCCAGCAGCGCGAGGACGGACGGCGGCACGACCGCTCCGCCCGCGAAGGGCAGCCCGACCGTGTTCAGCAGCACCACGATCACGACGATCGCGCCGACGAGCAGCAGGAACAGGAACGCGAAGATCACGGCGACGAACCCGCCGTAGCCGCCGGACGTCGGAACCTCGGGCGCAACCGACGGCTGCGCCCAGTCCTCGGCCACCGCGGCCGGCGCCTCGCCGTCGAGGATGCGGGGCGTCGGGCGCACCCGGTCGGAGCGACGCAGGGTGTCCGGCGGAGGCGGCGGGATCACGACGTCTGCATCGGGGATGTCGGCCGACGGCGGCGGCGCGAGCAGCCCGTCCGGGATCGGGATCTCGGGCGGAGGCGGCGGGATGACGGCGTCGGCGGGCGGGATCAGCGCCTCCTCGGGTGCCAGCGCCTCCTCGGGGACCGCCGTCTCCTCGGGGATGACCGGCTGTTCCGGGGTGGTGCCGCTGCCGTCCGTCATGTCAGCCTCCGACTGCTCCGATGTCGGTCACGCCGACATCCGTCCGATGGAAATTCTGGAACGACCGGGAGGCCGTCGGTCCGCGCTGCCCCTGGTACCGGTTGCCGTAGGGACCGGAGCCGTAGGGGTTCTCGGCGGGCGAGGTGAGCCGGAAGAAGCAGAGCTGCCCGATCTTCATGCCCGGCCACAGCTTGATCGGCAGGGTCGCCACGTTCGCGAGCTCGAGCGTCACGTGCCCGGTGAACCCCGGGTCGATGAAGCCGGCCGTCGAGTGCGTGATGAGTCCGAGGCGCCCCAGCGACGACTTGCCCTCGAGGCGGGCGGCGATGTCGTCCGGCAGGGTGACCTGCTCGTAGGTCGCGCCGAGCGCGAACTCGCCCGGGTGCAGGATGAACGGCTCCTCCGGGTCGACCTCGATCAGACGCGTGAGCTCCGGCTGGTCGACCGACGGATCGATGAACGGATACTTGTGGTTGTCGAACAGCCGGAAGTAGCGGTCCAGGCGCACATCGATGCTCGACGGCTGGACCATCTCCTGCTCGTGCGGTTCGAGGCCGACGCGGCCGGATGCGAGTTCTGCCTTGATGTCGCGATCACTGAGAAGCACGGCCCCAGCCTAGTTGCCGATGCTGATCCCCTGGAGATGCATGTCCTGGCGCAGGCGGAGGACCGTGCGCCGCAGCGGTTCGACCATGGAGTGCGGCCAGCGCTCATCGGTGCGGCTGGTCGGCATCGTCACGCTCAGCGCGGCAGCAACGCCCGTCTCTTCCGGCCAGGTGAGCGGCATCGCCACGCAACGGCATCCGTCGATGAACTCCTCGTCATCCACGAAGAAGCCCACATCCCGCCCCTTCTCGATGACCGCGAGGATCTCGTCCGGGTCGGTGATCGTGCGGGCCGTCAGGCGCGGGATCGCGACCTGGTGCAGGCGGCGCATGACGTCGTCGTCGTCGAGCGTGCTCAGCAGCGCCTTGCCGATGCCGGTCGCGTGCGCGTGGAGTCGCATCCCCACGTTCGACGCCAGGCGCATGGGGTTCGGCGACGGACTGATCGCGATGTAGACGTTCTCCACTCCGTCGAGACGAGCCATCTGCACGGTCTCCCCGGTCTCGTCGGTGAGAGCGCGCATGAGCGCCGGCCCGGCCTCGAGCAGCAGGCGGTGTCCGTCGTAGCGCTGCCCGATCTGCCAGGCCTTGAGGCCCAGCGAGTAGCGCTTGCTCACCGGGTCGAGTTCCACCCATCCGGCGTCGACGAGGGTGCGGAGCAGGCCGTGTGCACTCGAGCGCGGAAGCCCCAGCGCCCCGAGGAGTTCCGGGAACGTCTGGGCGTCGGTCGCGGCGAGGTGCTCGATGATCTCCAGGGCCCGACCGGCGGATTTCACGGCACTCGGCGCCTGCGCGATGTCTGTCATGTCTCCCCCGGAGATGAATTGTGTCCGACGCGAACGTGTGTCACACTATCGCGCGTTCAGGTCTGAGACATCAGATTCACATACGTGAACGCATTGGATTCCCTCGTCAATGGAGATGCACCGATGTCCACCCAGTCCCCCACGCGGCCCGAACTCGCCGCGATCGTCCGCAAGGTCACGCTCCGGCTGATCCCGATCCTGCTCCTGATGTACATCCTGGCCTTCCTCGATCGGGCCAACCTCGGATTCGCGAAGGCCGCCTGGCAGGCCGACACCGGGATCTCGGATGCCGCCTACGCGCTCGGCGCCGGCATCTTCTTCCTCGGCTACGCGGTCTTCGAAGTGCCCTCGAACCTCATCATGCGCAAGGTCGGAGCCAAGATCTGGCTCGCGCGCATCATGATCTCGTGGGGCATCGTCTCCTCGCTCATGATGTTCGCCACCAACGAGTGGATCTTCTACATCCTGCGCGTTCTGCTCGGCATCACCGAAGCCGGCTTCTTCCCCGGCGTCATCCTGTTCCTCACCTACTGGATCCCGCTCAAGTTCCGCGCCCGCGTGAACGGCCTGTTCTACTTCGGCGCACCGCTCGCCTTCATCTTCGGCGGACCGATGTCGGGCATGCTGCTCGACCTCGACGGCAAGGTCGGCCTCCACGGCTGGCAGCTCATGTTCCTGGTGACCGGCATCCTCACGGTGATCATCGGCATCGTCGCGTTCTTCTACCTCGACAACGGCCCGAAGGACGCGAAGTGGCTGAGCGAGGGCGAGCGCTCGACGCTCCTGGCCGCACTCGAAGCCGAGGACTCGGCGAAGGAGAACCACTCGCCGCGGGGCGCCCTGCGCGCGCTCGCCAACCCGGTGGTGCTGTACTTCGCCGCGATCTACCTCACGATCCAGATGAGCGTCTACGGGGTGACCTTCTATCTGCCCACCCAGATCGCCACGATCGTCGGCAAGCCCGTCGGTCTCGAGGTCGGCCTGCTGACGGCCGTGCCGTGGACCTTCGCACTGATCGTCACCTTCGTGCTCTCCCGCCTCGCGGACAGCACGGGTCAGCGCCGCCTGATCGCCACGTGCGCCCTCGCTGCGGCCGGCGTCGGCATCGTGCTCTCCGCCGTCATCCAGGATCCGCTGATCGCCCTGGCCGCGCTCAGCGTCGGTGCGGCGGGGTTCATCTCGGTGCAGCCGGTGTTCTGGACGCTGCCGACGTCGTTCCTCCTGGGAGCGGCGGCCGCGAGCGGTATCGCGCTCATCAACTCGCTCGGCAGCCTCGGCGGCTTCCTCGCGCCGGTCCTGAAGAACTGGGCGGACACCACGTTCGGCGACAGCGCCGGACTCATCATCCTGGCCGCGATCGCCCTGGTCGGCGCCGGCCTCATCGCCCTCAGCAAGGTCGTGAGCCCGACCGTCCGCGAGACGGACGGCGTCGGACTCGCCACGACCCCCACCGCCCGCCAGCGCTGACCACGCCCGGCAGAACAAGGAGAAACGCCCATGCGCGAACTCGTCCTCACCGAGATCGGACGCCTCGACGTCCGGGAAGCACCGATTCCGCAGCCCGGCCCCGGCGAGGCACTCATCCGGGTGGCCGCGACCGGGATCTGCGGATCCGACGTGCACGGCTACACCGGCGAGAACGGACGCCGGTTCCCCGGGCAGGTGATGGGGCACGAGTCGAGCGGGACGATCGCCGCGCTCGGCGCCGGTGTCGACGAGCTCGCGGTCGGCACGGCCGTGACGTTCAACCCCGTCGTCGTGCCTGCTGAGGATGCCGCCGCTTTCGCCGGGCGCGAGCAGCACCACCCCGGCAAGCATGTGATCGGGGTGGCGAAGGAGATCCCCGCCGCGTTCGCGGACTACGTCGTCGTGCCGGCACGCAACGTGGTGGCGCTCCCCGACGGCCTGCCGATCGAACTCGGTGCGCTGATCGAGCCGCTCGCGGTGGCCGTGCACGCCGTGCGCCGCCTCCCGGCCGGGAGCCTCGGGCGCGTGCTCGTGATCGGCGGGGGTCCGATCGGCCAGTCCATCGTGATCGCCCTGCGCGACGCAGGTGCCGGGACGATCATCGTGAGCGAGATGGATGCTGCGCGCCGCGAGCTCGCCCGGCGCCTCGGAGCCGAGACGATCGATCCGGCGGACGGTCCGGTCGCGGACCAGCTCCGTGCCGGCGGCGGGCTCGCCGATGCGGCGCTCGACGCGGTGGGGATCACCCCGACGCTGCGGGACGCGTTCACCAGCACCACGCTCGGTGCCCCGATCTGCCTGGTCGGGATGGGTGCGCCGCAGGTGACGATCGACGCGTTCCTGGTCAGCACCGAGGAGCGCTCGCTCATCGGCAGCTTCACGTACGGATCCGACGACTTCGCCGATGCCACCGAGATCATCGGCGCCGACCCCGACGTCTACCGTGCGCTGATCAGCCGCGAGATCGACGTCGCCGATGCAGACACCGCCTTCTCCGCCCTCGCGGCGGGCGACGGCACCCCGGGCAAGGTCCTTGTCCGATTCGACCGAGAGGAAGAGACACGATGACCGGCACCCCCACCATCCGCGAGGTCCGCGCCTACACCGTGCGCGGCGGCGGAGCGGACTACCACGACCAGGGCGCCGAGCACTGGATCGACGATCACATCGCGACGCCGATGAGCGTCTACCCCGAGTACCGGCAGTCGCGGCAGAGCTTCGGGATCAACGTCCTCGGCACCCTCGTGGTCGAGATCGAAGCGAGCGACGGCACGGTCGGGTTCTCGGTGACGACCGCCGGCGAGATCGGCGCGTTCATCGTCGAGAAGCACCTGGCGCGCTTCCTCGAAGGCCGCAAGATCACCGACATCGAGCGCATCTGGGATCAGATGTACAAGTCGACGCTCTATTACGGACGGCGCGGTGTGGTGCTCAACGCCATCAGCGGCGTCGACCTCGCGCTCTACGACCTGCTCGGCCGTGTGCGACAGGTGCCCGTCTTCGAGCTGCTGGGCGGCCCGGTCCGCGACGAGCTGCAGTTCTACGCGACCGGCGCGCGCCCCGACCGCGCGAAGGAGCTCGGCTTCATCGGCGGCAAGATGCCCCTGCACCACGGCCCCGCCGAGGGCGAGGAGGGGATGCGGAAGAACATTGAGCTGCTCGCCGACATGCGCGAGAAGGTCGGCGATGACTTCTGGCTCATGTACGACTGCTGGATGTCGCTCGACGTCGAGTACGCGACGCGCCTCGCCCACGCCGCCGCCGAGCACGGACTGAAGTGGATCGAGGAGGCGCTCATCCCCGACGACTACTGGGGTTACGCCGAGCTGCGCAAGCGCGCACCCTCCACCGTGCTCGTCACGACCGGCGAGCACGAGGCGACGCGGTGGGGATTCCGACAGCTGCTCGAGACCGGCGTCGACCTGATCCAGCCCGACGTGGGCTGGTGCGGCGGCATCACCGAGCTGCTGAAGATCTCGGCCCTCGCCGACGCGCACGGCACCATGGTCGTTCCGCACGGATCGTCGGTGTACTCGTACCACTTCGTCGTGACACGCACGAACAGCCCGTTCGCGGAGTTCCTCATGATGCACCCGACCGCCGAGGAGGTCGTGCCGATGTTCTCGCCGATGCTCGTGGGCGAGCCCGTGCCCGTGAACGGCCGACTCAAGGTGCCCGAGACTCCCGGCTTCGGCGTCGAGCTCTCCGACGCCATCGACAAGCACCGCCCCTACACGCACTGACCCTGGAGACACGACCTATGGAATTCCTCCGACTCGGCGCGGCCGGCGCCGAACGACCGGCCGTGCGCCACGACGGTCGCATCCACGACCTGACGCCCCTCACCGGCGACATCGACGGCGCGTTCCTCTCCCGCGACGGGATCACCCGCACGCGGGAGGCGCTCGCGGCCGGTGAGCTCCCCCTGTTCGACGGCGCCGAGGCACTGCGCGTCGGTGCGCCGATCGCGCGCCCGATGGCGGTGCTGTGCATCGGGCAGAACTACGCCGCGCACGCCGCGGAATCCGGCGACGCCCCGCCCACGGTGCCGATCCTCTTCCACAAACACCCCAACACGATCGTCGGCCCGTTCGACGACGTGCTGATCCCGCCGGGAGCCGAGAAGGTGGACTGGGAGGTCGAGCTCGGCGTCGTGATCGGTACCACCGCCCGCTACCTCGCGAGCCCGGAGGAGGCGCTCGCACACGTGGCCGGATACGTCGTCTCTCACGACGTCTCCGAACGGGCGTTCCAGGTGGAGCAGTCCGGTGGGCAGTGGTCGAAGGGCAAGAACGCCGAGACCTTCAACCCGCTCGGCCCTGCACTCATCCCCGCCGATGAAGTCGATCCCCAGGCGCTGCGGCTCTGGTCGACGGTGAACGGCGAGGCGCGTCAGGACTCGAACACCGCCGACATGATCTTCACCGTGGCGCAGATCGTGCACCACCTGTCGCAGTACCTCGTGCTCGAGCCGGGCGACCTCATCAACACCGGCACCCCGCAGGGAGTCGCGCTCTCCGGACGCTTCCCCTACCTGCGCTCCGGCGACGTGGTCGAGATCGGCATCGACGGACTCGGGAGCCAGCGACAGCGCCTGGTCGACGCGCGACGCTGAGTCGCGCTTTGGCCAACGCCCGTGCGGCAGGTAGGCTTGCCCTCACCTGCTCTCGGGCGGGTTCGGGACTGTAGTTCAATGGTAGAACTTCTGCTTCCCAAGCAGATAGCGCGGGTTCGATTCCCGTCAGTCCCTCTCTTCCTCTTCTCCCCTCCTCCACGCCCGCGAAATCGCTCATTCCGCGCAGGATTCGCGCGCGGTGCGCCGACTTCGCCGCCTCGCCGCCGACCGCCGTCATCACACTTCTACGTTGATGCGCGTGACCGACGAGAACACGAAGAACCGGGACGTTTCGCGCCGCACGCTCGTCAAGGGCGCCGCCTGGTCCGTCCCGATCATCGCCGCAGCCGTGGCGACCCCGCTCGCGGCGGCGTCGTTCACCGATGTGGGCGCCTTCGCCCTCCGCGGCAACTGCGGCGTGCTGGGAGTCCTCGGACCGGGGTTCACGCTTCAAGCCGGACCGACCGCCCCTTTGCCCGTCGGCACCACCGTCACCATCGTCGGCTCCGGTATCGCGAACATCGGAGCCTTCGGCGCCACCGGGGGCACCGCCAACATCGCGGTCCTCTCCGGCACGAGCAGACTGATCACCCTCACCGCCGAACTCCCCGCGGGCGCGACGATCGCCTTCCGCACGACGCTGTCGATCAGTGTCGCTTTCCAGCTCAACGCCGTCGCGACGCTGCCCACGGGCTACAGCGGCTCCAGCGCGAAGACAGGCGCCAGCGTCAGCTCCACCCTCATCCTCTGCTCGGGCACCTGACCGGAGCGCCGCAGTCCGGCGGCGTGTGGGACGCAGATTCACTACGCCCCACACGCCGACACGGCATCAGCGGAGACGACTCCGGCTGCGGTGCCGCAGCAGCGCCGCACCGGTGAGCACGGTCAGGACGCCCGCCGCCAGCAGCATCCACGGCTCGGCACCGGTGTTCGCCAGACCGCCCGGCAATCCACTGCCGTCACCGCCCGGGTCCCCGACCGCACCGCCGCCGGTCCCGCCGGTTCCCCCGCCGGTTCCGCCACCGGTCCCCCCGCCGTCTCGGGCGGTGACCGTCAGCGGCGCCGACACCTCGGTGCCATCCGCCCGCAGCACCACGAGCGTGTGCGCCCCGACCGGCACGGCCGCGGGAATCGTCACCTGCTGACGGAAGTCTCCGTTCCCGTCGGCCGTCGCCGCCCCGAGCGAGACCGGGTCCGACCTCAGCTCGAGCTTCACACCGGCCCCGGCCTCGAACCCGGTGCCCGCGACGGTGACCGTGCCACCGGCCTTCACCGTCTTGCTGCTGAGCGTGACCGCCGCCTCATCGACGGGATCGGGCACCTGCCACATGGTGGGCGTGAGCGGCGTGACCGTGATGTCCTCGATGGTGGCCGCGCCACCGCGAGACCAGGCGGAGACAGTCGTGGCCCCCGCCTCGGGGAACACCTGATCGGTGATCGACAGCATCCCGTCGTCGGTGAACAGCTCGACGGACGCCCGGTCCAGGTAGATCTCGAGTGTGACCGTGCCGTCGTCATCGAGCGCAAGCGGAACGTCGGAGATCGAGGCGAACGACGGGTGGAAGCCGACGTTGCCGGAGTTCGTCCGGTCGACGAAGAGCCTGCCTGATCGGGTGTCGTAGCCGATCTGCGTGCCCTTTTTCCCGTCGGAGAACACCGTGATCCCCGCCGCATCCGCATCGCCCGGGCGCAGCGTCACATCGAGCTTCGCCACCTCGGCGGTCAGCCCCAGCGCCGTGTCACCGTCAACCGCGACATCGCTGAGAGCCTCGGCCGCCTTCGGGTCGAGCTGCCCGTCGATCTGCGAGACCACCTGCTGGCGCAGCCGCGGCCCGTCTGCCGTGTCGGTCAGCACGACCTCCCGCGGCAGGCTCATCGAGCTTCGCCACGTCGAAGTGGGGATGTCGCCGGCGTAGTCCCAGTTGTTCATCCAGCCCTGCATGATCCGCGATCCGGACGGAGTGCCGAAGTACGACACCGAGGCGTAGTAGTCACGCCCCCAGTCGAGCCAGTCATAGCCCTCGAGGGCGGTCGGCACCGGCGCGTCCGAGAAGGTCACCTGGTCGAACAGGAGGTGCCCCCACCCCTGCCGGTTGTTGTCGACGGCGCGGATGGTCGCCTGCTTGCCCCGGAACTCCTCGACGTCCCACGACGCCCAGTCGAGGTTCTCGCTGTTCGAGCCGGTGGCGCTGCGCACCACGTCGCCGTCGACGATCAGGTTCACGCTCGTCTCGCTCGACCGCTTCTTCGGCTCTTCGTCGCCGATGACCAACTGGTCGAACGTCAGATGGCCCCAGCCGCCCGTCGCCTCGTCGCGGATGCGCAGCTGCGCGTCGCGACCGTCGAACTCGGCCACGTCCCACGAGACCCAGTCGAGCTCACCGCCGTCGCGTCCGGTCGCGGAGCGCACCGCCTCGCCGTCGACGACCAGCTCCGCCTGGAGCGTTCCGTCGTCCCGACGACCGCCGCCGATCAGGAACGACGCGTAATCGCCGTCGATCGTGAACGTCGGCGAGGTCATCGTGCCGACGTTCGCGTCGCCGTTCGGGCCGCCCTCGAAGGTGTTCACGCGCTTCTCGCCCAGGTAGTACTCGCCGCCCTGGGTCGCGGGGTTCCGCGCCGGATCGACGGCGAAGTCGCCTGTGAGCTCCCAACCCGTGCTCTGCAGCGTCTCCCCCTCGGGCAGTTCGAAGTCGAAGATCGTGCGCCCCGCGGGCGGCTCATTGCCGATCTGGCCACCCGGGACGTGCGGATGCTTGCCGCCGCCGACGAGCAGGTTGATGTAGTCGTCTTCGACGGTGAACTCGGGTGACTCCAGGGTTCCGATCGCCCAGTCGTGGTCGAGGAAGCTGTTCGCGAGCCCCTCCCCGACGAATCCCGTGACCGGGCTCTGGCCCTCCAAGGCACCCGCGGCCGGCGCACTTCCCCACGGCCCGTTCGCCCAGTTGCCGGGCTCGTTGGACGCGGTCCAGCCGTCGTAGTCGCCGTCGTCGAAACCCGCGAACGTCGTGCCGGCAGGAACTTCGGTCGGCCCGTCCGTGGTCTCCGAGGTGAAGGTCACGCCGTCGAACTCGCCGACGAAGTACTGCCCTCCGCTTCCACCGTTGACCGCACCGGGGTTGAGATTGACCACCATGACCCACTTGGTGTTCTCCGGGTCGCCGTCGACCGGCAGCTCGAACAGGTCGGGGCATTCCCAGATGCCGGCCGTCGAGTTCGCGGGTCCGAAGTCGGAAAGGTGCTCCCACGACTTGAGGTCGGTGCTCTTGTACAGGACCACCTTGTGGTCGAGCGCCTCGACCGCGGTCATGACCCAGTACGAACCGGCCGGGCCGTCGTACCAGAACACCTTCGGGTCGCGGAAGTTCGCCGAGTTCCGATCCAGCACGGGGTTGCCGTCGTACTTGGTCCAGGTCTGTCCGTCGTCGAGGCTGTACGCGAGCGACTGGGCCTGGAGCCCCGCATGCTCCGGGTGCTTGGCCGTGTATGCGGAGGTGTAGATCGCGACGAGCGGCTTCGATCCGGCCGGGCCGAAGCCGGCCGAGTTGTCTTCGTCGACGACGATCGACCCCGAGAAGATGTCCTCGATGGAGTCGCCGTCCTCATCGAACGTCTGCCCGATCGCCAGCGGCTGCTCCTCCCAGTGCAGCAGATCCGACGATGTAGCGTGCCCCCAGCTCATGTTCCCCCACCGGGTTCCGGCCGGGTTGTGCTGGAAGAAGAGGTGATACGTACCGTCGACGTAGATCATGCCGTTCGGGTCGTTCATCCAGTTCTTCTCGGGCGAGAAGTGGATCAGCGGACGGTACTGCTCATCCCCCGGCTGAGGTTCGGCAGCCGCTGCGGGGAGCACGCAGCCGAGGGCCAGCATGGCGCTCACCGCCCCGCCGATGATGATGCTTCCGGGCATGTGGGGCTGCGTCCGATGCGGACGTCTGGGTTCAGGCAACGGTTCGCTCTCCTTCGTGCGATCAGGGGATTGACATCGATGTCAACCGTTGATGCAGGAGCTTAGGGGGTCGCCGCCGAGAAGCGCAACAGCGATCAGGAGGTCGGCTGCGGAGCGATCTCGCCGCTTCCTCGCGGGATCAGCGCGACCGGGACGACGGTCTTCGCCGGGGCATCGTCGTCGTCACCGAGGAGGGCGAACAGCCTCTCCGCCGCCAAAGTTCCCATGCGCTGCGGGTCTTGCGCGACCACGGTCACACCCGGATCCATGAGGTCGGCGAGCGCGACGTCGTCGAAGCCGACGAGGGCGGTCGACCGGGAGAGACCGGCGGCTCGGAGCGCGTGCACGGCCCCGATCGTGATGAGGTTCTGCGCACTGAAGACGGCGGTGGGCGGGGCGTCCGACGCGAGGAGATCGGCGAGCGCGGCCTGCGCATCCTCCGCATCGCGCAGACCCGTGACGATCAGCTCCTCCGCCACCGGCACCCCGGCCTCGGCCAGCGCATCGAAGTAGCCCTGCCGACGCTCGCGGGCAGTGATGAGGTCGAGCCGGTCAGTGAGCAGCGCGATGCGCCGATGCCCGTGCGCGAGCAGGTGCGCCGTCGCGGCCGCTGCCCCCGCCCGGTTGTCGCTGGCGACGCTGTCGACCTCGGGCTCCACCGGCTCGCGGTCGATGTAGACGACGGGCAGACCGCGCTCGCGGAGCAGGGGCAGATACTCGGGGTGATCGCTGGCCGTGGTGAGGATCAGCCCGTCGACACGGCGCTGGAGGAATGCCCGCACGGCCTCCGACTCCCGCCCGGCATCGTCATCCATGCTCGAGGCGAAGACGGCCACGCCGCGGGCCGACGCGATGTCTTCCACAGCCCGATGGATGGCGCCGGCGAACGGGTTGTCCACACTTCCGACCAGGAGCCCCAGGGTGCGGGTGCGCCCATCGGCGCGGCGCAGACTCCCCGCCTGCAGGTCGAGCTGGTAGTCGAGTTCGCGAACCGCGTTCCATACCCGTTCCGCCGTGGCCTCGGTCACGTTCGGCTCGTCGTTGATCACGCGGGACACCGTCTTGACCCCGACCCCTGCGAGCGCGGCGACGTGCTTCATCGTCGCGCGGGGCCGGTGTGCCGGAGTTGTCGACATCGATGTCACGCTTGAGTCTCATTTCCTGAAGGGTGACTTGACTCTACTTGAGCGATCGACTAGAACTGCCCTTGACATCGTTGTCAACCGGGCGACGACGGCCGAGAGGAACTCAATGACGAAGCACACCCCACGATTCACCCGCGCCGTTCTGGCCGCGGTCTCGGTGTCGGCAGGTCTCGCGCTGACGCTGACCGGCTGCTCCGGCGGCACGAACGCCGGCGGCGGCGGTTCCGATGACGACACGATCGGCGTCTCGCTCATCGTGAAGACCAACTCCAACCCGTTCTTCGTGGCGATGCAGGACGGCGCCAAGGCTGCGGCCGAGAAGGACGGCGTCTCGCTCACCCTCGCCGCCGGCAAGGAAGACGGAGATGAGGACACCCAGATCCAGGCCATCGAGGCGGCGATCTCCAAGGGCGACAAGGGCATCCTGATCACCCCCAACGGCCCGGCCGTGCTCGACGCGATCGACAAGGCCCGCGACGCGGGGATCTTCGTGATCGCCCTCGACACCGCACCCGACCCGGCCGACGCCGTCGACATCACGTTCGCGACCGACAACTTCCTCGCCGGCCAGTACATCGGCCAGTGGACCGCGGCGACGCTCGACGGTGAAGACGCCGTGATCGGAATGATCGACCTGTTCGACGACAAGGCCGTGAGCGTGGACTACAACCGCGATCAGGGCTTCCTCGACGGCATGGGCATCGAGCTCGGCGACGACCAGGTCAACGGCGACGAGGAGTCCGACGGCTCCTACAGCGGCGGCAAGGGCGGCTCGTACACGATCGTCGGCAACGAGGCGTCGCAGGGCGCCGAAGACGGCGGGCGTACCGCGATGGAGAACCTCCTCGCCAAGAACTCCGACATCAACGTCGTCTACACGATCAACGAGCCCGCAGCCTACGGCGCCTACCAGGCCCTCGAAGCCGCCGGCAAGAGCAAGGACGACGTCCTGATCGTCTCGATCGACGGCGGCTGTGCCGGTGTCGGCCAGGTCGAGGACGGGATCATCGACGCGACGAGCCAGCAGTACCCGGTGAAGATGGCCGAGCTCGGCGTCCAGGCGATCGTCGACCTCGTCAACGACGGCACGAAGCCGGAGAACTCCGAGGGCCTCGACTTCTTCAACACCGGGGTCGAGCTCGTGACCGACCAGCCCGTCGACGGCGTGAAGTCGATCGACACCGCCGAAGCCTCCGGCATCTGCTGGGGCGGCGAGTAAGCAGTACTCCTGCGGATGCCGCGGGCCGCACACCGGTCCGCGGCATCCCCGGAACGACCTATGGAAGTGACATCGTGACGCAAACAGCCCCCACATCCTCTCTGGATCTCGCCGCCGAGTTCCTCGACCACCGCACGCCGGTGGATCGCGTCCGCGGCGTCCTGCACCGATACCCGGCGATCAGCCCCGCCGTCGTGCTCGTCATCGCCGTCATCGTGTTCGGCGCGATCAACCCCCGCTTCTTCGCCGCAGCGAACCTCTCGCTCGTGCTCGACCAGGTCTCGGTCGTCGGCACCGTCGCCATCGCGCAGACCCTGATCATCCTCACCGCGGGCATCGACCTGTCGGTGGGCGCGCTGATGATCGGCACCTCGATGGTGATGGCGCAGACCGCCGCGAACAACGGGCTCCCCGCGCCCATCGCTCTGCTCGCCGGGCTCATCGCCGCCCTCGCCGCGGGAGCCCTGAACGGTCTGCTCGTCACCCGCGTCAAGCTGCCTCCGTTCATCGCGACGCTCGGTACGTTCAACGTCTTCATCGCCCTGACCCTGCTGTACAGCGGCGGCCAGACGATCCGGAAGTCGGACATGCCGGAGCTGCTCACCTGGACAGCCACCGCGCTGCCGATCGGCGACGTCCGCCTCACCGTGGGCGTGCTGATCATGCTCGCGCTGTACGCCCTCGTCGCGTACATCCTCGGCCGCACCGCCTGGGGTCGCCACGTGTACGCCGTCGGCGACGACGCGGATGCTGCACGCCTCGCCGGCATCTCGACCAAGAAGGTGCTGTTCAGCGTCTACATCGCGGCCGGCGCCATCCTCGCCGTCGCCGCCTGGATCCAGATCGGCCGCTCGGGCGCAGCCAGCCCCAACGCCGGCGCCGACCTCAACCTCGACTCCATCACCGCCGTCGTGATCGGCGGGACCTCGCTGTTCGGCGGCCGCGGCATCATCTGGGGCACCCTGCTGGGCGCGATCATCGTCGGCGTCTTCCGCAACGGTCTCTTCCTCGCCGGCGTCGACGGTCTCTACCAGACCCTCGCGATCGGCATCCTCGTCATCGTCGCGGTCGCCATCGACCAGTGGATCCGAAAGGTACGCAAATGAGCCAGACAGCGGAAACCCTCTCGCCGGCACCGACGCCCACGGGCGTTCCCGTGCTCGAGGCCAAGCGCCTCGTGAAGACGTTCGGCCGCGTGGTCGGTCTCGATGGCGTGAGCCTGCAGCTGCACGCCGGCGAGGTCCTCGCGATCATCGGCGACAACGGCGCCGGCAAGTCGACGCTGATCAAGTGCCTCACCGGCGCGTACATCCCCGACGAGGGACAGCTGCTCCTCGACGGACAGCCGGTGCAGTTCAAGGGACCCCAGGATGCGCGCAACGCCGGGATCGAGACGGTCTATCAGAACCTCGCCGTCTCCCCCGCGCTCGACGTCGCCGCCAACCTGTACCTCGGGCGCGAGCGCCGCAAGCCCGGCATCCTCGGCTCCGTGTTCCGCGCGCTCGACACCGCCGGCATGCGCAAGGATGCCCGCGACCAGGTGCTGAAGCTCGGGATCTCCACGCTGCAGGACGTGACCGTCTCGGTCGAGAACCTCTCCGGAGGTCAGCGTCAGGCCGTGGCCGTGGCGCGAGCGGCGGCCTTCGGCTCGAAGGTGGTCATCCTCGACGAGCCGACCGCGGCCCTGGGCGTGCGCGAGTCGAACCAGGTGCTCGAGCTGATCGAGAACCTCCGAGGCAACGGCGTGCCCGTCATCCTCATCTCCCACAACATGCCGCACGTGTTCCAGGTCGCCGACCGCATCCACATCCAGCGCCTCGGCAAGAAGGCGGCGACCATCACGCCGCAGTCGCACAGCATGACCGATGCCGTGGCCATCATGACGGGAGCAGCCCAGGCATGAGCGACAGCCAGGTCGTCCTCTCCGCCGAGTTCACGGCGTTGCCCGCCGCGGCCGACGAGGTCGACGCCCTGATCCAGGAGTACGCGGAGACGGTGCGGGCCGAACCCGGCAACGAGACCTTCGAGGTGTACCGCAGGGCCGACGACCCGGACCGCTTCGTCGTCTTCGAGCGGTACCGGGACCGGGAGGCGTTCGACGCGCACCTCGGTGCGGAGGCCGGGCGCGCGTTCAACGCCGCTCTCACTCCGCGGATCGTCGAACCGCAGAGCGTCCTCTCCTTCCTGACGCCCACCGGGCGTTCATGAGCCGTCACGTCCTCGTCATCGGAGAAGCTCTCGTCGATGTCGTCCATCGCGGAGATGGACGCATCGACGAGAGCCCAGGCGGGAGCCCCGCCAATGTCGCCCTCGCCCTCGGTCGCCTCGGCGACACCGCGCACTTCCTGACCCAGCTCGGCGACGATCCGCACGGCGATCAGGTGCGCGCATGGCTGCACAAGGCAGGGGTCCGGGTCACCTCTTCGGCGACGACGAAGACGGCGACCGCGACCGCGCACCTCGACGAATCCGGTTCGGCCCGCTACGAGTTCGACATCTCCTGGTCGTTGGCCGCGGCCGGGGCCGCACACGGCGACCGCGTCGGAATCGTGCACACCGGATCCATCGCCGCCCTGATGGATCCCGGGGCCGCGGTCGTGCGCGCGCATCTCACGGCGATGCGGGAGACATCGTTGATCACGTACGACCCCAATGTGCGTCCGGCACTTCTCCCCGACCGTCGTCGGGCCGTCGGCGACGTGGAGAGCTTCGTGGCCCTCGCCGACCTCGTGAAAGCCAGCGACGAAGATCTGGCGTGGCTGTATCCCGACGTCGACCCTCTCGACGTGGCCCGGTCGTGGCTGCAGCAGGGGCCGTCGGTGATCGTGGTCACGAAGGGCGCGAGCGGTGCCTTCGCCGTGACCCGCGACGGTGCGATGCATGTTCCCGGGCGACCCGTGAATGTCGTCGATACGGTCGGAGCGGGTGACACCTTCATGAGCGCGCTCATCCACGGCCTCCTCGATCTCGGCCTCGAATCGGCGGAATCGCGCGAGAAGCTGCGCCGCATCGACGGCGACTCCCTGGCCGAGCTCCTCCGCTTCAGCGCGCGGGCGGCAGCGGTCACGGTCTCCCGGCCGGGGGCAGATCCGCCCCTTCTCGGCGAGCTCGCCACGCTGGCACCGGGCTGACCCGGGAGGTCGTCCGAGGCATCACGAAGAGCGGCGGGAAGGTGATCTTTCCGCCGCTCTTCTCGTTCTCCCGTGCTTTCTCCTGAGATGTAGTTCGTGGTGTTACCCCTACCCCCTATGGGTATAGGCTACACCGCGACCCGGACATCCCGGCGAGCTTCCAGGAGGAACGACCATGTCCACATCCCGACCCCTGTCACCCGCGAAGCGGTGGCTCGGCCTCGTGCTGATAGCCACCGCGCAATTCGTCGTGATCATGGACACATCGATCATCGGCGTCGCCCTACCCGACATCCAGAGGGCTCTCGGCTTCACCCCCGAGTCGCTGTCCTGGGTGTTCAACGCCTACGTCGTCGCCTTCGGCGGCCTGCTCCTGCTGGGCGGACGCCTCTCCGACGCATTCGGCGCCCGCAAGATCTTCGTGCTCGGCTGGATCGTCCTCATCGTCGGCTCGATCATGGCCGGGGCCGCAGGCAACGTCGGCGTCGAGATCGCCGGACGCGCCATCCAGGGTGCCGGATCCGCGATGATCGCCCCCGCAGCTCTGACCCTGCTCATGATGCTGTTCGGCGGAACCTCCGACCTCCCCAAGGCGTTCGCGGTCTACGGAGCGGCAGCACCCATCGGCGGCACGGCCGGTGTCTTCCTCGGCGGAGTCCTGACCGAGTACGTGAGCTGGCCGTGGGTGTTCTACGTCACCGTGCCGATCGCGCTCCTCGTGCTCGCCTTCACCGGCACCGCCCTCCCCCGCACCGTCCGCAAGGCATCGGGCTCGATCGACATCGGCGGAGCGGTCACGGTGACCCTCGGACTCGCGGCCGTGGTCTACGCCGTCGTCAACGCGCCGGAGATCGGTTGGCTCACCTGGTCCACGCTCGGGATGCTGGCGGCCGGAATCGTCCTGCTGCTGATCTTCTTCCTCATCCAGGCCCGCAGTCGCAACCCGCTGCTGCGCCTCGGACTGCTGCGCGCCCCGCTTCTCGGAGCGGCGAACGTCGCCCAGCTGATGCTCGGCGCCGCCTGGGTGTCGATGTGGTTCTTCCTCAACCTGTACCTGCAGCAGGTCCTCGGCGCGAGCGCGTTCGCCGCCGGTGCCGCACTGCTGCCGATGACCGGACTGGTCGTGCTCGTCATGATCGCGCTGGCACCCCGACTTCAGGAGCGGTTCGGCGCCAAGGCGCTGATCGTCAGCGGACTCCTCCTACTGGCCGGTGGGCTGGCGTGGCTCGCCTTCATCCGACCGGACGGCACCTACGCCGTCGATGTCCTGCCCGCCTCGCTGCTCGCCGCTCTCGGTATGTCGCTGGCTTTCGTCCCGTCGCTCGGCACCGCCATCAACGCGGCACCTCCGGCGGAGACCGGCGTGGCCTCCGGACTGGTCAGCACCAGCTATCAGATCGGATCCGCGCTCGGACTCGCCGTCCTCACGGCGATCGTCTACGGCATCGCCGGGCACGACTCCACCACGGTCGAGCTCACCCAGGGATACTCCGCCGCCTTCATCGGCGCGGCGATCCTCGCCCTGCTGGGAGCGATCATCACGGCGATCGCCATGAGGAAGCCGCGGGCAGCGGCCTTCGTCTCCGAGGAGTCGGTATCGGCCTGATCCCCGACTCTCCGACGACGACCAGTGACCCCTGACCAGTAAGGGAAAGAACCATGTCCACCCTGAAAGTACTCATCGCCTACGACGGCTCAGCCAACGCGCAGAGCGCGATGCACACCGTCGCCGGACTCTTCCCCGGCGCGACCGCGGTGTTGTTCTACGCGCGTCAACCGTTGGAAGGCTTCGCGGCGCACCTCGAAGGCCATCCGGCCCTCGAGAGCCTGCAGGGCCTCGACGCCGCAGCACTCGACGTGTCGGAGAAGATCGCCACCGACGGTGCGCAGCTCGCCCGCGACCTCGGACTGCGGGCGGAGCCGCTCATCTCGTCGACGATGGCCACCGCCTCCGAAGCGATCGTGGATGCCGCCGAGGAGCTCGACGTCGACCTGATCGTGCTCGGCTCCCGAGGGCTACGCGGAATCAAAGCGACGCTGCTGGGGAGCACCTCGGCGAACGTGCTGCACCACGCCACCCGCCCCACGCTCGTGATCCCCTCGGATGACGTGGCGGATGCGCGTCGCCGGACACGGAGCACGACACCCGCGTCGTAGAACACCCCCGACCGCCGACCCGGCCGGGTCCGCGCAACGGATCCGGCCGGTTGGGGAATACCCCTCATGGGTATACCGTTGTCACTGATACCCGGTACGGGTACTGATCGAAAAGAGGATACGCGATGACCACGAACGAATTCCAGGTGACCGGAATGACCTGCGGACACTGCGAGATGTCGGTCCGCGAAGAGGTCGCCGAGGTTCCGGGCGTCGAAGACATCCAGGTGAGCGCGCAGACGGGCGTGCTCCTCGTCACCGGTTCCGACTCCGTCGATGACGCGCAGATCCTGGCCGCCGTCGCCGAGGCCGGGTACTCGGCGGTGCGGAAGGCATGAACGCCGGGGCGCGGCTCGCCCTGTACGGGGCGGGGGTGGTGGTGGCGTTCGGCGCGGCATTCGGCCTCGCCCAGGCCATCATCCCCCCGAGCGTTGTCAGTGAGTGGACGAAAGGTACGGAGATGGAAGAGCACGGAGCACACGGCGCAGCCGCGACCACGGAGGATGCGGCGAGCGCAGCAGCGGACACCCTGAAGGGACTCTCGCTGAGCCTCGAAGGATACGCACTGTCTCCGGTCGCGGCACCGGCGGGGGCGGACGAGCCCGGCGAGCTGAGCTTCCAGATTCGCGACGCGCACGGCACCCCGGTCACGGAGTACACGACCGCGCACGACAAGGACCTGCACCTGATCGTGGTGCGCTCAGACGGAAGTCAGTTCCGTCATGTGCACCCCACGCTGGACGAGGCCACGGGCACGTGGTCGCTGCCGTGGGAATGGGACGCCGCCGGCACCTACCGCGTCTTCGCCGACTTCACGCCGGCCGGCCCGGACGCCCCCTCGCTCACCCTCACGCACACCGTGCAGGTCGCCGGCGAGTTCACCCCCGTCACACCCGAGCCGACGCAGGTCGCCGAGGTCGACGGCTTCACCGTGTCGCTCGACGGGGCACTCGAAGCCGGATCGGCGAGCGACCTGACCTTCACCCTCACGAAGGACGGCAGCCCCGTGACCGGCCTGGATCCGTATCTCGGCGCCTTCGGCCACCTCGTCGCCCTGCGCGAGGGCGACCTCGCCTATTTGCACGTGCACGCCGCGGGTGACGAGCCGAAGGCCGGGGAGACCTCCGGTCCGGAGATCGCGTTCGCCGCCGAGGCCCCGACAGCGGGTCGCTACCTGCTGTACCTGGACTTCCAGGTAGACGGCACGGTGCACACCGCCGAGTTCGTGCTCGATGCCACCCCGGCAGGGGACGCACCGGCATCCGACGACGACGCGCACGACGACGGCCACTGAGCCTCGCACGACGCCCGGCCGCCGGCCATCCGCCGCGGCCCTGAGCAACAGTCACCGCAGAAAGAGAAGGACATGAGCACATCAGCACCCTCGAGCGTGGGGTCCGGCGTCGAGTTGGAGATCGGCGGGATGACCTGCGCCTCCTGCGCGATGCGGATCGAGAAGAAGCTCAACAAGCTCGAGGGCGTCGTCGCGACCGTGAACTATGCGACCGAGAAGGCGAAGGTCACGGTTCCCGACGGCTACGACCCGGCACTGCTCATCGCCGAGGTGGAGAAGACGGGCTACTCCGCCGCACTGCCCGCCCCGAAGGGCAAGCGTGCGGACGCCGGGTCGACCGGTGACGCCGAGGGCGAGGATCCGGAGCTGCGCTCGCTGCGCAACCGCCTGATCGGCTCCGTCGTGCTGACGGTGCCCGTGATCGCGATGGCGATGATCCCCGCGCTGCAGTTCATGTACTGGCAGTGGGCCTCTCTCGCCCTGGCCGCGCCCGTGATCATCTGGGCGGCGTGGCCGTTCCACAAGGCCGCGTGGACGAACCTCCGCCACGGCGCCGCGACGATGGACACGCTCATCTCGATGGGCACCTCGGCCGCGTTCCTGTGGTCGCTGTACGCACTGTTCTTCGGCACCGCGGGCACGCCGGGCATGACGCACCCCTTCGAGTTCGCGCTGGCTCCCTCCGACGGCGCGGCCAACATCTACCTCGAGGTGGGTGCCGGGGTGACGATGTTCATCCTCGCCGGGCGCTACTTCGAGAAGCGCTCCAAGAAGCAGGCGGGTGCCGCCCTGCGCGCTCTCCTCGAACTCGGAGCGAAGGAAGTGGCCGTCCTCCGCGGCGGCGTCGAGACGAAGATCCCCGTCGAAGACCTGCAGGTCGGCGACGCGTTCATCGTGCGACCGGGCGAGAAGATCGCCACCGACGGCATCGTCGTCTCCGGGACGTCGGCCGTGGATGCATCCATGCTCACGGGCGAGGCCGTGCCCGTCGAAGTGGCCGAGGGGGACTCCGTCACCGGCGCCACGACGAACGTCGGCGGTCGACTCGTGGTGCGGGCGACCCGCATCGGGTCGGACACGCAGCTGGCGCAGATGGCGCAGCTCGTCGAAGACGCGCAGACCGGGAAGGCCGAGGTGCAGCGGCTCGCCGACCGCATCTCCGGCGTGTTCGTGCCCATCGTCATCGTGATCGCGGTCGTGGCGCTCGGCGGCTGGCTCGGTGCCGGATTCCCGGTGACCGCGGCGTTCACGGCGGCCGTCGCCGTGCTCGTGATCGCCTGCCCGTGCGCGCTCGGTCTCGCCACCCCCACCGCTCTGCTGGTCGGCACCGGACGCGGCGCGCAGATGGGCGTGCTCATCAAGGGCCCGGAGGTTCTCGAATCCACCCGCAAGATCGACACCGTCGTGCTGGACAAGACCGGAACGGTCACGACCGGCAGGATGACCCTCGTCGACGTGTTCGTCGAGGACGGCACCGATCGCGCGGAGCTGCTCCGGCTCGCCGGCGCACTGGAGGATGCCTCCGAGCACCCCATCGCGCAGGCCATCGCCAAGGGCGCGACCCAGGAGGTCGGTGCACTGCCGACACCCGCGGACTTCGCGAACATCGAGGGCAAGGGCGTGCAGGGCGTCGTCGACGGTCACGCCGTGCTGGTGGGCCGTGACTCGCTCCTCGCCGAGTGGTCGCAGAAGCTCAGCCGCGAGCTCGCCTCGACGAAGGCGCGCGCCGAGGGCGAGGGCAAGACCGTCGTCGCGGTGGGCTGGGACGGGCAGGCACGCGGCATCCTCGTGGTGGCCGACACCGTCAAGCCCAGCAGCGCCGAGGCGATCGCCCAGTTCAAGGCGATCGGCTTGACCCCCATCCTGCTCACCGGCGACAACGAGGCGGTCGCCCGCCAGATCGCCGCCGAGGTGGGCATCGAAGAGGTGATCGCCGAGGTCCTCCCGAAAGACAAGGTCGACGTCGTCACCCGGCTGCAGCGCGAAGGGAAGACGGTCGCGATGATCGGCGACGGCGTCAACGACGCCCCCGCCCTCGCTCAGGCCGACCTCGGCCTCGCGATGGGCACGGGCGCGGACGTCGCGATCGAAGCATCCGACATCACCCTGGTGCGGGGCGACCTGCGCAGCGCCGTCGATGCGATCCGACTGTCGCGCAAGACCCTCGGAACCATCAAGACCAACCTGTTCTGGGCCTTCGCTTACAACGTCGCGGCGATCCCCGTCGCGGCGCTCGGGATGCTGAACCCGATGCTCGCCGGTGCGGCGATGGCGCTCTCGAGCGTCTTCGTCGTCGGCAACAGCCTGCGCCTGCGCGGCTTCCAGAGCATCGCCAAGCCCTGACGCCCCTTCGCCCACCACCGACCCCCACCGAAGAATGAGAGAGGAATCACCCGCATGACGAACGACACCGAGGCACCCGCCAGCTGTTGCAGCACCACCGCAGTGAACCCCGCCGCAGCAGGAAACGGACGCGCGAACCTGCTGGCCGGCGGTGCGAGTGACGATCTGACGACCTGCCCGGTCATGGTCGGCAACCCGGTCAGCAAGAAGGCCGCAGAGGCGGCGGGCCTCTTCCGCGATCACGAGGGCGAGCGGTACCACTTCTGCTGCGCCGGATGCGGGCCGGCCTTCGACTCCGACCCCGCCAAGTACGCCGCCAACATGGCCTGAGAGAGGATGACCCCATGACCGATCCGCATGCGCACCACCACTCGCCCGCGCACTCGATGGATGCCCCGGAGCCTGCGCACGAGAACCACGGCGGCCACGAGAGCCATGGCGATCACGAGGGGCACGAGAACCACGGCGGTCATGGGGGTCACTCAGGTCACGGCGGGCACGCAGGTCACGGCGACCATGTCGGTCAGTTCCGACGCCTGTTCTGGATCAACCTCCTCATCGCGGTTCCCGTGGTGGCATTCTCGCCGATGTTCGCGATGATCTTCGGCTACGAGGTCCCCGGGTGGGCGCGGTTCATCGCGCCGGTGCTGGGCACGGTCATGTACGTCTGGGGCGGCTGGCCCTTCCTCACCGGCGCCGTCAGCGAGCTCAAGTCGCGCAAGCCGGGCATGATGCTCCTCATCGGCCTCGCCATCACCGTCGCATTCCTCGCCTCGTGGGGCGCGACGCTGGGGCTCCTCCACCATGAGCTCGAGTTCTGGTGGGAGCTCGCGCTCCTCATCGTCATCATGCTGCTCGGCCACTGGATCGAGATGCGCTCGCTCGCGCAGACCACATCGGCACTCGACTCGCTCGCCGCCCTGCTGCCGGACGAGGCCGAGCGCGTCGAGGGCGACACGGTCGTCACCGTCTCTCCCTCCGATCTCGTCGTCGGCGATGTCGTGGTCGTCCGTCCCGGCGGAAGCATCCCGGCCGACGGCCGCATCATCGACGGCACCGCGGCGATGGACGAGTCCATGGTGACCGGCGAATCCCGACCGGTCACCCGGGCCACAGGAGACACGGTCACGGCGGGAACGGTCGCCACCGACTCCGGCCTGCGCGTCGAGATCACGGCGACCGGCGACGACACCGCTCTGGCCGGCATCCAGCGACTGGTCACCGAAGCGCAGAACTCCTCCTCGCGCGCCCAGCGCATCGCCGACCGCGCCGCCGCGCTGCTGTTCTGGTTCGCGCTGCTCTCGGCCGCCCTCACCGCCGTGGTCTGGACCCTGGTCGGGAACCCGGATGCCGCCGTGGTGCGCAGCATCACCGTCCTCGTCATCGCCTGCCCGCACGCACTGGGCCTCGCGATCCCGCTGGTCGTGTCGATCGCCACCGAGCGCGCGGCCCGCGGAGGCGTCCTCATCAAGGACCGCCTCGCGCTGGAGAGCATGCGCACGGTCGATGCCGTGCTCTTCGACAAGACCGGCACGCTCACCAAGGGAGCGCCCACGGTGACGGCCGTCGAGCCGACCGGCGACATCGACGCCGACCGGCTGCTGCTCCTCGCCGCATCCGCCGAGGCCGACAGCGAGCATCCTCTCGCCCGCGCCATCGTGCGGGCCGCCCAGGAGAAGGGCACCGCTCTCGCGAAGGCATCCGGGTTCACCTCGTCGCCCGCGGTCGGCGTGACGGCGACGGTCGACGGCCGCGAGGTCCGCGTCGGCGGCCCGAAGCTCCTCGACGAGGTCGGCGGGCAGGAGATCCCGGCCGCGGATCAGTGGCGGGGCGAGGGCGCCATCATCCTGCACGTCGTGGTCGACGGACAGGTCGTGGGCGGGCTGAAGCTCGCCGACGAGGTGCGCCCGGAATCGCAGCAAGCCGTGGATGCTCTGCACCGGCTCGGCGTCGAGGTCGTCATGATCACCGGCGATGCCCAGGCCGTCGCCGAGTCGGTCGCCGCCGAGCTCGGCATCGACCGGGTCTTCGCCGGCGTGCGCCCCGAAGACAAGTCGAGGAAGGTCGCCGAGCTGCAGGCCGAGGGCAAGAAGGTCGCGATGGTCGGTGACGGCGTCAACGACGCTCCCGCCCTCGCCCAGGCCGACGTGGGCATCGCGATCGGCGCGGGGACGGATGTCGC
Organism: Microbacterium sp. B19(2022); assembly: GCF_012030385.1. NCBI lineage: Bacteria > Bacillati > Actinomycetota > Actinomycetes > Micrococcales > Microbacteriaceae > Microbacterium > Microbacterium sp. B19(2022). The sequence goes on from NZ_JAAUVO010000001.1 coordinate 252,182, forward strand.
CATCGCCTCGGCCGGCGTGATCCTCGCGAGCTCCGACCCGCGGTCGGTGGTCTCCGTGATCGAGCTGTCCCGCGCCGCGTACCGCAAGATGAAGCAGAACCTGTGGTGGGCGGCCGGCTACAACCTGCTCTCGGTTCCGCTCGCCGCCGGCGTCTTGGCGCCCGTCGGATTCGTCCTGCCCATGTCGGTCGGGGCTATCCTGATGTCCCTGTCGACCGTCGTCGTGGCGCTGAACGCCCAGCTGCTGCGACGCATCGACATCACCCCCGAAGCGAGCACGCGCGCCGTCCTCGGCCGCTGAAACCCGATCATGCGACGAAGGAAGCAGAGATGACCCCCGAAGCGACGGCTGACGAACACGCCCACGGCTACATCACCGACAAGACCAAGTACCTGAACCGGATGCGCCGCATCGAGGGTCAGGCACGCGGGATCACGAAGATGGTCGACGACGAGAAGTACTGCATCGACATCCTCACCCAGATCAGCGCGCTCACCAGCGCACTCCAGGCGGTGGCCGTCGGCCTTCTCGACGACCACCTCAAGCACTGCGTCGTGGACGCCGCTCGCATGGGCGGCGACGACGCCGACGCGAAGATCAAGGAAGCGTCGGACGCGATCGCGCGGCTCGTGCGGTCCTAGCGGGACGGGACGACGCCGCCGGTCCGCGTCGGCGCCGCAGAATCGCCGGCGCCGACGCGGACCCGGGTGTCAGACCGCCGGCACGACCTTCAAGTCGACGGCGAGCGAGTTCGCGAAGCTGATCGTGAGGATCCGGTGCGTTCGGTTCCCGAGGTACAACCGGTCCATCGGCGCGTACTTCGCTTCGCGGTCCACACCCCAGTCGATGACGAATCTCATGCCGCCTCGGGTGACCGTGATCCCTCGGGTGACGGTGATGGTCTCCTGTCCGTAGGGCGCCGGCGTGCCGTTGGCGAAGACCACCTGATCGTCGGTGCCGATGATGAGCGGGATGCGCTCGCGAGACGCTCCCGGCGTCGTCATCGCACGCCTGATCCCATCCGGGCGATGTGTCACATCCGTGGTGACGGCGCCGTCCGCGGTCACGTACCTGGTGGTGAAGGTACCCGTGTATCCCGTCAGCGCATCCGCCGGGATCACGGTGCCCGATGCAGTGGAGCCGGCATGATGCGTCGCCGTCACCGGGCCCCGCGATGAGGCCGTCCCGACCGTGTCCGCGACGGTCGTCCAGTCATCCGGCCCCGTGCTGTTCACGGTGAGGGCGAGCATGCCCGCGACGGGGTGCCAGAACGCGTTCGTCCCCATCCGCTGGAGCGAGTTCTGCCGCACGCCGTAGAGGCCTGCGGTGTAGTAGCCGGGGCGGCGGACGAACACGTACTGCTGATCGAGGGTGCCCTTGCGCAGCTCGGTGAACGTGCTCTCCGCCCGATACCGCAGCGCGGCGACCTGGGCATCGCGCTGCGCCGCGGGCACCCCGATCGGCGCCTGCGGGACATGCATGTGCAGCCGCGGCGACGAATCCTGCTTCTGCCTCGGGGCCACGGGTGCCGAGGAGGCGCTCCACGCGTTTCGCGCCTGCCTCTTCTCCTCCGCGCTCGCGTAGAAGGCACGCAGCGCGGGCACGTGCGGCAGCAGCGTCCGCGCGAGGGCGCTGCGATCCAGATCGTCCACGGGGGTGGTGACGAACGTCGCGACGATGTTGCGCGCACTCGTCCCGGAGAGGATGAAGCCTTCGTTCCGCCCGGGTTCCATGACGACGACGTACCCCCACCACGCGGCGAACCGCTCGGCCAGCTGGATGATCGACGGGTCAGGCAGCCGCTTGTAGAGGGCGCCGAGATCGGGCAGCATCACATCGAAGTTGTATCCGGCATCCGGCGCGAGGGGTTCGTGGAAGAACCCGGCCGGAGCCTGGCCGTCCTTCAGGATGATCTGCAGCCGGTTCGGAACGGAGGCGCTCACCGCGGGCTCGCCGAGGATGTGCGCCGCCTCGACCACTCCGGAGAGGCCGGCGACCACCTGATTGGCGAACTGCACAGGTCGGTTCCAATGCGGGCGCGAGGTGTCGACGAGCCAGGCCGAGCTCTTGCGGATGGCGTCGCGGATCTGCAGACGGCGGTCGTGGAGTTCGCCTGCGGCGCGGAGGTCTCGGAGGACCGCGGCGAGCGCCACGGTTCCGAATCCGGTCGGCGACAGGTGGTGCTCGGTGGGCGAGTACTCCGGGTACGAGCCGTCGGCGTGCTGCAGCGAGAGGTAGTGGCCGAGCGCCGCGTCGAGCCGTCCGAGGAGAGCGGGGTCGCGGTAGTACGGGTTCCATGGGCGGTCGTTGGCGTAGAACCACGAGAGCGTCGCGACATGCTCCATGATGCGGGTGTTGTACGGCTGGTTCGGAGTGCGCCACCAGCCGTCCTCCATCCATCCGTAGTTCGGCGCGACGTCCCTGACGCTGTTGGCGAGCGGCGCGACGATCATCAGATAAGCGGCCAGCACCTGCTCGTTCGGGGCGAACTGGGAACGCACCGGCTGCCCGGCGGGGAGCGGCGCGACGAGCGGCAACACCGTGCCGGCCGATGTCGCCAGCGCGGGCGACGCCCCCGCGTTCCCTATCGCGAGCAGCGCCGCGGCGGCACTCGCACCGACCAGGAAGTTCCTTCGGCTGAGCGCCGGCAGCATCTGCGGGCGGGCCTCATCCTCATGCATCATCTCGACTCCTTCGTCTCTGACCGGGGCATGGTGAGTGGCGACGACGCCCGGTCCGCGTCGTCGCTGTGGGGGGAAGTCAGCTCATCCCTTGAGCCCCGTCTGGGCGAGGCCCTGAACGAACTGCTTCTGCGCGATGAGGAACACCACGAGGATCGGGACGACGGTGAGAGACGCTGCGCCGAGCTGCGTGTTCCACATCTGCTCGCCGTAGAAGTCCTGATAGCGGGTGATCGCGAGTCCGAGGGTGAACTTCTCCGGTGTGCGCAGGAAGATGAGCGCCTCGAAGTACATGTTGAACGAGCGCAGGAACGCCATGATCCCGACGGCCGCGATCGCCGGCGTCGCCAACGGGAGGGCGATGCGGAAGAACACCCCGGCCCGTGTGACGCCGTCCAGCCGCGCCGCTTCCTCGTAGTCCTTGGGGAAGCTGAGGAAGTGCTGCCGGAAGATGAACACGGAGACGACCGCTGTCGGCCCGAAGATCGGGAGGATGATGAGCGGCCAGTGGGTGTCGTTGAGCCCCATGGCGTTCACCGCCGTGAAGATCGGGATGATCGTCACCTCGGTCGGCACCATCATCGCCGCGAGCAGCAGGGTGAAGGCCGCGTTGCGCAGCGGGAAACGGATCCGCGCGAAGGCGTAGCCGGCCATCGCCGAGAGCAGGATCGACGACACGGTGACGATCGCCGCGATGTACATCGAATTGCCGTACTGCTGCAGGAACGGCTGCGCCGTGAACACCTGCACGAAGCCGTCGAGGGTCCACTCCCTGGGCAGCAGCGTCGGCGGCTGGAGGAAGATCTCGTTCGCCGGCTTGAACGACGAGAAGAACATCCACAGGGTCGGATACAGGAACGGCACCGACACCACGACGAGCAGCACGTAGAGCACGACGGTGTTGATCCTGGAGCGGCTGCGGGCCGCCTTCGAAGTCTCAGACCTCATCGTGCACCCACTTGCGTCGCGTGGTCCACTGCAGCATCGTCAGGGCCAGGATGATGGCGAACAGAACGACACCGATCGCGCTGGCATAGCCGAACTGCTGGCTGACGAAAGCGGTGCGGTAAAGGAGGAACGGCAGGACGTTGGTCGAATCCCCCGGACCACCTCCGGTGAGCAGCTGCACGGGTGCGAAGACTTCGAGTGAGCCGATCGTGGTGAGGATGCCGGTGAGCAGGATCGTCGGAGCGATCATCGGCACGGTGATGGCCCAGAACGACCGCCACGGCGTCGCACCATCGAGCTGCGCCGCTTCGCGGATCTCCTCCGGTACGCTCTGCAGCGCGGCGAGGAAAAGCACCATGTTCATACCGACTCCCTTGAAGACCTGCACCACGACGAGCGAGATCAGGGAGGTGGAGGGATCTGCCAGCCAATTGGGCCCGTCGATCCCGAGCATCCGCAGCGCTCCGTTGATGCCGCCATCCGGGGCGAGGAGGAACCCCCAGGTCACCGACCAGGCGACGACCGACACCACGACGGGCGAGAAGAAGATCGTGCGGAACCCGGTGATGCCCTTCATCCGCCGATTGAGGAGCACGGCGAGGCTGATGGCGATCACGAGGTTCAGGATGAGGACGCCGGCACTGAACAGCAGGCTCGCGACGACAGAGGCCGAGAAGGTCGGGTCAGCGAAGAGACGCGAGTAGTTGTCGAGCCCGATGAACTCCATGCCGCCGGTGAGCGGACGCCACTCGTTGAAGCTGTACCAGATGACGAAGAGGAACGGGACGACGCCGAGGACGATGACGCCGAGGACCTGGGGCGCGACGAAGGCCACGCCGAGCCAGCGATCCCCGTCAGGACGGGGACGCCGGCTCGGCAGGGCTCTTCGATCGTTCGCCGCGACGGTGCGTGCGGTCACGCGGTCAGCCCTTGAGCGTCGGCGAGATCTGCTCGCAGATGCCGGTGACCGCGGTCTCGACGTCGCCACCCGACCACACCGGGTCGAGACCCGCACGGACCTTGTCGGAGAACTGGGAGAGCACCGGGTGCTGCGGCTTGACCGAGGCGTCGGGGACCACGTCGATGATCGCCGACTGGATCTCTTCGGGCGAGAGCTTCGGCGCTGCCTGCGAGAGCGTCTCCACGTTGAGCAGGGACTCACGGGGCGGCGGGAAGAACTGCGCGAGGAGCTCGGCGTTCGTGGGGTTGGTCAGGTAGGCGAGGAAGCCTGCCGCCTGATCCTGGTTCTCACTGCGCTCGAGGACGCTCACGCCCGCCTGGCCGACGATCGGGTGGTACCCCTCCGGCCCCGCGGGCAGCGGGAGGAACGACCACTCGAAGCTGTCGTCGAGGCTCCCCGACTGGCTGAGCTGAGCGACGCTGAAGGCGACGTCACCGCTCGCGAATGCAGCGGGCGCCGCGTTGCCGGAGACGGCAGGGATCGCTCCCCTGTCGATCTGGTCCTGGTACCACGTGAGGTACTCGATCATCTCGGGAGAGGCGAACTCGCAGGTCGTGCCGTCTTCGGACCACGGCGCGGCGCCCCATGCGTTCCCGAGCATGGTCACGGCACTCCAGTTCGTCGGGTTGAACGTGGGCACGTTCAGCCCTGTCGCTCCCGTCTCGCCGTTCACCGCCGCAGCGATGTCCGCGACCGTGTCCCACGTGTAATCGGGAGTGTCGACGAGCGACTCGACATCCGGCTGGCCCGCGGCCGCGACGAGGTCATCGTTGACGTAGAGCGCGAAGGGGGAGTTCGAGAACGGATACGCGTAGACGCCTCCGTCGTCGTCCTGCCACGGCGCGAGCGCGGCCGGGAGGATGTCGTCGAGGTCGTAGCCGTCGGCGTTCTCCAGGGTCTCGCGCACGTCGTGCAGGATCCCGGAATCGACGAACTCGGGGCCGCTCGCCTCCGGGATCCAGGCGAGGTCGGGAACGTCGCCGCCGGCGATCTGTGTCGTCAGCCCGGCGATGTAGTCCGGGTTGGTGACGGGTTCGAACGTGATCGACGCGACCTCGTCACCGTGTTCTTCGACGTAGGCGTCGCCGATCTCCTGCAGCAGTGCCAGGTGACCTTCGTTGGAGGACCAGAGCGCCATCGTCAGGTCGACGGGACCTGAGGCGCCGCTGTCGGTACCGGCGCAGGCGCTGAGGGACACCGCCAGAATTCCGGTGAGCGCGATGGCAGCCCCTCGGGATCGGGTAGCTCGCATGAAGTACTCCTTCGGACTCATAACGCGCCTCGTAGCGCGCTGAAAGAAAAAGTACCAGAACTATCGAGAATATCAAGCAATATTTTCGGAAGCTTGCGGCGGGGCTGTCGACCCTCGCACGACGAGTTCCGTCGCGAGGTCGGTGTGGAAGGCCGGCGGCGCCGAGCCGAGCAGCAGCTTGTGGGCGACCTCCACCGCATAGGAGCCCATCGCCTCGGACGGCTGCCGGATGGTCGTCAGCTGCGGGGCCGTCATCCGCGCGACGAGCTGGTCGTCGAAACCGATGACGCTGAGCTCGTCCGGGACGGACACGCCGGCGCGTCGCGCGGCCTCCAGAACCCCGGCCGCCTGCGCGTCGCTCGCCGCGAAGATCGCCGTCACCCGGTCCGCTCGGCCCAGCAGGGCCTCCCCCGCCTGCAATCCGGATTCGTACGTGAAGTCGCCCTCTTCGATGATGTCGTCCCCGGGTTCGATCCCCGCCGACGCGAGAGCAGCGAGATGCCCGTGCTTGCGGGCGATCGACGCCTGCGTGTCGGAGACCCCGCCGAGGAACCCGATGCGTCGGTGCCCGAGTGAGAGCAGATGCTGCGTCGCAGCCATTCCCCCCGCAAAGTTCGTGGCACCCACGGAGTACGAGTCGTTGTCCGGCAGCTGGTAGGTGTCGACCTCGACGAGAGGGACGCCGTTCTTCGCCAGCTTCGCGCGCTCCTGAGTCCTCAGCCGCGACTTCAGCGCGATGACCGCGGTCGGACCGTTGCGTTTGGTCCGCTCGATCCAACCGGCGGCGGGCGCTCCATCCGGAAGGTCGAGCAGCACGAGCTCGAGCCCGGCCTCGTGCGCCGCACGCATCGTGCCGCGCAGGATCTCGACCGTCAGCGGGGACGACATGCTCGAGCTCGCGAGCACGACCACCACCGTCGCCAGATCACTGCGCGAGCGCTGCTTCGGCGACAGATACTGCTTGTCGCGGAGCACCGACTCCACCCGCACGCGAGTGTCGGCAGCGACGTCGGGCGCTCCGTTCACGACCTTCGAGACGGTGGAGATCGAGACCCCCGCCTCACCCGCCACCTCGGCAAGCGATGGTCGACGCTCCTTCGCGCGCATGGGCACCCCTTCACTCAGTCAGCGTTCTGGAATTCTATGGCGAACCCGTCTCCTCTAGAGATTTTACTTGGACATGTTCGAGAAAATTACCTAGAGTTCTCGGGAAAGAAAGGTGTTCTTCCGTGACACGACAGCAGGCCGACCTTCTCATCATCGGCGGTGGCGTCGGCGGCGTCTCCGCCGCCCTCGCCGCTCTGCGCCGCGGCAGATCGGTCATCATGACCGAGCAGACCCCCTGGCTGGGGGGCCAGCTGACGAGTCAGCTCGTACCCAGCGACGAGCATCGACGTATCGAGGCGACGGGTCGTAACCGCAGCTACGCCCAGTTCCGCGACCTCGTCCGGGAGCACTACCGGACGTACTACCCGCTCACCGCCGCCGCGAGAGCCGACCAGTATCTCAACCCGGGGGCGGCCTGGGTGAGCCCGCTCAGTGTCGAGCCGAAGGTCATCGTCGCGGTGATCCACGACCTTCTCCGGCCGTACGAGGCCTCCGGCCGACTCGCTCTGATGCTCGAGACCACGCCTATCGCCGTCCACACCGACGGTGACCGCATCGCCGCGGTGACCGTGCGCGACCGCGAGGGCGTCTCGCGCGAGCTGTCCGCGCCGTTCGTGCTGGATGCGACCGAGCTCGGTGATCTCCTGGAGCTCGGCGGAGTGGAATATGTCACCGGCCGCGAGGCTCGAGGCGAGACCGGGGAGCCCAGTGCGCCGGAGGCCGGTGACCCGCTCGACATGCAGAGCGTCACCTGGTGCTTCGCGGTCGAACACCTCGCCGGTCAGGATCACACGATCGATCGCCCCGACGACTACGACACCTTCCGCGAGTGGCGGCCGCCGCAGCTCGACGGCGAGAAGATGCTCGGATTCCGACGGGCCGCGCACGATGGCTCCATCGCCCGCGAGTACACGCTGCGGGTGAACGACGACGACGACCCCTTCGCCATCGACGTCGACCACCGCAACATGGACGGCGCCCCGGAACTGTGGAACTACCGCCGCATCGCCGCACGGCGCCAGTTCGAGGACGGCGCCTATGAGAGCGACATCGTCATCGTGAACTGGCCGATGAACGACTATGTCGGGGGTCCGCTGTTCGGTGTCGACGACGCCGCCATCCACTGGGATCGTTCGAAGGCGCTGAGTCGGTCGCTGCTCTACTGGCTGCAGACGGAGGCTCCTCGACCCGACGGCGGTGTCGGCTGGCCGGGGCTCCGCCTCGCACCACAGGTCACCGGGACGCCCGACGGGTTCGCGATGATGCCCTACTTCCGCGAATCGCGTCGCATCCGGGCTGAACGAACGATCCTCGAGCAGGACTTCGACCGCGACCTTCGCGACGGACGGGGCGCCGAGCGCTATCCCGACACCGTGGGGGTGGGCCACTACTACTGGATCGACCGGCACGCCACGACCGGCGGTAGCGCCGGTGGCGGCGGGCTCCCGGAGCCGTTCGAGATCCCGCTCGGCGCCCTTCTGCCGCAGCGCGTGCGCAATCTCCTCCCCTCAGCGAAGAACATCGGCACGACGCACATCTCGAACGGCAGCTACCGGCTGCAGCCCGTCGAATGGTCCGTGGGCGAGGCGGTGGGGGCCCTCGCCGCGTACTGCCTCGACCACGGCGTCGAACCGTCGATGGTGCGCGCGGATGCGCGGCACCTCGACGACTTCCAGCGCGACCTCGAGCGCGGAGGCGTGCAGCTGCGGTGGGACCCCACCCTTCGCTGGTAGACCGTCGTCGGCGGATCAGGCCTCGGTCGGCGCAGGACCGGTCGAGGCCCTGATCTGCAGCATCGGTGTCGCCTCCTGATAGACGGCCGGCTCCGCACCGTCGATGACGTCGAGCAGGCGTCGGGCGGCCTCTGCGCCGAGGGCGACCACATCGTGGCTGAGCGCCGTCAACCCCGGCGTCACGAGTCGGCAGAGAAGCGAGTCGTCCCACGCGATGATCGACACATCGCCGGGAACGGACAGTCCCCGCTGATGCGCCGTGGTCAGGGCGGCGACGGCCATGATGTCGTTGTCGAAGATCAACCCCGTCGGCGGGCGCGGCGACGAGAGCACGGCGCGCGTGGCGACCGCACCGGCATCCTCCGAGAGATCACTGCGGACGATGTCATGGTCGAGGCCGCACGCACGGGCGGCCTGGTCGAACGCCTCATCGCGGATGGCCGTGTACGCATACCGTCGGGGCGCCGCGACCCGGGTGATGCGACGATGCCCGAGAGCAGCGAGATGCTGGACGGCCTGTCTCATCGCGGCGGCGTCGTCCGTCCACACGGTCGTCAGGCCGGCCGCAGCACTCGGATCGCCCACCGCGACCGCGGGGACGCCGGCTTCCCTGACGACGGCGATCCGCTGATCGTGTGGCCTCAGGTCGGTGAGGAGGACGCCGTCCACACGCCGCGAACCGCGCCAACGCCGGATCGCCTCGACCTCGGCGTCCGCATCAGCGGCGACCTCGAGCAGAAGACCACGGGAGCGCACGGTGAGCGCCGACTCCACTCCCGCGATGAACTGCATGTAGAACGGCTCGACGGAGAGATCACGAGGATCCTTCGTGAGCACCAGACCGATCGTGTCCGCACCTGCACCCGCCAGGGCACGCGCGGCGCTCGCCGGTGACCAGCCGAGTCGGGCCGCCACTTCGAGCACCCGTTCCCGCGTGGCCTCGGAGATCCCCGGACGACCGTTGAGGGCATAGGAGACGCTCGCGGTCGACGTCTGCGCCTCGCGCGCGACATCGGCGATCGTGACCCGCCGGGCCCGCGCAGCGCTCGTCATCACCGATGCAGCTCCCGTCAGTCGGGATCGATGATATCCCGTAGCGAGGAGACGACGAACGCCTCCCGCGCCGAGTCGGGATCGAGCGGCTCCGGCGCGCGGACGCGGAAGATCGCGGTCTCCCCCGGGAGCACGGTGGTGAAGCCGCGATCGACCGTCGCCTCAGGATGGAGGCGATCCGGCTGGACGAGTACGTCGCGGGCGAGGAGACGTGAGCGGACGCTGATGTCCACACCACCGGCGACGACGGCGACGGCGACTTCCAGCGGTGCGTGAGCGTGCGCGCCACTCGGCGGAGAGAAATGCCAGAGGGCTCGCTGGTGGTCGACGGTGGCGACCACGAACTCTTCCGCCGGATCCCGCGGCTCGGCGATGATCGGCGGCAGCTCGATGCGGGTCACCGAGCGCGGAGGCACGGAGAGCGGGAGCGACTGCTCCGCCGCAGCCATCCCGTCGGCCCGCCGCCGCGTGAGTCCCACCGTGGAGTGCCACGCCTCGTCGTCGTCGTTGATGACGCACAGTTCGAGCCCGCCGTCCCCAGGCTCGATCGTCAGCACGCGCGGTGCGTACATGTCGCGCAGGGCGAAGTAGAGCGGTTTGCACCGGCCCGCGCTGTCGATCGCCGACCAGGACGTTACCGGCCACAGGTCGTTGAGTTGCCACACGATCGTTCCCGAGGTGCGCGGCCAACTCGCGCGCCAGTGCAGCACGCCGGTGCGGACGGCCTCGACCTGCATCCACTGCGTCTGCAGATGCCACCGGTCGAAGTCGTCCGTCGGCGGGAGGTGGCGGGCGAGATTGCGGGCGAGCTTCGCGTGCCCGTCGATGGCCTTCTGGTGATGCCGGACGTTCTCGGAGTCGAGACGAAGTTCGGGGTCCGAGACCGCATCGCGCAGCGTCCGCCAGGCGGCTGCGCCCTGCCAACCGAACTCGGAGACGAAGCGCGGAGAACTGTCACGGTAGACCGAGTAGTCGTCTTCGTTCCAGGCATCCCAGGAATGGAAGGTCTGGTGATCCGGGTCGTTCGGATCATGAGCCCAGCTGCCCGACCAGGGACTCCCCTCCGTGTAGGGACGGGTCGGGTCGAGCTCGCGGACGAGGTCCGGCAGCCACTCCAGGTAGTACCGCTCACCCCAGGTGAGCTCTCCACCCGGCTGCGATGCCCAGTCCTTGTCCAGGCGCATCCAGAGGTTCTCGTTGTTCCCGTTCCAGAGGGCGAGGCTCGGGTGAGAGCTGAGCCTCACGATGTTCTCGCGGGCTTCGGCCAGCACCTCTGCCCTGATCGGCTCCTCCTCGGGATAGGCGGCGCAGGCGAAGAGGAAGTCCTGCCACACGAGCAGGCCGAGCTCATCGCACGCGGAGTAGAACGCCTCGCTCTCGTAGACGCCTCCGCCCCACACCCGCACGAGGTTCACATTCGCCTCCGCTGCCTGCTCCAGGCGCATGCGGACGCGGTCGGCGACATCCTCACCGGGGAAGACGCTCTCGGGAATCCAATTCACGCCCTTGATGAACATCGGGCGGTCGTTCACCGTGACGACGAACGGCGTGCCGTGCGCATCGGGGGTCCGATCGACGACGACAGTCCGGAAGCCGACCCGCGCGCGGTGTTCGTCGAGCCGCTCTCGCTCCGACCAGAGTGAGACCTCGACCGAGTACAGGTGGGGTTCGCCGAGTCCGCGCGGGTGCCACCGCTGCACATCGGGAACGGCGACCACGATGGTCGCCGACTCTTCGCCCGGCGGCACCTCGGCATGAACGGCCTGCCCCGCGATCTCGATCTCGAGATGCAGCGGGATGCTCGCGCCGGAGGCCGTTCGCTCGAGGTCGATGTGAGCGGTGAGGATGCCGGTCTGCTCGAAGACGTCGACCAACGGACGGACCGCGGCGATCCGCGCCGTGCTCCAGCTCTCGATCCTGACGTCACGCCAGAGCCCGCATCCGGGAAGGGTCGGCCCCCAGTCCCAGCCGAAGCTGCTCGCCATCTTCCGGATGAATGCGAACGGCTGCGGGTAGGCGCTGGGGCGCGCGCCGAGCGCACGTTCCTGCTGCTCGGCATACGTGTATGCGGAGGTGAAGCAGACATCGACGCTGTTCTCCGCCTCGATCGCCGCCGTCACGTCGAACCGGTACGCACGATGCATGTTCCGCGTCTGTCCGACGGTTCGCCCGTTGACGGCGATCGACGCGATGGTGTCCACGCCGTCGAAGACGAGGTCCACCCGCTCCGCGTCGCCGTCCAGGGAAAAGGTGCGATTCAGGCGCCAGTCGCATCGAGCGACCCAGGACACGGCCTCCTCGTTCCGGTCGACGAAGGGGTCGGGAATGAGGTCTGCGTTCCGCAGATCGAGGTGGATCGCCCCGGGCACCTGCGCGGCGACGGCCCTCCCGACGAGCGGCGCGGCCTCTTCCGGGACAGGAGTGTCCCCCTCGGCGTCGACCATCCAACTCCAACGTCCTGCCAGATCCGACGTCGTACGCATGCGGAGTCCTCCTCGCTGATTCGTGAGGAGTCCACTGTAACCTAAGCGCTTAAGTAGCTTGTTGCCGTACTGCCCCCGCGCCCTGCGGCGGCGGTGCGAATGGTCCCGCTACACCGCGAAGATCCGCCACGACGCCGCGTGCGTCGCCCCGGGGTCGAGGGTCACGAGATCCACGCCGGAGTTGAACGCGTCGGGCGGGCACGTCATCGGCTCGACCGCGAGGCCGATGCGGTGAGTGTCCGCGACGGCGGGAGTGTCGGCGGTGTGCACCTGCACCCACGGGCAGCGCTCGTCCCACGCCATCCCGACGCCGTGACCGTCGGCAGCCGTCAGCCGCACCTCGGCCAGGCCGCCGCCGCGGGCGAGGCCGGTGAAGGCATGATCGATGAAGACATCGCCGATGGGGCGCGCCGAGCGGAAGTCCCACTCCGGATGCTGCGACACCGGCTCGACGGCGACCGGGCTCAGCCGGTCGGGTGTGACCGTGAGCACCTCGGATGCCGGGAGCAGCAGGGTCCAGTCGTCGACGCCGCCCTGGCCGGCCACGAGATACGGGTGCGGACCGGTGCCCCAGGGCGCGGCATCCGCCCCGACGTTGTGCGCGGTCACCGTCTGCTGCAGCCCCTCGGCATCGAGCCGGTACTCGACCTCGACCTCGACACGGAACGGGTACCCGGTCTGCGGCAGGATCACGGCGGCCAGTACGACCCGGTCGTCGAGCACCAGACGGTCTTCGAACTCGACCCAGGCGAGCAGACCGTGCAGCGCATGCGCGCGTTCCGGCTCGGTGAGCGCCAGCTGGTGCTGCCCTCCGCCGAACGAGTAGCGTCCGTCGACGATGCGGTTCGGCCACGGGGCCAGCGTCACGCCGCGGTAGCCGGGGCGCACGGCATCCGCATCGAAGGGCACCACGAGATCGCGCTCTTCGAACGTGAGCGTCCGCAGCGTCGCACCGATGCTGGCGATCACGGCCTCGTACCCGTGTGCGGCGATCCGCAGCTGACGGCCGGAGCGCGGCATCGTCGTCACAGGCCCTGAGCCAGCCGGTAGTAGGCCTGGTTCCAGCGGACCTGCTTCTGGAACTCGGGCAGCGTGGTGGTGTCGTCGATCACGAGCAGCTCGACCTCGGCCATCTCGGCGAAGTCGCGGAACGCCTCGATCCCGACCGCGGTCGACATGACCGTGTGGTGGGCAGCACCGGCGGTGAGCCAGGCGGCGGCGCTGGTGGTGAAGTCGGGCTGCGGCTTCCAGACCGCGCGTCCGACGGGGAGCTTCGGCAGCGCGGCCCGCGGCGGCACGTTCTCGACCACGTTCGCGGTGAGGCGGAAACGGTCGCGCATGTCGCTCAGCGCCACCACGACGGCGGGCCCGGGATCGGCCGTGAAGACCAGGCGCACCGGGTCGTCCTTGCCGCCGATGCCGAGCGGGTGGATCTCGAGCGTGGGCTTCGCGGAGCTCAGCGACGGGGAGACCTCGAGCATGTGCGCACCGAGGATCAGCTCATCGCCCGGGGTCATGTCGTAGGTGTAGTCCTCCATCAGGCTCGCGCCCCCGGGCAGACCCGCACCCATCACGTTCGCGATGCGCACGAGAACGGCGGTCTTCCAGTCGCCCTCGGCACCGAAGCCGTAGCCCTCGGCCATCAGCCGCTGCACCGCGAGTCCCGGCAGCTGCTTCAGCGCACCGAGGTCTTCGAACGAGGTCGTGAACGCGCCGAAGCCGCCCTCCTCGAGGAACGACCGCAGCCCGATCTCGATCGCCGCACCGTCACGCAGCGACTCGTGCCGCTCGCCGCCCTTCCGCAGCTCGGGCACGACCTCGTACAGCTCTTCGTACTCGGCGACGAGCGTGTCGATGTCGGAGGCGGATGCCGCGGCCACGGCGTCTGCCAGCTCGTTCACGCCCCACGTGTTCACCTGCACACCGAACCGCAGCTCGGCCTCGGTCTTGTCACCCTCGGTCACCGCGACGAAGCGCATGTTGTCGCCGAAGCGCGCGAGCTTCAGGTCGCGCGAGGCCGCGAGCCCCGCCGCCGCGCGCTGCCAGGTGCCGAGCTCGCTGCGCAGGCGCGGGTCGGACGCATGCCCGACGATGGTCTTGCGCGGCACACCCAGGCGCGTCTGGATGTACCCGAACTCGCGGTCGCCGTGCGCCGCCTGGTTCAGGTTCATGAAGTCGAAGTCGATGTCGGCCCAGGGCAGCTCGACGTTGGCCTGCGTGTGCAGGTGCGCGAGCGGCTTCTGCAGCGCGTCGAGTCCGGCGATCCACATCTTCGCCGGGCTGAACGTGTGCATCCACGCGACGAGGCCGATCACGCGGTCGTCGGCGTTGGCCTCCAGTGCGGTGCGCTTGATCGCCGCGGCATCCGTCAGCACCGGCTTCCAGACGATCCGGACCGGAACCTCGGGCGACTCGTCGAGCAGCCGCGCGATCTCCTGTGACTGCGCCGCGACCTGCGCGAGCGTCTCGGGACCGTAGAGGTGCTGGCTGCCGGTGAGGAACCAGACCTCGTAGCCATCGAGGGAGGTGGTGAGCGGAGTGCGGGTCATGAACGGTCCTTACAGGGATTCGACGGCGGCGGCCTCGATGGCCAGGCCCGCTCGGTAGCGGTCGAGATAGGCGGAGAACCCGGCGACATCGGCCGGGTCGGGGTCGGCGGTGCTGAGGGATGCCGTGGCGAACACCCGCTGGTCGAGGTAGTCCGCCAGCGAGAGGTCTTCGGCATGGGCGAGGTACGAGGCGAGCACGGCGATGCCCCACGCGCCACCCTCGGCGGCGAGCTCGCCGACGGCGACCGGAGCATCGAGCGCACCGGCGAGGAAGCGCTGGGCGACCCCGGCGGTGCGGAACATGCCTCCGTGCGCGAACATCCGGTCGAGCTGCACACCCTCCGCCGCGAGCACCTGCATGCCGAGCGCGAGCGTGCCGAACACGCCGTAGACCTGGGCGCGCATGAAGTTCGCGAGCGTGAGCGCACTGTCGGGGGTGCGCACGAACAGCGGACGCCCCTCGATCAGGCCGGCGATCGGCTCGCCGGCGAGGTGGTTGTAGGCGAGGAGGCCACCGGCATCCGCTTCACCCTCGAGCGCCTCGCGGAACAGGACGTCGAACGCGGCATCGTCGTCGATCGGCTGCCCGGCCGCGGCGGCGAAGCGTGTGAACAGCCCCGCCCAGGCTGCGAGCTCGCTGGCGCCGTTGTTGCAGTGCACCATGGCCACGGCGTCGCCCGCCGGAGTGGTCACGAGGTCGAGCTCGTGGTGCACCTCGGCCAGCGGATGCTCCAGCACGACCATCGCGAAGATGCTCGTGCCCGCGCTCACGTTGCCGGTGCGCGGGGCGACCGAGTTCGTCGCGACCATGCCCGTTCCCGCATCACCCTCGGGCGGACACAGCGGGATGCCGGGGCGCAGTGCGCCACTCGGGTCGAGGAGGGCGGCGCCGCCGGCGGTGAGGGTGCCGGCCGCGGCCCCGGCGGGGAGCACGCTCGGCAGGAGCTGAGCCGCCGGTGCGGGCAGACGGTCACCGACGAGGGCGTCGTAGGCGTGCAGCATCCGCGCGTCGTAGGCGCCGGTCGCGGCATTGATCGGGAACATGCCCGAGGCATCACCGACCCCGAGCACCCGCTCGCCCGTGAGGCGGTGGTGCACATAACCGGCGAGGGTGTTCACGCTCGCGACCCGGGCGAGATGCGGCTCGGCGTCGAGCACGGCCTGGTGCAGGTGCGCGATCGACCAGCGCAGCGGGATGTTCACGCCGAACAGCTCCCCCAGCTCGGCGGAGGCCGCGCCCGTGCTGGTGTTGCGCCAGGTGCGGAACGGCACGAGCAGCTCGCCGGACGCGTCGAACGCCAGGTAGCCGTGCATCATCGCCGAGACCCCGATGGCGCCGAACGTGTCGGGACGGATGCCGTGGCGCTCCTGCGCATCGTCGACCAGAGCCGCGTACGCCGCCTGGAGGCCGCGCCACACCTCGTCGATCGCGTAGGTCCAGCGGCCGTCTTCGAGGCGGTTCTCCCACGAGAACGAGCCGGTCGCGAGGACCTCGGTCGCATCGGAGCCGATCAGGCAGGCCTTGATGCGGGTCGAGCCCAGCTCGATGCCGAGGCTCGTACGTCCGTCGCGGATATCGTCGAGCGCGCTCATCGGCGGGTGTCCTCGGACTGGCCGTAGACGTTCTGATATCGGTCGAACAGGCTGTCGATCGCGGCCTGCGGAATCGGGATGAGCGGTCCGGCCTCGCGGGCGAGGTGCACCGTGCGGGCGACGTCCTCGACCATGACGGCGGCCTTCACGGCGTCCTCCGCATCCGCGCCGATCGTGAACGGACCGTGGTTCTGCATGAGCACCGCCCGGGAGCGGTGACCGCTCAGCGTCTCGACGATGCCACGGCCGATCGAGTCGTCGCCGATGATCGCGAAGGGGCCGATCGGGACGGGCCCACCGAACTCGTCGGCCATCGCGGTGATGACGCAGGGGATCTCCTCGCCCCGCGCCGCCCATGCGACGGCGTAGGTCGAGTGCGTGTGCACGACCCCGCCGACGGTCGGCATGTGCCGGTAGACGTAGGCGTGCGCGGCGGTGTCGCTCGACGGGGAGCGGTCGCTGCCGGGCGTGCCGGGGATGACGTTGCCGTCGAGGTCGCACAGGATCATGTTCGATGCGGTGAGGTCGTCGTAGCTCACACCGCTCGGCTTGATCACGAAGAGGTCGGCGCCGGGCACGCGGCCCGAGATGTTGCCGCCGGTCCAGACGACCAGGCCGTAGCGGACCAGTTCGCCGTGCAGACGGGCCACATCCGCGCGGACGACCGCGATCGCGTGCTCGATGTCGGGTTCGAAGGTGGGGGCGTCGTCGCTCACAGCTGCCTCTGGGTTCGCATCCGGCCACTGTGACCGGTCACAGAAGTCTGTCACGGCAGCGCTCGGTCCGTCAAGGATTGGGTATCAGCGGGGCGGAGCGACGGAGGCGCGGGAGACCAGCACCGGCGCGACGGGAGCGAGAGCGGATGCGGCGGCAGCGGTTCCGCCGATCGCGGCGGCCACGGCCCGACGCGCGAGCTCCTCGAAGTCCTGCCGCACGGTGGTGAGCGGCGGCCAGTAGTACGCGGCATCCGGGGCGTCGTCGAACCCGACCACGCTGACATCACCCGGAACCGTGAGCCCCGCCTCGTGCAGGGCGCTCAGCAGGCCGAGCGCCATCTGGTCGTTCGCCGCGAACACCGCCGTGACCCCGGAACCGCGAACCGCCTCGACCGCCGCATACCCCGACCCTGCCGACCAGTCCCCGGCGATCACGGGCCCCGGCGTCAACCCGCGAGCGGCGAGCTCTGCGGCGAAACCTTCGGCGCGCGACTCCGCCTCGAGCCAGTCCGCCGGTCCCGCGAGGTGCGCGATGCGGGAGTGCCCGGCTTCGGCGAGCGCAGCGACCGCCAACCGCGCGCCTGCGGCCTGATCCACCGAGAGTCCGGTCGCGCCGAGTCCGGCGGAATGCAGCGTCACGACCGGCACGTCGATGCGCAGCGCGGCGAGCGCCTCCAGCGTCTGGGCGTGCGGGGCGACGACGACGATCCCCTCCACCCCCTGCACGACGAGGTGGTCGACCGCCGCGACGACAGCCGCGACATCCGCCGCATCCGCGAAGGCCGCGCTCACCCAGTACCCGGCCTCGCGGGCCGAAGCCTCCAGCGCGGCGAGGCTGCGCGAGGGCCCGTACTGCAGCGCATCCGAGGCCAGCACGCCCAGGGTCCGCGAGCGCCGGGTGCCGAGTGCACGGGCGGCGTTGTTCATGCGGTAGCCGAGCTCGGCCATCGCGGCGAGCACGCGCTCCTTGGTGTCGGTGGCGACGTCGGGGTGGTCGTTCAGCACCCTCGACACGGTCTGCCGGGACACGCCTGCGCGGGCGGCGACGTCGCGGACGCCGATGGATCGGCTGCGGCCGCTGCTCGTGTCACTCACGCCGACGAGTGTACGACGCCCGGTCCACTCGGCCCGCCGCCGTGCCACTCTGGTGACATGCGCATCGCTCTCACCGGCTCCTCCGGCAAGCTCGGCCGCGTCGTCGCCCGCGAACTCCGCGCGAACGGCTACGACGTCATCGGCATGGACCTCACCGGCACCCGCGGCCCCGACTTCGTGCAGGTCGACCTGACCGACTACGGCCAGGTCGTCGACGCGTTCACGGCGGTCGGCGACAGGCACGACGGCATCGACGCGGTGGTGCACCTCGGCGCGATCCCGGCCCCCGGCATCCGCACCGACGTCGCGACCTTCCACAACAACATGCCGGCCACGTTCAACGTATTCTGGGCGGCCGTGCGCCTCGGCATCCGGCGCATCGTGTATGCGTCGAGCGAGACGGTGCTGGGGCTGCCGTTCGACGTGCCGCCGCCCTACGTGCCGGTCGACGAGGACTACCCCGCGCGCCCCGAATCCGTCTACTCGCTCGTGAAGACGCTCGAGGAGCAGCTCGCGACCGAGCTCGTGCGCTGGCACCCCGACCTGTCGATCACGGCCCTGCGGTTCTCGAACGTGATGGTCCCTGAGGACTACGCCGAGTTCCCCTCGTTCGACGCCGACGCCCTCGGGCGCAAGTGGAACCTGTGGGGCTACATCGACGCCCGCGACGGCGCCCAGGCGGTGCAGCGGTCGCTCGAGGTCGCAGCCCCCGGATTCGACCGGTTCATCATCGCGGCGGCCGACACGGTGATGTCGCGGCCCAACGACGAACTGCTCGCCGAGGTCTTCCCGGACGTGCCGAGGCGCCGAGAGTTCGGCCCGAACGAGACGCTGCTGTCGATCGACAAGGCGCGCCGGGTCCTGGACTACGACCCGCAGCACTCCTGGCGCGACCACGTGTGACGCCGGCAGCGCCGGGGTCGCCGAGCCCGTCGAAGCGCCTGGAACGGGTCAGCGCCGAGCGATGGTCGAGCCTCGGATGACCAGGCGCACGGGCAGATGGTGCGACCCCTCACCGATGTCGACGCCGTCGATCGCGTCGAACACGCGCTGCGCCGCCTGACGCCCGAGCTGCTGCAGGTTCGCGTCGATGCTGGTCAGCTCCGGGCGGGCGTTGGTCGCCAGCACCTCCCAGTTGTCGTAGCCGATGACGGCGAGGTCGTCGGGCACCGAGCGCCCGAGGTCCCGCGCCGAGTCGAGCACACCGCGCGCGATCTGGTCGGACCCGCAGAACACCGCATCGATATCCGGATGCCGCTGCAGCAGCAGCGCTCCGGCATCCCGACCCCAGTGCTCGGTCCATTCCGAGAGCATCGGGGCGCCGACGAACTCGAGCCCGGCTTCGGCGAGCGCGGCCCTGGCACCGGCGAGGCGATCCTGCGCCGCGGCGTAGGAGGGTTCGCCCGAGATGTGCGCGATGCGTCGGCGCCCGCACGAGAGCAGATGCTCGATCGCGAGGCGCCCTCCCGCGTAGTTGTCGGGGGTGAGAGACAGGTCGCGCGGATCGTCCGACGGCGCATACGCGTACACGACCGGAACCGGGATGTCCTGCCCCAGCGAGGGACGCGGGTCGGTCTGCCGTCCGACGACGATGATGCCGTCGACGCGGCGGCTCAACAGCTCTTTCAGGTGATGCTGCTCGCGGATCGCGTCGCCGCGGGCGTCGCAGAGGAACACGTTGATGCGCCCCGCACCGAAGGCGTCTTCCGCCCCCATGAGGATCGGGATCATGAAGCGGCCTTCGAGGTCGCTGGTGAGCAGTCCCACCGTGCCGGTGCGTCCGGCGAGGAGCCCTCGGGCCATCGCATTCGGGGTGAACGCGAGCTCTGCGGCGGCGGCCACGACCCGGGCCTTGGTGGCCACTGCGACATCACCGCGGTCGTTGAGCGCCTTCGATGCCGTGGCGATCGAGACGCCGGCATGCCGTGCCACGTCGCTGAGCGTCGCCGCCTTGCCCGCCATGTCGCCGCTGCTGACCATCTCGCCCCCTGAACGTTTCTGAAAGGTTATCGGAGCGATGCTTGACCGCCGCGCTTCATTCACGATATACCTTTCGAAAGCGGTTTCGGAGTTTTCGAAATTGCACCTCAGCTCGACACTGCCGTCGCTCGCCGACCGCATCCACTCACCGAAGAGTCCTGGAGGCAATCCCATGCACACCACCCGACGCCGTGCGTTCCGCCGCACGGCCACCATCCTCGCCGTCACCGGCCTGCTCGCCGTCCCGCTGGCGGGCTGCGCAGCCGGCGACGACACCGCCGGCCCGACCGAGGAGATCCCCGCGGGAGGCGTCGACGACGGTTCGACGCTGACGCTCTGGACCCGCGCTCCCATCGAACGCCAGGCCAAACTGCTCGTCGATGCGTACAACGACTCGCACGAGAACCAGGTCGAGCTCACGGTCGTCCCCAACGACGACTACGTCGCAAAGGTCGGCGCCGCCGCCGGGTCCGGCGGACTCCCCGACCTCTTCGCGGCCGACATCGTCTACGTGCCCAACTGGGCGCAACAGGGCCTCTTCGCCGACCTCTCGACCCAGATCGACGGCCTCGACTTCAAGGACGAGATCAACCAGGGCCACCTCGACGCCGGCACCGTCGACGACAAGGAGTACGTGCTGCCGTTCGCGCTCGACCTCTCGATGCTGTTCTGGAACAAGGAGCTGTTCGCCGAGGCCGGCCTCGACCCCGAGAAGGCGCCGGCGACGCTCGAAGAGTTCTCCGAGGCCGCGCAGGCGGTGCAGGCTCTGAACAAGCCCGACACCTACGGCACCGCCACGGGTCTGAACTGCGGCGGCTGCCTGGTCTTCACCTGGTTCCCCTCGGTCTGGGCCTCGGGCGAAGAGGTCATGAGCGACGACGGCACCGAATCGCTGCTGAACGGCGACGCGGCTCAGGCTGTGTACGACACCTGGGCCGAGCTGGAAGAGGCGGGCGCGGTGCTTCCGAGCTCCACCGACGAGACCGGCCCGACGTGGACCGCGGCCTTCAGCGAGGGCAAGGTCGGCGTGATGCCGTTCCCGGCGACGCTCCTCCCCTCGCTGGAGTTCGACGCGGGCGTGGCCGGCATCCCGGGTGTCGACGGCGGCGTCTCGACGTTCGTCGGCGGCGACGGCATCGGCATCTCGAAGGACTCGAAGCAGTCCGCGCAGGCCTGGAACTTCCTCGACTGGATGATGTCCGAGGAGGCACAGGTCGAGGTGCTCGCCAAGGACGGCAACGCGGTCTCACGCGGCGACCTCGCCGACAACGAGTACGCGGCGGCCGACCCCCGCCTGGTCACGATCAACGAGGTCGCGGCGCAGGGCAGCACACCCGTGGCTCTGAACTTCCAGCAGGCGTTCAACGCGCCGGGCAGCCCGTGGCTCACGCTCGTGCGCAACCGGGTGCTGAACGGCGAGGACTCCGTCGACGCCGACAACGACGAGATCACCGCCATCCTCGGGCAGTGATCCTCCCGGCGGGCGGGGCCATGACGCGCCGCCCGCCGCTCCCCTCGACTGCAGCGACAGCATCCGACAAAGCGACAGCCTCCGACGAAAGAGAACCCGATGACCTCGACCGCACCCCCGCTGCGCCGCCGACGCGCGCGTACCGGATTCGGCGGCCCCGTGCAGGGGTGGTTGTACGCCGCCCCCACCGCGATCTTCGTGGCGCTGCTCTTCGTGGTCCCGCTGATCCTCGTGCTGCAGATGTCGGCATCCGACTGGCCGCTGCTCAGCGGGAACCAGGGGTTGAACTTCCCCGAGAACTACGTGGATGCCGTCAATCACCGCCTCTTCTGGGACAGCATCCGCTTCACCCTGCTGTACACGGTCATCACCACCGTGCTCCTGATCGGCCTGGGTCTCGGGCTCGCGCTGCTCGTGCAGGAGTCGACCCGCTGGAAGGGCCTCCTGCGCACGGCGTTCCTGATTCCGAGCGCCCTGGGCCTGGCATCCGCCTCGCTGCTCTTCTACGTGCTGTACTCCCCCATCGCCGGACCCTTCGCCGGACTCATGAAGTCGTGGGGCATCACCTTCCTCGGCACCCCCGACGGCGCACTGTGGTCGACGATCTTCCTCATCGTGTGGCGCTTCGCCGGCTTCTACATGCTGCTGATGCTCGTGGGACTGCAGGGCATCCCCGACGACATCTACGAAGCCGCGCGCATCGACGGCTCGAGCCGCTGGCAGACCTTCCGCTACATCACGGTCCCCCTGCTGAAGCCGACGTTCGCGCTCACGACCGTGATGTGCGTGACCGGGTCGCTGCTCGCGTTCGAGCAGTTCTACATCCTCACCAAGGGCGGCCCCGACAACAGCACGATGACGGTCGTGCAGCTGATCTACAACGTGGCCTTCCAGGGGCAGAACAGCCTCGGCATCGCCGGCGCCCTCTCGGTGATCGTGCTCCTCGCGCTCATCGTCATCAACGTCTTCCAGTTGCGCGCCTTCCGGCGTCCGGATGAGAGCTGACCCGCATGTCTCAGACACTGACCCGCACCATCGTCGCGCCGGGACACCAGCCCACCCCTCCGCGTTACCGCTCGAAGGCGGCTCGTATCGTCTACGGCATCCCGTACTGGGTGTTCACGACCGCCCTCGCGGTGATCTTCCTCTACCCGCTCATCTGGACCGGCGTCTCGTCGGTCAGCCCGATGGCGGGCACGAGCCAGACCGACGGCTGGGGGTTCGGCAACTATGCCGCCCTCGGCGAGTACCAGGCGGGCATCTGGGTCTACCTCGGCAACTCGCTGTTCGTCTCGGTGCTCACGGTCGCCCTGACCCTGTTCATCTCGCTGCTCGGCGGCTACGCCTTCGCCCGGTTCTCATTCCCGGGCAAGAACGCGCTGTTCCTGCTGACCCTCGCGATCCTGATGGTGCCGTACGCGACCCTGCTCATCCCGCTGTACGTGATCCTCAACGCGGTCGGCCTGCAGAACTCGCTGGTCGGGGTGGCCCTCGTGATCACCATGTTCCAGCTGCCGTTCTCGATGTTCATGATGCGCATCTCGTTCGAATCGATCCCGCGCGAGATGGACGAGGCGGCGATGGTCGACGGATGCTCCAGCTGGGGCGCCCTGTGGCGGGTGCTGCTCCCGGCGGTCAAGCCCGGACTCGTCACCGTCGGGCTGTTCGCGTTCCTCACGGCATGGAACGACTTCATGGCGCCGCTGATCCTCATCAACGACTCGAACCGCATGACACTGCCGCTCGCGGTCGCGAACCTCCGCGGGCAGGTGCAGGGTGTCGTCGACTACGGCGCCACCGAGGCGGGAGTCGTCGTGCTGGCGCTCCCCTGCATCGTGCTGTTCCTGATCCTCCAACGACACTACGTGCGCGGCTTCATGTCCGGCGCCTTCAAGGGATGACGATGTTCGACACCACTGCACCGGCTGCTCCGGTGGTTCCCACGCGCGGGCGCCTGCGCCCCCTCGGCCTCGACGACGTGCGCATCACGGGCGGATTCTGGGGCGAACGCCAGGCCGTCAACGGCACGGCGACCCTCGACCACATCGAATCGCGCCTGGAGTCGGAGGGCTGGCTGCCCAACTTCGATCTCGCCGCCGCGGGCACACTGCCCGAGGGGCGCCGCGGGCGGGAGTTCGCGGATTCCGAGATCTACAAGTACCTCGAGGCCCTCGCCTGGGAGATCGGACGGACGGATGCCGCGACCGATGCCCCGCTCGAGCAGCGTTTCCGCGCCGTGGTCTCGCGGGTGGCTGCCGCGCAGGAGACCGACGGCTATCTGAACACGCAGTTCGGGCGCCCGGGGCAGGGCGAGCGCTGGTCGGATCTGGAGTGGGGCCACGAGCTGTACTGCCTCGGACACCTCTTCCAGGCGGCGGTCGCTCGGCACCGCACCCGGCCGGATGCCGACGACGGACTCGTCGCGGTCGCCCGACGCGCGGCCGAGCTCGTCTGCGGCGAGTTCGGCGCCGACGGCCGCGACGCGATCTGCGGTCACGCCGAGGTCGAGGTCGGACTCGCCGAGCTGGGACGGGCGCTCGGGGAACAGCGCTTCATCGACCAGGCGGCCCTGTTCGTCGAGCGGCACGGCCGCGGGTCGCTCGCCGAGATCGAATGGGGCCAGGAGTACTTCCAGGACGACGTGCCGGTGCGCGCGGCCGAGGCGCTGCGCGGGCACGCCGTGCGCGCGAACTACCTGGCCTCCGGCGCCACCGACGTCGCGATCGAGCTCTCCGACGACAGACTGCTCGACGCGTTGCGCGGGCAGTGGGACCGCACGGTCAAGCGCCGCACCTATGTGACCGGCGGTCAGGGATCGCACCACCAGGACGAGGCGTTCGGCGCCGACTGGGAGCTGCCTTCGGATCGCGCCTACTCCGAGACGTGTGCCGGAGTCGGGTCGATCATGTTCTCGTGGCGGCTGCTGCTCGCGACCGGCGACACCCGTCACGCCGACCTCATCGAGCGGACCCTCTTCAACGTCGTCGCGACGTCTCCCGCGCCGGACGGTCGGGCGTTCTACTACGCGAACACCCTGCACCAGCGTGTTCCGGGGGTACCTGCCGATCCGGAGGGAACGTCCAAGCGTGCTTCCTCGTCACTGCGGGCGCCGTGGTTCGAGGTCTCCTGCTGCCCGCCCAACGTGGCGCGCACCTTCGCGAGCCTCGCGGCCTATGTCGCGACGGCCGACGACGAGGGCGTGCAGCTGCATCAGTACGCGCCGGCATCCGTGCGGACGGCGCTGCCCGACGGACGCGTGATCGCGCTCGACATCGCGACCGGATACCCGGTCGACGGCGGCATCCGGGTGACGATCGCGGAAGACGCCGAGTTCACGCTCACCCTGCGGGTGCCGGCGTGGGCAGAGGGCGCGACGGTGCGGGTCGACGCCGACGGCGAGAGCGCGCAGCATCCGGCCACTCCCGGCACGGTCGAAGTGCGCCGCGCCTTCCGCGCCGGTGATTTCGTCGAGCTGACGCTGCCTCTCCTGGCGCGCACGACGAGCCCCGATCCTCGCGTCGACGCCGTGCGCGGCTCGGTCGTGGTCGAGCGCGGCCCCGAGGTGCTGGCTCTGGAGTCTCTCGACTTCGGCGCCGATGTGGTCGACGCGGTGGTCGCCGGCGAGCCCGTCGAGTCCGGAGGTCAGGTGCGGATGCCGTTGCGGAACCGCGCCTCCGGCGAGGTCGCGGAGGCCCTGCTCGTCCCGTATCACGACTGGGCGCAGCGCGGTCCGTCGACGATGCGGGTCTGGATCCCGACGGCCTGACCCCCGGGGCTACTCCCGTTTCCGGGTGACCGCCCGCTGCAGCAGCACGAAGACCAACAGGATGCCGCCGGTGATGATGGTCGTCATCTCCGGCGGGATGCCGCCGTCGCGCGTGATGAGCACGGTCATGAGACCGAGCACCAGCGCTCCGACGACCGAGCCGAGCACGTAGCCGTAGGCCCCGGTCAGCACGGTTCCGCCGATCACGGCCGCCGCGATCGCGTCGAGCTCCCAGCCGATGCCGGTGATGTTCTGGGCGGTGCCGAGCCGGGCGGTGTAGAGCACGGCGGCGAGGCCGGCGAGCGATCCGCTGATCACGTAGACGAGAACTTTGGTCCGCGCCACGGGGAGACCCATCAGCAGCGCGGAGTTCTCGGATCCGCCGATCGCGTAGACGGTGCGCCCTGTGCGGGTGCGGTGAAGCACGAAGAAGGCGACGAGCACGACGACGATCGCGATGATCACCGCCGGGGTGATGACGAGGTCGTTCACCTTCGGTCCGTCGATGATCTTGATCTTCTCGGCGATCAGGCGGATCGGCGAATCCGCCGGGAGCTGCTCCGGCTTGGTGCTCAGCAGGGAGGCGAGGCCGCGTCCGAGGAACATCATGGCGAGAGTCGCGATGAACGGCTGCACGTTGAAGTACCGGATCAGCACGCCGGAGACGAGGCCGAAGAGCCCGCCGATGCCGATCATGAGCACGATCACGACGAACGGATTCCACCCGGCGTTCGAGAGCATGACCCCCGCGACCGACGAGACCGCGATGACCGAGCCGACCGACAGGTCGATGCCGCCCGTGAGGATGACGAAGGTGAGAGCGACCGCGAGCACGATGAGGTGCGCGTTGTTGATGAGCAGGTTCGACAGCGTGCTCGCCTGGACGATCTTCCCGTAGGCGATCTCGCCGTAGACGATCATGCCGACGAAGATGATCACCGAGGCGATGGTCGGGACGACCGACGGATTCGACGTGAGCTGTCGGCGGATCCGATCGACGAGACTCGGGCCGGCACTCTGGACTGGTGCGGCGGCGATGACGCTCATACTGCAGCCTCCTTCACGATCTCGACTCGCGGTGAGGGCGTCTGCGCCTTCTTGCGACGTTGGAACCAGCTGCGCACCCGCTCGGACTGCAGCAGGCAGATGGCGACGATCACGATCGCCTTGAACGCCGGGGTGGCCGACGACGAGACGCCGAGGAACAGCACGGTCTTGTCGAGGGTCGCGATCAGGAGAGCACCGACGAAGGCGCCGCTGAGCGAGAACTTGCCACCGGCGAGCGAGGCACCGCCGATGACGACGGCGAGGATCGCGTCCAGCTCGAGCTGGTAGCCGGTGCGGGAGATGTCGACCGTCATGACGCTGCCGACCGACATCACCCCGGCGATGCCCGCGAGGATGCCGCTGAGCACGTAGGTCGTCAGCAGCAGCCCCTTCGGCTTGATTCCGGCCATCCGGCTCGCCTTCGGGTTGATGCCGATCGCCTCGATCATGAGGCCGAGGGCGCTGCGGCGCACCACCCACGCGACGACCAGGACGATCGCCACGGCGAGGATGAACACCACGGGGATGCCGATGACGAAGCCGTTCGCGATCCAGCGGAACGGATCGCTCGACGCAGCCGTGTTCTGGCCTCCGGTGATGACCTTGGCGATACCCCGCCCGGCGAGCATCAGCACGAGTGTGGCGATGAAGGGTTGGAGGCCGACGTAGGCGACGAGGATGCCGTTCACCGCGCCGAGGATGGCGGTGACGAGCAGCGCGAGACCGACGGCGGCGAGGGCGACACCGACCGATCCGGAATCGCCGGCTGCGGCGAGGAACTCCATCGACACGGCTCCGGCGACAGCCATCAGCGAGCCGACCGAGAGGTCGATGCCGCCGGTCGCGATCACGAGTGACATGCCGATCGCGATCATCATAATGGGTGCCGCCTGGCGGAGGATGTCGACCAGGTTGCCGACGAGGTTGCCGTTGTTCGGGTTGATCGAGATCGCGAGATAGGTCGGATCCTTGAGCACGTTCAGGGCGAGCAGCGCGACGATCGCGACGATCCCCCAGAAGAACGGCTTGCGGATCAGTTCGCGCCACACGGACGCACGAGCGGATGCGCTCATCGGGTCTCCCCCTCGAGGGTTTCGGGTTGCACATCGGAAGCGGCGACCGGTGCGACATGGGCGACCTCGATCGCGTCGAGTTCCTCCTCGAGAGTGGTGGCCGCGGCCTCCACTCCGTGGGCGGCGATCACGTCGACGATCTCCTGCGCGGTCACATCGGGGCCGTTCAGGATCTCACCGATCTTGCTGTGGTCCTTCAGGACGACGATCCGCTCGGAGAGGCGCACGACCTCTTCGAGCTCGGACGAGACGAAGACCACGGCGACCCCCTGGTCGGCGAGTTCCGCGACGGCCTCCTGGATCTCGGCTTTCGCACCGACATCGATACCTCGGGTGGGCTCATCCAGGATCAGCAGCTCCGGCTCCGTCGCGAGCCAGCGTCCGAGGAGCACTTTCTGCTGATTGCCGCCCGAGAGGTTCTTGATCATCCGTTCCGGATCGGCGGGGCGCACGTTGAGGGCCGCGATGTACTTGTCGACGATCGCGTCCTGCTCCTTGCGCGGCATCGGCCGCGCCCAGCCGCGCTTGGCCTGGACGGCGAGGATCATGTTCTCGCGGATCGTGAGATCGCCGATGATGCCCTCGTCCCGACGGTTCTCGGTCGAGAACGCGATGCGCTGTGCGAGGGCGGCGGACGGCGACGAGAGGTCGACCTTGCGCCCCTTGACGGTGATCTGGCCGGACTCGCTGCGGTCCGCACCGTAGAGCAGACGCGCGAGCTCGGTGCGCCCGGAGCCGAGGAGTCCGGCGAAGCCGACGACCTCTCCTGGCCGGATGTCGAGGTCGGTGGCGTGCACGGCGCCGGCACGGGAGATGCCGGATGCCGAGAGGAAGGTCGCCTCGTCGGCGTCGCGCGGGGTGGTGCGACGGTTGCCGCCGAGCGACTTCAGCGTGTCGAGGTCCTTGCCGATCATCCGGGAGATGAGGGCATGCCTGTCGAGATCACGGGTGAGGTACTCCCCCTCGTACTTCCCGTTGCGCAGGACGGTGAGACGGTCGCTGATCGCATAGATCTGATCGAGGAAGTGCGAGACGAAGAGGATCGCGACGCCCTGGTCGCGCAGGGTGCGCATCACGGTGAAGAGACCTTCGACCTCTGCCGCGTCGAGGCTGGAAGTCGGC
This sequence comes from Microbacterium sp. B19(2022), assembly GCF_012030385.1. Classification (NCBI taxonomy): domain Bacteria; kingdom Bacillati; phylum Actinomycetota; class Actinomycetes; order Micrococcales; family Microbacteriaceae; genus Microbacterium; species Microbacterium sp. B19(2022). Next base: position 280,813 of record NZ_JAAUVO010000001.1, read on the forward strand.
TCGTCGAGGATGAGGACCTTGGCCTTGATCGCCATGGCCCGGCTGATCGCGACGAGCTGCTGCATCGCGATCGAGAGCGTCGAGAGTGGCTGGTGGGTGTCGAGGTGTTCCAGGCCGAGCCGGGCGAGCGCCTCGGTGGCGGCGCGATGCGTGGCTCGCCAGTTGACGCCGAGGACTCCGCGCACCTCGTGCCCGAGCATGACGTTCTCACCGATGCTGAGGTTGGGGGCGAGGTTCACCTCCTGGTAGACGGTCGAGATCCCGGCGGCCTGCGCGTCGCTCGTGCCGCCGAAGCTGCGCTCCTGACCGGCGACGACGATCGATCCGGAGTCGATGCGGTAGACACCGGTGAGGGCTTTGATCAGCGTCGACTTGCCCGCGCCGTTCTCGCCCATGAGAGCGTGCACCTCACCCTGGAAGAGGCGGAAGTCGACTCCGTCGAGCGCCTTCACTCCGGGGAATTCGATGGTGATCCCGCGCATCTCGACGATGGGCAGTTCTTCGTTCATCGTTGTCTCTCCGTCTATCCGGTCTCGGGGGCGGCACGGTCGGCGCCGCCCCCGAGATCACGGGGTGATGCTCAGTACTTGCGGTCCGCCAGAACGGCCTTGGCCGCATCCGCCGAGTCGAATGCCTCGCTCGGAACGATGATGTAGGACTCGACCGAGTCGCCGGCGAGAGCCTTCTCGACGACCTCGAGTGCGGTCTCACCGAACAGCGGGTTGTACTCGTGCACGTAGCTGAGCTGACCGTCGGCGAGCGCCTGCATCGCGTTCTTGGTGCCGTCGATCGTGGCGATCTTCACGTCGGTGCCGATGACCAGACCGGCTTCCTCTGCGGCCTGGGCTGCGCCGAGACCCATCTCGTCGTTCTGGGCGAAGACGAACTGGATGTCGTTGTTGTTGGCCTTGAGCATGGTCTCGAAGACGCTCTTGCCCTCTTCGGCCGACCAGTTGGCCGTCTGCGCGTCGACCTTCTTCAGCGTGGAGCCCTCGAGGCCCTCGTCGAAGCCCTGGTTGCGCTCGTTCACGACGCCGACACCGGCGGGACCCTCGAGGACGACGTAGTTGCCGCCGTCGGGGAACTCGGCCGCGGCCCAGGTCCCGACCTCCTTGGCGACCTCGATGTTGTCGGGAGCGATGCGGGTGACGTACATGCTCGTGTCATCGGGCTCGATACCGCGGTCGAGCAGGATCACCGGGATCTCTGCCTCCTGGGCGAGCTTGAGGGAGTCCTCCCAGCCGCTGGCCTCGGTCGCCGACAGGAGGATCACGTCGACGTCCTCGTCGACGAACGACGTGAACGCGTCGATCTGCGACTTCTGGTCGAGGTTCGTGGCGGGCGCGTACTTCAGGTTGTACCCGGCCTCTTTCGTGAACGTGTCCTGGATGTTGCTCTCGTTCGCCTGGCGCCATGCACCCTCGGGGCCGACGGCGACGAAGCCGACAGTGGTGAGCTCGCCCGAGTCGCCGGAGTCACCGGCGTCGTCGTTTCCTCCGCTCGAGCATGCGGCCAGGCCGAGCGCGAGCGCGCCGACGGCGACGAGCCCCAGAACTGTACGAGTGCGCTTCATTGCAGACATTTGATCTCCTCCTCGAGATTCCGGGTCGTTTCCCGGGGGTGGACCGTGCCGGTCCGGATGTGATGACGGGACACCTGGAGGGCGTCGCGCGGTTCATGTTACCGGGAACAATTTTCGGAACACAAGCGCTTCTGATGATTCGGGGACGGTTCGTGATGAATTCGTTGTTACCGGACACATCTCAGTCGTCCAGCGGATCCAGTTCTGCGGCGATCAGCTCCACGACGCTGTCGACCGTCACCGCGGGGCCGTTGCTGAGCTCGCCGATCTTGTCGCGGTCTTTGAGCACGACGATCCGGTCGCTGAGGCGCACGACCTCCTCGAGCTCAGAAGAGATGAAGACCACTCCGACCCCATCCCCGGCGAGCTGGCTGATCCGTCGCTGGATGTCGAGCTTCGCCGCGATGTCGATGCCGCGGGTGGGCTCGTCGAGGATCAGCACGTGCGGTCTGGTCGCCAGCGCGCGCGCCAGCAGCAGCTTCTGCTGCGTGCCCCCGGAGAGGTGACCTGCGGGTCTCCCGAGATCCGCAGGGTCGAGGTGCAGCGTCTCGATGTACGTTTCGGCGAGCGCCGCGATCTCCGACGGCGACAACGGTCTCGTCCATCCCCGCAGCGCCTGCAGGGAGAGCACGATGTTCTCGCGCGCACTGAGGTCGGCGATGATGCCGTCCGTTCTCCTGTTCTCGACCGACATCGCGATACGGCTCTTGAGCGCAGCCGAGGGACTCCGCAGCTGCACGCGTTCGCCGTCGACCCTGAGCTGACCGCTGTCCGCACGGACCGACCCGCCCAGCAGCGAGGCCAGCTCGGTGCGCCCGGAACCGCGAAGTCCCGCGAGCCCGACGATCTCTCCCCGATACACGTCGATGTCGGTCGGGTCCAGTTCCCCGCGGCGACCGACACCCGTCGCCCGCAGCGCAGGTTCTCCGTCGGCTGCATAGTGATGCGCCTTGCGCTCGGAACCAAGCGCGCGCAGCGCCTCGAGGTCCTTGCCCAGCATCTGCGAGATGAGGTCGGCGCGCTCGAGCTCGCGCGTAGGGGTCTCGGCGATCCGACGCCCGCCGCGCAGCACCGTCATCCGGTCGCTGATCGAGAAGGCCTGCTCGAGGAAATGCGAGACGAACAGGATCGCGACTCCGCGGTCGCGCAGCCCTCTGATCACCCGCATCAGCAGATCGACCTCGGCACGGTCCAGGCTCGACGTCGGCTCGTCGAGGACGAGGATCCGCGGATCGTCGACCATCGAGCGTGCGAGCGCGACCAGCTGCTTCTGGGCGGGCGACAGCATCGTCATCGGCGTCCGCGGATCCATATCGTCCAGACCGAGTCGAGACAGCGCGTCCGCAGCGTCCGCCCTCGTGCGCTTCCAATCGATACCGAAGCGTCCGCGTCGTTCGCGTCCGAGCATGACGTTCTCCGCCACGCTCAGTGTCGGACCGAGCTGACCCTCCTGGAACACCGTCGCTATGCCGGCCGCCCTCGCATCGGCGACGCCCGAGAACCGGCGCTCCTCCCCCGCCACGACGACGGTTCCGGCGACCGGGGTGCGCGTTCCGGTGATCACGCCGATCAGCGTCGACTTGCCGGCGCCGTTCTCGCCCATCAGCGCGTGCACCTCGCCGGGGAACAGCCGGAAGTCGATGTCGTCGAGCGCGACGACATCGGAGAACTCGACGCGGATGCCGGTGAGTTCGACGATCGGGGTGTGAGCGTGCGGTGCCATCAGCGCACCAGCCGGGGAGCGGCGCTGGAGCCGCGGGCGACGAGTTCGGTCGGGATGCGGGTCAGCTGCGGCAGCTCGCGCTCTTCGAGAGCCGCGCGGAGCATCTCGACGACGGCGGCGCCGAGAGCGGCGAAGTCCTGTCTGACCGTCGTCAGCGGCGGCAGGAAGTGGCGGGCGAGCGGCACATCGTCGAAGCCGACCACGCTGAGGTCCTTCGGAACCTCGAATCCCCGGTCGTGCAGGCCGTGGATGAGACCGATCGCCATGTCGTCGTTCGCGACGAACACAGCCGTGTAGTCCGGCAGCCGGGTGAGTCCTTTCGCGAAGTCGTAGGTGAAGTCGGCGGTCCAGTCGCCCACCACGATCGGACGCTCGCGGATGCCCCAGGACTTGGCCCTGGTGTGGAATGCGCGTTCCCGGGCTCTGGCGTCGAGCCAGTCGAGAGGACCCGCGATGTGGAGGATGTCACGATGCCCGAGGGCGACCAGGTGATCGACCACCAGCGAGGTGCCCGCGTGCTGATCGACCGACACCGTGAGGAAGGTGGGATCGGCATCCGCCTTGACGACGAGCATGGGCACGTTCAGCGAGATGCGCCGGAGCGCCGCGACCGACGACGACCGGGGAGCGATCACACACAACGCGTCGACACCCTGGGTGGTGAGGTTGTCGACCGCATCCTGCGGCGACAGGGTGTCACCCTCATGCAGGGCGACGGCGCTGACCGAGTAGCCCGAGGTGCGCGCGGCCATCTCGACGGCGCGGAGAATGCTGGTGGGCCCGAACGACACGGCACTCTCGATAATCACGCCGATACGGTGCGTGCGCTGGGTCGCGAGCGCCCTGGCCACCATGTTCGGCCGATAGTCGAGCTCTTCGATCGCCTCGAGCACGCGCCGACGAGTGTCCGGCTTGATGTTCGGATGGTCGTTGAGCACCCGAGACACGGTCATGTGCGAGACGCCGGCGAGATCCGCCACGTGGCGGAGACCGGGTTTGTCGGAGCCGAGGCTGGCCATGAGCACCTCCGTCGGTCCCGCCTGCAGAGATGTTACCGAGAACAGCGTCAGCCGTGCAATCGAGCGGTGCGGCGCACCGGACCCCACCGCGCACGTCGGCGAGGCCCGCTCGTCTGACGCGCGCGCTCCGGTGCGCGTGGAGGTCAGCCCCGCGGCGCGGCGGTCGAGGCGCGGACGCGGAGTTCGGGCTGGATCAGCTCGCGCGCCTCGATCTGCTCGCCCTCGATCGCGGCGAGCAGCTCGCCGATGACGACCTCGCCCAACAGCGCGAAGTGCTGACGCACCGTGGTCAGCGGAGGCTGGTAGTGCCGCGCGTCCGGCACGTCGTCGAACCCGACCACGCTCACGTCCTCCGGCACGCGGATGCCGCGCTCCGCCAGCCCGTGCATGAGCCCGAGTGCCATCTGGTCGTTGGCGACGAACACCGCCGTCGCCTCTCCGAGCTCGAGCTCGCGGCCGAAAGCGTATCCGGAATCGGAGGACCAATCGCCGATGAGCGGCGGCACGACCGGCAACCCCTCCGCCTCGAGCGCCGCCTGCCAGGCCTCGGTCCGCGCCTTCGCATCGAACCAGTCGGGCGGGCCGGCGATATGCAGGATCGTGCGATGCCCGAGGTCGATCAGATGACGCACCGCCGCCGTCGCCCCTGCTCGCTGGTCGACCGATGCCGTGTGCATCTGCCCGTCGGGCTCTTCCTTGACGACCAGGGTGGGCACCGCGATCGCCTGCCGGCGCAACAGATCGAGCGAAGAGGCACGCGGCGCGATCACGCACAGAGCGTCGACGCCCTGAGTGACGAGTTCGACGACACCGGCATCGACCCGGCGACCGTCGGCATCGCCCACCGAGAAGCTGCTCACGGCGTAGCCGCTCTGCCGGGCAGCGACCTCGATCGCCCGCAGGACACTGCTCGGTCCGTAGAAGCCCGGGTTGTCGACGATCACGCCGATCCGCATCGCCCGGTTGGTCGCGAGGGCGCGCGCTATCGAGCTGCGGGTGAAGTGCATCTCGTCGATCGCGGTCATCACCTTGTCTCGGGTGGACGCGCGGATGTTCGGGTGACCGTTGAGCACGCGCGACACCGTCATGTGCGAGACTCCCGCACGCTCCGCCACGTCATAGATGCTCGGCTTGCGAGCCCCGGCGGCAGATGCGGAATCGGTGGTCATGAAGCCCCCCTCGCACGATGACCGCGAACGGTACAACGATAGTGCGCGAAAGCCCGCCTCGTCCTGCTGCGGGGGCAGCAGGACGAGGCGGGCCGGGAGAGGCCGGTCACCGCCCGGAGGCGGCGACCTCACCTCATTCCGTCTCGGTCTCCATGACCGAACGGCCTCGACGACGCAGCATCCAGAAGGCGGATCCGAGCGCCAGCAGCAGCGCACCGATCCACGCCGCCGTCAGCGACGCACTCGCATCGCCACCGGTGTTCGCGAGGGAGCCGTCTGTACCTCCGGTTCCACCCCCGGTGGAGGGACCACCGTCGGTGCCGCCGTCAGTACCGCCGTCGGTGCCGCCGCCCGTGCTCGCCCTGGTGACCGTGAGCGGCAGCCGCGCGAGCTCCGTCTCACCGTCACGCAGCACGATGTGGTGCGCACCCGCCGTCGTGTCGGCGGGGACCGTCACCGTCGCCTCGATCCGGCCATCCGCCGTCGTCGCGGTCGCGAGCGCACGATAGGTGCTCTCGATACCGATCTCGACCTCGTCGGCCGTCACGCCGGTGGCGGTCACGGTGACCTTGCCGCCCGCGGCGACCGTCGAGACCGACAGCTGCGCGCTCAGCTCGGCGCCGGGGCTGTCGTCGATCGCGGTGAACGCCCAGTTGTCGACCTCGAACAGGTCGGTCTCGGCATCCGTGCCCTCGGCACCGGCGAAGACGAAGAACACGTCGTGCTCGCCCGTGGCACCGGTGACCTCGGCCTCGACCGTGGTCCACTCTCCGACCGTGCCGTCGACGGGGATCTCCGCCACGACGGGGCCGTCGACGTCGTCCAGACGCACCTGGATGCTGCTTCCGGCGACCAGCGGCTTCACCTTCGCGGACACCTTCTGTGCGCCGGAGCCGAAGTCGACACCGGAGATGCCGGAGAAGTCCCCGTCATCGACGCCCGAGAGCACCATGTTTCCCGAACCGTTGTGCTCGGGGAACTCGACCGAGGCGGCATCCGTCTTGGTCGTGGTGACGCCCAGCTGCCAGGCCAGGGTCTCCGCCTCGAAGGTGCGGTACGGGTCGAAGCTCTCGACCTGCTCCACGCCGGCCTTGGTCCCGACGACCGGCTTGATGGTGCCGTCCGCGTTGAACTCGAGCTTGTCGATGTGCACCGAACGGTAGCCCTGCGTCGAGCCCGGAGTTCCGAGCGCTGCCGCCCACGCCGCCCCGCGCGTCTGCGCGTGGTAGGTGAAGTAGGTCTCGCCCTTGTACGTGAACGTGTCGGAGTGGTTGTTGCCGCCGTTGCCCGCTCCGAAGAACGTGCCCTGGTTCTGGAATGCCACACCCGCGTACTCCGAGGAGCCGAGCTTCATCGGGTCATCGGTCATCATGTACGCGATCGCACCGCGCGACGGGTACAGCCCCGGCGCCTCGTTCACCTGGAAGTTCGACGAGTACGAGTAGTAGTACTTGCCGTCGCGCTTGAACATGCTCGAGGCTTCGAACATGCCGGGGGCGTCGATCTCGACCGGGTCGCCGTCGAGGGTGACCATGTCATCCTGCAGCTTCACGACTCGGGTCGACTTCGGATTCTGCGGTCCCTGCACGTTCGGCGAGGTGCCGATCTGCGAGTTGCCGCCGAAATACAGGTATCCCTGTCCGTCGTCGTCGATGAAGACCTCCGGGTCGAAGAGCCACATGCCTGCGGGGAACCCGCCTTCGGCGATGTAGTCGCGCGACACCGTGTCGGGGATGATCTTCTTGCCCAGCGGGTCTTCCCAGGGGCCCAGTGGCGAGCCGCCGACGACGACTGCCGTGCCGGTTCCGCTGTCGCAGAAGTAGAGGTAGACCTTGCCGTCCTTCTCGATCGCGGCCGGAGCCCAGGAGTTGCGCGCCCACGGGGCGGCACCGCCTTCGCGAGCGATCGGCACCGCGCCGTGATCGACCCAGTTGACCATGTCGGTCGTGGACATCACGTTGAGCCGGGTGATGCCGCCGTAGCCGTTCGACTGCGTCGGCAGACCGTTCTCGTCCTTGCTGTTCAGGTCGTACTGCTGGGTGTCATCGGTCGAGTAGATGTAGAGACGACCGTTGTAGACGAGGTGGTGCGGGTCGGCGCCGAACTTGTGCCCGACGAGCGGGTTGTGGTCGCCGATCGGCTTGGTCTGCACCTTCTCCAGGCTGGTGAAGGCGGGGACCTCCGGAGCATCCGCGATCTTGACGAGCGAGAGCTCGTCGACCGAGAAGTCCTGCAGGGCCTCGGAACCCCACGGAGTCTCCACGAACAGCCAGCCCGCGGCGACGTGCTTGGCCTCTGCCGTGAACTCCTGCGAGAACGTGCCCCATTCACCCTTCGTGAAGGTGTGCCCGTAGTCGGCGCAGCCGTTGAAGTTCGTGGGGCAGAACGTGAAGTTGAACTGCTGGGTGGCGTTGCCCTCGTCGTACTTGAGCGTGCCGGTGAGCCGGTAGGAGGCGCCGAGCTCGATCTTGTCCGCGACGCTCGCGAACGGACCGGACTGGGTGTTCTCCCGGCCGGTGACCTTCAGGGCGTGCGCGCCGCTCGCCGCGTCGTCGCTGAGGCTCAGCCTGCCGCCGCGGGTGTTGGTCCAGCCCGTCAGGTCGGAGACGAACCGACCGTCCGGCAGGAGGTTGCCCGGCACCGCCGGCGGCTCGGTGACCGCGGGGGCCCCGTCGTCGGTCTTCAGCGAGACGTCGTCGATCACGAACGACTGCACGTCGGTGTTCCAGGGCGTCTCGACGAACATGATGTCGTAGTCGGCCGACAGCGGCGTGAACGTCTTCTCGACCGTGGACCACTCGCCCGCCGTCGCCGTGGTGGAGGCCACGACGTCGCAGCGGCTTCGCGTCGAGGTGCACAGCACCACGTTGAAGTTCTGGGTGGCACGGCCGGCATCGAACTTCAGCGAGAGCGAGAGGTCATAGGACTGATCGGTCTTCAGCAGGCCGGTCACCGTGGCGGTGGGACCGGACTGGAAGCTGGAACGATCACCGATCGCGAGGGCCTTCGCACCGGTGCGAGCATCCGTGCTCGTACTCAGCGTGCCGCCCAGGGGAGCGGTCCATCCCGACACCCCGCTCTCGAAGGTGCCGTTCTCGATGATGTCCGTCGGCGCGGCGAAGGCCGCCACCGGCAGCCCCACGGCGGTCACCGACGAGGCGATGAGGGCGGCGACCCCCAGCAGCGCTGCGGGGCGCGATACGGATCGGCTGCGGTGCCGATCGGTGGATCTGGGACGTGATTTCACTGGTGTTCTCCTTGTGGATCGGTTCGCTCGAGGGCGCGCGGGCGCGCTCCGATGGCGGCCCCCTCACGGGAGGAGGCCGCCGAGGATGGTGACCTCAGGCGAAAGTGGTTGCGACCGAACGCCCGACGAGGTGGATCGCCACGGGACGGGCTTCGGTCCCCTTATGGGGTCGATGGGTTCAGGGCGCACCGCCGCGGGCGCACCGGACACCGCGCACGCCGCTCCGCGAGTGGGGGTGCGTCGCGTCGCACGACGTCTGCAGGCGGGGAGGACCGGCGTCCTCCGGGTGCGCTCAGCGCGGCTGTCGGGGCTGCCTCTGCCGGGATCCGCGCGCCGGGCGACGGCGTGCAGCGCGATGCACGTGTCGGCAGAGATGGGGACCGGCGACGCTGTTCATGCACTCTCCTCGTTGAGAAGCCGGAGCCGCGCGCAGAGCAAGTCCGGCGGGCCCGGCGGGCCGTGTGTGATGATCACCACTGGACTGATGTTACCGGTAACAGATTCCGGAACACAAGACTTCTTCCCCGATTGGTCGCCGATCCGGGATCCCGACCGCTGCCTCGGCTACAGTCCGAGGCGCTCCAGGTACGGGTTCACCAGGCGGCGCTCGGGGTCGTAGCGGGCGGCGAGCGCGGCGAAGTCGTCCCATCGCGAGTACCGCGAGCGCGTCTCGGCACCGTCGAGCGTGAACACCTTGCCCCAGTGCGGGCGGGCGGTCTCGGGCAGCGCGGCCTCGATCGTCGGCAGCAGGGCGCGAACCGCGGCCTCGTCGGGCTTCCAGGTGAAGTGCAGGCCGACGGCATCCGCCCCGTACGACGAGCTGAGCCACAGGTCATCCGCGCGCACGGTGCGGATCTCGTTCACCAGCAGCAGCGGCGCGATCTGCCCGGCGAGGGTACGCACGGCCTGGATCGCGGCGACCGCATCCGCACGGGGCACGAGGTACTCGCTCTGGATCTCGGCGCCGGCCGACGGGGTGAACTCGAGCTTGAAGTGCGCCAGCCGCTCGAACCAGGGACCGGACACCCCGAGCTGCTCGGTGCACGCGACCGGGTCGACGCCGAGGATCGGATGCCGCTTGCTCACCGCCGGCACCGCGCCGAGCTTCTCGAACAGCGACTCCCGCGCGGCCTCGCGCGCCTCGGGCTGCCGCTGCTTGACCCAGATCTGGTCGACGAAGTCGGTGCGCTCCCAGGTCGAGAACAGGCTCACACTGGTGCCGATCGAAGTCACGTCGTCGAAGTCGGCGAGCACGGCATCCCAGTCCGGCCGCTCGAACACGTGCTGGGCGACCTCGTACGTCGGCTCGACGTCGAGCGTCACGTCGAGCACGGCGCCGAGCGCGCCGAGACTCACGACCGCACCGTCGAAGTCGGCGTCCCCGCGCTCGAGCGTTCGCGTCTCGCCCGACGGCGTGAGGATCGTCAGGCCCCGGACCGCACTCGCGAGCGAGCCGATCGCGTCGCCCGAGCCGTGCGTCCCGGTGGCAACCGCCCCGGCGATCGAGATGTGCGGCAGCGAGGCGAGGTTGGCGAGCGCGAGCCCCTCGGCCTCGAGCCGCGGCGCGATGTCGCCGTAGCGCGCGGCGCCTGCGACCTTCACCGCCGTGCGGTTCGAGTTCACCTCGAACACCGTGGGCAGCCGGTCGAGCGCGATGAGCACACCGTCGGTGTCGGCGATGTCGTTGAAGCAGTGCCGCGACCCGAGGAAGCGCACCGGTCCGCCCTCGCCGAGCAGGGCACCGAGCTCGTCGACCGTCTCGGGATGCGCGATCGTCGAGGCCCGGTAGGTGAGGTTGCCTGCCCAGTTGCGTTCGGTGGTCATGGCGCCATGATAGCCAGGGCAGCGGCGACTACATCGATGTACTCCATCCGCCCCCGGCCTCGACGCTAGGCTGACCGGATGACAGCGCAGCCGCCGCCCCGCGCCACGATGAAGGATGTCGCGGCCCTCGCCGGGGTGTCGACGAAGACCGTCTCGAACGTGGTCACCGGCACGGTTCCGGTCAACGAGAGCACGCGGTCGAAGGTCGAGTCCGCCATGGCGCAGCTCGACTTCGTGCCCAACCTCAGCGCGCGGGGGCTGCGCAAGGGACGCTCCGGGATCATCGCCGTCGCCCTCCCCGACCTCGCCACCGCATTCTCGGCCGAGCTCGTGCACCGCATCGTCGAGGCCGCGCACGAGCGGGGTCTCGCCGTGCAGATCGAGGAGACGGCATCCGAGCCCGAGCGCGAGAAGGAGCTGGTGTCCCGCGCGCGGGCGCACCTGGTGGACGGCCTGATCCTCAACCCGATCCGCCTCGAGGACAGCGTGCTGAAGTACGCCGACCGCCTCCCGCCGCTCGTGGTGATCGGCGAGGTCGAGCAGAACCGCGCGGACCACGTGCGCATCGACAGTCGGCAGGCCGCCGCCGACGCGACCCGCCATGTGCTGTCCCGAGGCGCGACACGGATCGCGGTGGTCGGCGCCGACGACGATCCGTCGATCGCCACGGCCACCAGCCGCCTGCGGCTCGAGGGCGTGCACGATGCGCTGCGCGAAGCGGGCATCCCCCGGGATCCTGCTCTCGAGATCAACCGGCTGCCGTGGTCGATGGGCGGTGGCGCGGAGGCCGTGCGCATGCTGCTCGACCGTCGCGTGCCCTTCGACGCGATCGTCGCGTTCACGGATTCACTCGCGCTCGGGGCGCTGCACACGCTGCACGACAACGGCATCCGCGTGCCCGACGACGTGATCGTGACCGGCTTCGACGACGTCGAGTTCTCGCGGTACACCTCGCCGGCTCTCACCTCGGTGGCGTTCGATCGGCGGGCGTTCGCGATCGCGGCGCTCGGTCTGCTCGAATCGCGCATGGACGACCGGGCAGCTCCCCCGCGCGCCCTCACCCTCTCGCATCACCTGCTGGAGCGCGCGAGCACGCAGGGTCGCCCGCGCGGCTACCGTCCCTGACACCTGTGTGCGCCTGGGCGCCGATCTGATGCTTGCGCGGTCGATTACATCGATGTAATGATGAGGCGACCCCCGCACAGTCACGAAGGAGTGACGATGACACCCCCACTCGATCTGTCCCGCCGGCAGTTCCTCAGCGCCGCCTCGCTCGCCGCCGGCACGGCGCTGCTCGCCGGTTGCGCGCCCGGTACGACCCCCGGCTCCGGCCCGCAGACCCTGCAGTTCTGGCACCTGCTCTCCGGCGGTGACGGCGTGACGATGTCGTCGCTGCTCGACCAGGTCAACGGCGCGCAGTCCGCGTTCCGCATCCGCCCGACCGTGCTCGCCTGGGGCACCCCGTACTACACGAAGCTCGCGATGGCGGGCGCCGGCGGCCGCGCCCCCGACGTCGCCATCATGCACGCGACGCGCACGGTCGGCTGGGCACCCGGCGGCCTGCTCGACACCTGGGACCTCGACCGTCTCGCCGAGCTCGGCGTCGACAGCACGAAGTTCCCGAAGCCGATCTGGGAGAAGGGCTTCGTGGGCGACGACATGTACAGCGTCGCGCTCGACGCCCACCCCTTCGTGATGATGTTCAACACCGACGTGTGCGATGCCGCCGGGGTCCTCGACTCCGACGGAAAGCTGCAGGAGACGACCTCGCCCGAGGAGTTCCTCGACCAGCTGCGCGCCGTGAGCGGCACCGCCTCCGGACACGCCCTCTCGTACGGCTACCTCGGCGACGGCGCGCAGATGTGGCGCCTGTTCTACACCTTCTACGCGCAGCACGGCGGCGCGATGGAACTGCCCGCCGGCGGCCCGGCCGTGATCGACAAAGACGTCGCGATCGAGTCGCTCACCCTCATGCAGACACTGCTCGACGGCGAGATCGCGGCCGCCCAGAACGACTACGGCAGCGCCGTCGCCGAGTTCGCGACCGGCAAGAGCGGCATGCTCTTCACCGGAGTCTGGGAGCTGCGCACCATGCAGGCCGCCGGCATCCCGTTCGACGCGACCATGATCCCGACGCTCTACGGCACCCCGGCTGTCTACGCCGACTCGCACTCCTTCGTCCTCCCGCACCAGTCCAGTGCCGACCCTGTGCGGCGCGATCTCACCTACGAGTTCGTCGCCGACATGCTGAAGAACTCCTTCGGCTGGGCCGAGGCCGGCCACATCCCCGCGTTCCTCCCCGTGACCGAATCCCCCGAGTACGCCGACCTCGTCCCCCAGGCGAACTACGCCGAGGCAGCGCAGCACGTCGTGTACGACCCGACCGCGTGGTTCACCGGCTCGGGCTCCAACTTCCAGGCCGAGTTCGGTGCCGCCGTGCAGAACGTGCTGCTCTCGGGCGACGACCCGGCAGCCGCGATCGACCGCTTCGAGGCACGGGTGAACACCCTGCTCCGACAGCCGAACCCGGCAGACCCCGAAGGGACGTTCGGATCATGACCTCCGCCACCGACTCCACCCGCACGATCGTCACCGGGTCGCGCACCACCCCGCGCGGTCGCCGCGCTGGCTCCCGCAACCGCGAGCAGCTCATCAGCTGGGTCTTCCTCGCACCGTTCCTCGTGGCCTTCGCCCTGTTCCTGGTCTGGCCGATCATCCACGGATTCATCCTCAGCTTCACCGACCAGTCCCTCACCGGGGCCGGCGGCTCGTTCATCGGATTCGCCAACTACGCGGAGGCGTTCGTCGACCCGAAGATGTGGCAGTCGATGGGCAACACCGTCTGGTTCACGCTGCTCTCCACCGTGCCCCTCGTTGTGATCGCCCTCGCGATGGCGGCCCTCGTCGACCGTGGCATCCCCGGTCAGTGGCTCTGGCGTCTGTCGTTCTTCATGCCGTTCCTGCTCGCCTCCACCGTGATCTCGCAGATCTGGGTCTGGATCTTCAACCCCCAGGTGGGCGCGGCCAACAACATCTTGGAGTTCTTCGGTCTCGAGCCGCTCGCGTGGTTGCAGAACCCCGAGACCAACATGCTGTCGATCGTGATCGCGACCGTGTGGTGGACGGTCGGCTTCAACTTCCTGCTCTACCTCGCGGCCATGCAGAACATCCCGCCGCAGCAGTACGAGGCCGCCTCCCTCGACGGCGCCGGCGCCTGGCGCCAGTTCTGGTCCATCACGCTCCCGCAGCTGGGACCGGCGACGGTGCTCATCCTGATCCTGCAGATCCTCGCCTCGCTGAAGCTGTTCGACCAGGCGTATCAGATGCTCGGCGGGGTCGCGAGCGACACCACCCGCTCGATCGTGCAGTACATCTACGAGGCCGGTTTCGTCAGCTACCGGTTCGGCTACTCGGCCGCCATCTCCTACGTCTTCTTCGCTCTCATCGTCATCCTCGGCGTCGCGCAGGCCCTGATCACGCGCCGCCGGAAGGAGCAGTTCTGATGTCCACCGCCACCGCATCCCCCCTCGCCCCCACCGCAACCGAGACGATCACGACGGCGTCGTCGCGTCGCCCCCGGCGCTCGCACCTGCCCGGCCAGAAGCCGTTCGGGCCGCTCCGCATCACCGCGTTCGTCGTGCTGCTGCTGCTCGCGATCGGCTGGCTGCTGCCGTTCCTCTGGGCGGTCGCGACCGCGTTCAAGACCGAGACGGATGCCGCATCCGGCGACCCCGGCTGGATCGGCGCGAGCGGACCCACCATCGAGGCGTTCACCGCGATCCTCTCGCAGGGCAACGTCTACACCTGGGCGCTGAACAGCCTGCTCACCTCCGTGGCGATCACCGTGATCACCCTGGCGATCTCGGCTCTCGCGGCCTATGCCTTCTCACGCCTGGACTTCACCGGCCGCAAGTGGCTGTTCGTGGTGATCATCGCCTCGATCGTCGTGCCGCCGCAGGTGCTGATCATCCCCCTGTTCTACGAGATGCTCGCGTTCAACATGGTCGACACCTACTGGGGTCTGATCCTGCCGCAGGTCGTGGCCCCGGCGATGGTGTTCATCCTCAAGCGGTTCTTCGACGCCATCCCGATCGAGCTGGAAGACGCGGCGCGCGTCGACGGCGCCGGCCGGTTCCGGATCTTCTGGTCGATCGTGCTGCCGCTCTCCCGTCCGATCATGGCCTCGGTCGCGATCTTCGTGTTCATCAGCGCGTGGAACAACTTCCTCTGGCCGTTCCTGGTCATCAACGACACCACCCTGATGACGCTGCCGGTCGGACTGCAGACCGTGATCAGCGCCTACGGCGTGCAGTACGCCCAGGTCATGGCACAGGCCGTGCTCGCGGCGCTGCCGCTCATCATCGTGTTCATGATCTTCCAGAAGCAGATCGTCAAGGGAGTCGCGACAAGCGGCTTCGGCGGTCAGTAGTCCCCCACCCGGCTCGAGAGCCAGAAATCTAGGAGAGCAATGTCTCAGGCCCGCATCACCATCGACCGCGACTTCACGATCGCCGACGTCCCCCGGAGGCTCTTCGGGTCGTTCGTCGAGCACATGGGGCGCTGCGTCTACACCGGCATCTACGAGCCGGGGCACCCGCAGGCCGACGAACGCGGCTTCCGTCAGGACGTGTTGGCGCTGGTGAAGGAGATGGGACCCACCGTGGTCCGCTACCCCGGCGGAAACTTCGTCTCGGGCTACCGCTGGGAAGACGGCGTCGGCCCGGTCGAGGACCGCCCGGTGCGCATCGACGGCGCCTGGCACACGATCGAGACGAACGCCTTCGGCCTGCACGAGTTCATGGACTGGGCGAAGGAGGCGGACGTCGAGGTGATGGAGGCCGTCAACCTCGGCACCCGCGGCGTCGAGGAAGCGCGCGCACTCGTCGAGTACGCGAACCACCCCGGCGGCACGTACTGGTCGGACCTGCGCCGCAAGAACGGCGCCGAGCAGCCCTTCGACATCAAGCTGTGGTGCCTGGGCAACGAGCTCGACGGCCCCTGGCAGATCGGCGGCAAGACCGCGACCGAATACGGGCGGCTCGCCCAGGAGTCCGCCAAGGCGATGCGTCTGGTCGACCCGTCGATCGAGCTCGTCGCCGTCGGCTCGTCGGGGCGGACGATGCCGACGTTCGGCACCTGGGAGCACACGGTTCTCACCCACGCCTACGACGAGGTCGACTTCATCTCGATGCACGCGTACTACCAGGAGCACGACGGCGACGCCGAGTCGTTCCTCGCCGAGTCCGTCGACATGGACGCGTTCATCGAGGGTGTCATCGCCACGATCGACGCGGTCAAAGCGTCCGGCAAGCACACGAAGCAGGTCGACATCTCGTTCGACGAGTGGAACGTGTGGGACCAGGTGAAGTACAACGACGTCGAGGCGAAGGAGATCGAGAAGGCCGGGTGGCGCCAGCATCCGCGACTCATCGAAGACACCTACTCGGTGACGGATGCCGTCGTGGTCGGCACGCTGCTCAACAGCCTGCTGCGCCACGGCGACCGCGTGAAGATCGCCAACCAGGCGCAGCTCGTGAACGTGATCGCCCCGATCCGCTCGGAGGAGAACGGTCCGGCCTGGCGGCAGACCAGCTTCTGGCCGTTCGAGCGGATGGCGCGGCTCGCGAAGGGCCGCATCCTGCGCCTCGCGGTCTCGGCTCCGCAGATCGAGACGAAGCGCTACGGCGGGGTGGACGCGGTCGATGCGGCCGCCACCTGGGACGAGGCGACCGGCCGCGTGGTCGTGTTCGTCGCGAACCGCTCACTCGACGAGTCCAGCGATCTGACGATCGACCTGCATGGACTCGGCGACCTGCGCGTCGTGAACGCCGAGACCCTGACGATCCCGGAGGGCGGCGACCGCCACACCTCGAACCTCGAGACCGCCCCCGACAGCGTGCACATGGTGCCGCTCGGGGCGGCCGAGGTCGTCGACGGCGCCGTGCGTTCGACGCTGCCGCCGCTGTCGTGGTCGGTCATCGAGCTCGACGCCGCTCGGGCCTGAGACGTCCGGCGGGCTCGGCGACCTCGAGGTCGCCGAGCCCGCGGGACGCACGCGGTCACGGCGCTCAGGGCAACCACTCTCAGGGCCAGTCGACGGCCTCCAGGACCGGCCAGGCGCCGTCCGAGGCGTTCGCGATGACGGTCCCCGTCACGCCCGATTCGGGGTCGTGCCAGGTGCGCGCCGAGACTCCGGCGTCGTACCCCTCGAGGATCACGGTGCCCGATTCCCATCCGCGCCAGAAGCCCCGCGCGTAGCGCATGTTCTCGTCCTCGACCTCGTTCAGCGGTTCGGTGAGCACGGCCAGCATCTGCGCGCTCACGATCCGGTGATCGAACAGCGCCGTCCAGAACGCGTGCAGATCGGCGGCCGTCGTGGCCGCGCCGCCGTCTCCGCTCCCGCGCACCGGCAGATGGAGCACGTTCGTGCGGTCGTCGGTGTCGCCCAGGTACCCGAGAGCGAGATCCCCCGGCATGTCGTCGGTGCGGGGATATCCGCTCGACGCCATCCCGGCGGGAGCGAAGACGCGCTCCTGGACGAGCTCGTGGAACGGCGTCTTCGACGCGCGCTCCGCCACCAGCGCCAGCAGCACGAAACCGCTGTTGCAGTAGGCGAATCGCGAGCCCGGCGCGCTCACCTGCGGCCGGCCGTCGAGCACCGGCACGAACGCCTCGGTGTTGTCGAGCTCATGCAGGGGGCGGTCGATCACGTAGTCGGTGATCGAACCGCTCGACTCGTCGATGTAGTCGCCGATGCCCGACGTGTGGGACAGCAGGTGCTCGACCGTGACGGTGTCGTCGACGAGCGGGAGATCGTCGCCGAGGAAGGGCCTCACCAGGCCGTCGAGCGCGAGCGTCCCGTCATCGACGAGCGCTCCGATCGTGACCGCGGTGAAACCCTTCGCGATGCTGGCGACGCCGCACCGGCTCTCCGCCGCCATCGGCAGGCCGTGGGCGCGGTCCGCGAGCCCGTACCCGCGGGCGAACGGTTCTTCGCCGGGACGGTCGACGCGGATCACCCCGCTGAATCCGTTCGCCTCGGCGGCCTCGTGCAGGGCCAGTGCGACATCCGTTCTCGCAGTGGTCATGTGTCCGTACCCCTTCTCGTACTCGTCTTCGCTGACGGGTCTTCTCTTACTCGTTTCCGATCGCGGCGGTGGTCGCCCGCACGACCAGTCTGGTGGGTAGCGTGACGTGCATCTCCTCGACGGGCTGCCCGGCGAGGAGGGCGAAGACCATCTCGGCCGCCACCGACCCCAGGCGTCGCATCGGCTGCTGGATCGTGGTGAGCGGCAGGGCGCGGCGGGAGGCCTCCGGCACGTCGTCGAAACCGACCACCGAGAGGTCTTCCGGCACCCGGAGCCCGAGCTCGTGCGCGACCTCGATCACGGCGATGGCCGAGAGGTCGTTCGCGGCGAACACGGCCGTGGGCCGGGAGGGTCCGGCCAGCAGGATCCGCGCCGAATCCCTCGTGGTCTCGAGCTCGTAGCGTCCCGAGCGGATCAGGTCGGGATCCACCGGGATGCCGGCGTCGCTCAGCGCGCGTCGATACCCGGCATCACGTAGTCCGGCGGAGCGCAGATCGGGGCGCCCACCCAGGAAGCTGATGCGGCGGTGGCCGAGGTCGAGCAGGTGCCGGGTCGCCGTCAGCGCGCCGCCGAAGCTGTCCGACTCGACGGTCGGCAGGTCGGCGCGGCCGGTGTGCGGGTCGATCGCGACGACGGGGATCTCGGTCGACGCTCCGACGACCGTGGGGGTGACCATGATCGCGGCGTCGATGAGGGTGCCGGAGAGCCGACTGAGTGACCGCCGCTCCCATCCTTCGCCCTGTCCGTGCCGCGAACCGCTGTACGCCAGCAGGTCGAAGGCGGTGTCGTGCACGGCCGCACCGACGCCCTTGAGGATCTCGGCGCTGAAGGGCTCGAAGTCGGCCAGGAGCACCCCGATCACACCTGTGCGCCTGGCGCGCATGCTGCTGGCCACCAGGCTCGATTCGTAACCGAGCTCCTGCACCACGTCGAGTACGCGCCGGACCGTCGCATCCGCTATCCCATAGCGCCCGTTGACCGCCTTGGAGACGGTCGACACCGAGACGCCGGCGGCCTTCGCGACGTCGTGGATCGTGGTTCTCCCGCTCATGGTCGCCCAGCGTATCCGGGGATGCGGCCTCGATGGAAACTGTTTTCGAAAACGTTTGACGACTCCCTCGAACGACAGCAGACTGCAACGCGACGCGGTCACACCCCCTGATGCCGCGGCGCCTGCAGAGACGCGGCGCAACTCTCGATGAGGAGAACCATCACATGAACAGCACACGGCGTTCCTTGATCTCCGCGGCCGCGATAGCCGCCGTCGGAACTCTCGCACTCAGCGGGTGCACGGCCAGCACCCCCGACGGCGGAGGTGGCGGCGACGCCGCCATGACGCTCTGGCACAACTCCACCACCGGACCGGGCGTGGAGTTCTGGGAGCAGACCGTCGCCGACTTCGAGAAGGAGAACCCCGGGGTCACGATCGAGATCCAGTCGGTCCAGAACGAAGACCTCGACGGCAAGCTCCAGACCGCGCTCAACTCCGGCGATGCTCCCGACATCTTCCTGCAGCGCGGTGGCGGAAAGATGGCCGCGATGGTCAAGGCCGGCCAGCTCAAGGACCTGACCGACTCGATCAGCGGTGGCGCTGCGGAGGAGATCTCCGACGCCGCCTACTCTGCCAGCAGCCTCGACGACAAGATCTACGCGATGCCGGTGGCCGTGCTCCCCGGCGGACTCTTCTACAGCCAGGACCTGTTCGACGAGGCGGGCATCACCGAGAACCCCACCACGATGGACGAGCTCGAGACGGCGACCGAGAAGCTCAAGGCCGCCGGCATCGACCCGGTCGCCCTCGGCGCGAAGGATGCCTGGCCCGCAGCCCACTGGTACTACTGGCTGGCGCTGCGCGAGTGCAGTGCCGAGACGCTCGCCAAGGCCGCCGACGAGATGAACTTCGACGACGACTGCTGGGTGCGCGCGGGCGAAGACCTGCAGGCGTTCGCGGCCACCGAGCCGTTCAACTCCGGCTTCCTCACCACCACCGCCCAGCAGGGTGCGGGTAGCTCGGCGGGTCTCATCGCCAACCACCAGGCCGGCATGGAGCTCATGGGCGCCTGGAACCCCGGCGTCATCGGATCGCTCACGCCCGACCAGAAGCCGCTGCCCGACCTGTCGTGGTTCCCGTTCCCCGAGGTCGAGGGCGGCGACGGTGAAGCCGGCTCGATGATGGGCGGCGTCGACGGATACTCGTGCTCGGTGGATGCGCCCGACGCCTGCGTCGACTTCCTCAACTACCTCGGCACGTCCGACGTGCAGACCGCCTACTACAAGGCGTTCAACGCCCCGCCGGTCAACACCGTGGCGCAGGAGGCCGTGACCGAGCAGTACCTGAAGGACATCCTCGCGGCCTACAACGCGGCGCCGTACGCGACGCAGTGGCTCGACACGGTCTACGGACAGAACGTGGGCAACGCGCTCAACGTCGCCGTGGTCAACATGCTCGCCGGTCAAGGAACCCCGGAGGACATCGTCAAGGCCGTCCAGGATGCCGCAGCCAAGGCATAGGGCGGCCGCCCGGCTGGAAGTGATCCTTCTGGCCGGGCCCGCCCTCCTGGTCTTCCTCGCCTTCGTCATCTTCCCGGTGCTGATGGCGGGCTACTACGGCTTCTTCAGCTGGCAGGGCTACGGCCCGCCCACCGACTTCGTCGGGTTGAAGAACTATCTGACGATCCTGCAGGACCCGCTGTTCCACGATGCGCTGGCCCACAACGGATTCATCCTCGTGTTCTCGCTCATCCTGCAGGGACCGGCAGCGATCCTCCTCGCGCTCCTGCTCAACCGACGGATGCGCGGCCAGTCGCTGATCCGCGTGCTGATCTTCATCCCCTACGTGATCTCCGAGGTCGTGGTGGGCACGGGCTGGAGCCTGATGCTGCAGACCAGCGGCGCGTTCAACGACCTGCTGGAGAAGATGGGCCTCGGGTTCCTCGCGAACGACTGGCTGTCGAACCCCGACATCGCGATCTGGACGCTGATGGTGATCATCACCTGGAAGTACGTCGGGTTCGCGGTGATCCTGTTCCTCGCGGGGCTCCAGGGCATTCCGGAGGAGCTGCACGAGGCCGCCTCGATCGACGGCGCCTCGTACTGGCAGATCCAGTGGCGCATCACGCTGCCGCTGCTCGCGCCGACACTGCGCATCTGGGCGTTCCTGTCGATCATCGGCTCGCTGCAGCTGTTCGACCTGGTCTACATCATCTGGGGGCAGTACATCGCCTCCACCGCCGGCACCTCGACCATGGCGACCTACATGGTCTCCGAGGGGCGCAACGCCGGCAACTTCGGGTACGGCAACGCGGTCGCGGTCGTCCTGTTCCTGATCTCGCTCGTCGTGGCGCTGATCTACCAGCGCGCGGTGCTGCGACGCGACACGGACGGCGCCCTGACCGGCGCCCCTGCACGGAAGAAGAGGACGACGCGATGACCGCCACCTCGGTACTCGTCACCCAGCGACCCGGACGCGCCGGGCGCCCCGGACGCACCCCGCGCCCGCGCCCACCCTGGGCCAACCCGACCGTGTACTTCGTCGCGCTGATCGTCGTCGGGCTCATGCTCGCCCCGATCGCGTACATCATCATCGGCGGATTCCGCACGAACGCGCAGATCACGACCGACCCGTCGGGGATGCCGCAGCCGTGGGTGTTCTCGAACTACTTCGACGTCATCACCGGTGGCGTGTTCTGGCGGCAGGTGCTCAACTCCACCATCGTCGCCCTCGCCACCACGATCGGCGTCGTCGCGCTGGGGTTGATGGCCGCGTACGTGCTCGCGCGCTACCGGTTCGCCGGCCGCGGAGTGCTCTACGCGTTCTTCGCCGCGGGGCTCATGTTCCCGCTGACGGTCGCGATCACCCCGCTGTACATCGTGGTGCGGAGCCTCGGGCTGATGAACTCGCTCGGCGGGGTCATCCTGCCGCAGATCGCCTTCGCCCTGCCGACGACGATCATCATCCTGGTCCCGTTCCTGCGCGCGATCCCCGACGAGATCCAGGAGGCGGCGTTCATCGACGGATGCAGCCGGATCGGCTTCTTCTGGCGCATGGTGCTGCCGCTCTCGATTCCCGGCGTGATCACCACCGGCATCCTCGCGTTCATCGGCAGCTGGAACGGCTATCTCCTGCCGCTGTTCGTGCTCAACGATGCGGCGGCGTTCACCCTGCCGCTCGGCGTGCAGTCGTTCGCCTCGCAATACTCGGTCGACACCGCGAAGGTCCTCGCCTTCACCTCGCTGTCGATGATCCCCGCCCTGATCTTCTTCAGCCTGTTCGAGCGCCGCATCGTCGGCGGACTGACCGGCGCGGTCAAGGGCTGACGATGTCGACGCAGACCCCACAGAAAGAGACGCACGTGCTCGCTCCCACACCCCGCCCCCGATTCTCCGCGCGCGTCGAGGGCCTCCTCGAGCAGATGACGCTCGAGGAGAAGCAGGCGCAGCTCGTCGGCTTCTGGGTGGATCAGGGAGACGAGCTCGTCGCCCCGATGGCCGGCGAGAAGAAGACCTCGACCCGCTACGAGGATGCGACGGCGCACGGCATCGGCCACCTGACGCGCGTGTACGGCACGCGCCCGGTCGACCCGATCGAGCGCGCGCAGTGGCTGTGGGGTGAGCAGGCACGGCTGCAGCGCGAGACGCGGCTGGGCATCCCTGCCCTCGTGCACGAGGAGTGCCTGACCGGCCTGGCTGCCTGGCAGGCGGCGACCTTCCCGACCCCGCTCGCGTGGGGAGCATCCTTCGATCCCGAGCTGGTCGAGGAGGTGGGGCGGGCGATCGGATCGTCGATGCGGACACTCGGCATCCATCAGGGACTCGCTCCCGTGCTCGACGTCGTCCGCGATCCGCGGTGGGGGCGCGTCGACGAGTGCATCGCCGAGGACCCGCTGCTCGTGGGAACCGTCGGCACCGCCTACGTCCGCGGCCTGCAGTCGGAGGGCGTGCACGCCACCCTCAAGCACTTCGTCGGATACTCGGCGTCGACCGCGGGCCGCAATCATGCGCCGGTGCACGCCGGGCGGCGTGAGATCGAGGACGTGCTGCTCCCGCCGTTCGAGATGGCTGTGCGCGAGGGCGGGGTGCGCAGCGTCATGAACTCGTACACCGACATCGACGGGGTGCCGGTGGCCGCTGATCCGTACTACCTCGACGAGGTGCTGCGCGGACGCTGGGGGTTCGACGGGGTGGTCGTGTCGGACTACTTCGCCGTGGACTTCCTGCAGAGCATGCACCACGTCGCGGCCGACTCCGCGCAGGCCGCCGCGCTGGCGATCACCGCCGGGATCGACGTGGAGCTGCCCTCGCCCGACGCGTACACGACCCTCGCCGCGCAGGTGCGCGACGGGTCGCTGGAGCAGAGCATCCTGGACCGGGCGGTCGGACGCGTCCTGACGCAGAAAGAGGAGCTGGGACTGCTGGATGCCGACTTCACGGTCGCTCCGGACGCGATCGACCTGGATTCCCCCGAGCATCGCGCCCTCGCCCGCCGCCTCGCGGAGGAGTCGATAGTGCTGCTGAGCAACGACGGCGTGCTGCCGCTGGATGCCTCCGGTGCGCCACGGATCGCCGTGATCGGACCGAACGCCGACAGCGCGGAGGCGCTCATGGGGTGCTACTCGTTCGTGAACCACGTGCTCGCGCATCACCCCGAGGTGCCCGCCGGCATCGCCCTGCCGAGCGTGCTCGACGGACTCCGTGCCGAGCTCCCCGCAGCCACGATCACCCATGTCGTCGGTGGCGAGGTCGAGGGCGAGGACCGCAGCGGGTTCCCGGCCGCGGTCGCCGCCGCCGACGAGGCCGACGTGGCGATCGTCGTGGTCGGCGACCGCGCTGGACTGTTCGGGCGCGGCACGGTCGGCGAGGGCAACGACGTCGACTCGCTGGAACTCCCCGGGGTGCAGCGCGCCCTGGTCGAGGCCGTCGTCGCGACCGGCACCCCGGTGGTCGTCGTCGCGCTCACCGGTCGCCCGTATGCGCTGGACTGGGCGCTGCCTCATCGGGAGTCGGGGGCCGGGCTGACCGCCGGTCTCGGTTCGGTGAACTCCCCTGCTCCGTCCGGCTCCGCCACCGCCGAGAAGCGCCTGGTCCCGGCGTCCGTGCTGCAGGCCTTCTTCCCCGGCGAAGAAGGGGGTCCGGCCGTCGCGGCCGTGTTGAGCGGGGCCGTCGCCCCGTCGGGACGGCTCCCGGTGTCGCTGCCGCGGTCGGCGGGCGTGCAGCCGTATTCGTACCTGCGTCCCGCGCTCGGCGGACGCACGGATGTGTCGAGCGTCGATCCGTCGCCGGCGCGGCCGTTCGGGTTCGGACTCGGCTACACGACCTTCGCGCACGAGCAGCTGACGGCGGATGCGACGGTCGGCGCGGGCGCGGAGTTCCGGGCGTCTGTGCTCGTCCGCAACTCCGGCTCCCGCGCGGGCACCGACGTCGTGCAGCTGTATGCGCACGACGAGGTCGCGAGCGTGGCCCGTCCGGTCGCGCAGCTGATCGGCTTCCAGCGGGTGACGCTGGAACCGGGCACGGAGCAGCGCGTGGAGTTCACGGTGCCGACCGAGCGCCTCGCGTTCACGGGCGTCGACGGAATCCGGAGGGTGGAACCGGGACGGATCCGGCTGTGGGTCGGAGGCGCCTGTGACGACGAGGAGACTTCGACGGCGATCGAGATCGTCGACTGAGAGCTCTCAGTACATCTCCCCGACGGGGACGGGCTCGGCGAGCACGTTGCCCGGCTGCGCGAGCGGGCATGCCCAGGCCGGGTCGTATGCGCAGGACGGGTTGTAGGCGAAGTTGAAGTCGAGCACGATCGTGCCGCGCGCGGCATCCGATCCCAGGTCGGCGCCTTTGATCGTGTCGATCAGATAGCGGCCGCCGCCGTACGTTCCGCCCTCGCGCCCGGCGAGCGCGTCGCGCACCGGGATGAACAGACCGCCGCCGTAGGTGGTGAGTCGCCAGACGTCGAGCGATCCGGCATCGGGGATCTCGACCCGGCCGATGCGCTCGAACGGCACGACGCCGTCGGTCCCGGTCGCGAAGTCGAAGCCGCCGGGGTCGGCGGGCAGGATCGGCAGCTCGAAGCGCCAGTCGGGGTCGTACGAGGCGAGGGGCAGCCCCTCGAACAGCGGCCGGTCCTCGGGCAGCAGCGGCGTCGCGGGGTGATGGAGCATCAGCTCGTCGCGCTCCATCCGCCACAGCTCATGGGCGTCTTCGGGAGAGTCGGCGAGACGCACGGCGTCGTACAGGGCGAAGACCCGGCGGCGCCAGTCGGCGACCTCGAGGGCGGTGCGGGCGCTCGTGCTGGTGCTCGTCATGCGTCCAGGCTACGGGCCGGGCAGCGGGTGCGAGGCGGATCCGGCGATCATCTCGGCGTACCCCTCTTCGTAGGTGGGGTAGTCGAGACGCCCGAGCAGCGAGTGGAGCAGCGACCCGTCGTACACGAACCCGCGCGGGCCGTCGGATGCCGCGTCCGGTGGGACAGCGACGTCCAGCTCCCCGGCGATGAAGCGGACGACGTCGCTCAGAGGTGCCGGTCGCTCGTCGACCGCGTGCACCAGCCGCGGCGCATCGTCGGTGCGCAGGAGCAGGTCGAGCGTGCGCACGAGGTCGGTCTCGTGGATGCGGTTCGTGAGCCGGGAGTGGTCGACCGCCGCGCCCTCGCGGACCCTGCGCAGCAGGAACTCGCGACCGGGACCGTAGATCCCCGCCGGGCGCACGACCACGGCGTCGAACAGTTCGGCCGCCGCCCGCTCGCCGTCACGGAGCCCCCGCGAGCGCTCGGTCTCCGCCGCGGGCTCATCCTGCTCGGTGAGAGGGCGGTCGGCCTCGGCGCCTTCGAAGATGCTCCCCTCGAAGACGCCGGTGGACGACACGAACACGGTGCGGGCGGGCATCGCGGGCAGGGCATCCCGAAGGTGGCCGAGCGCCGCGCGGTAGGCGCCCTCGTCGGCACCCGGCGGCAACGTGATCACGATCGCGTCGACGGCAGGCAGCGGCGTCGTGAGCGGCTGGGAGAGATCAGCGCGGATGCCGACCACGCCGACGGGCAGCTCCCCGTCGCTCCGCCGCAACGCGAAGACCTCACCGCCATCGGCGAGAAGCCGGGGCGCGAGGCGCGCGCCGAGCTTGCCGAATCCGACCAGGAGTGTGCGCCGCGGCGCCGGGGTGGTGTCCATCGGTCCCAGGCTCCCACAGGTCCCGCACACGCAGAAGCGCCGCACCCCCGAAGAGGATGCGGCGCTTCGGCCGTGCAGCGCGCGTTACTCCGCTGCGGCGATCTTCTTGGCGTCGTCCGTGTTGAGCACGCGGAACAGGATCGCGGCGATCACGGCGCCCACGACCGGGGCGACGATGTAGAGCCACAGCGAGCTCCACGCGAAGTGACCGCTGACCGAGAGGCCGAGCGCGACGGCCGGGTTGAAACCGCCACCCGAGATCGAGCCGACCGTGGCCGCACCGACGAAGACGGTCGCACCGATCGCGAGGCCGTAGAACGAGTTGCCGGCGGTGTCCTTCGACGTGGCCGTGTTGAGCACGACCCACACGAGGATCAGCGTGAACAGCGCCTCGACGAGGAACGCCGGGCCGACCTCGATGACCATGGCCTCTTCACCGGCCGGCCAGACCGACATGCTGACGAGTGCGGCCACCGCACCAC
This sequence comes from Microbacterium sp. B19(2022), assembly GCF_012030385.1. Taxonomy (NCBI): domain Bacteria; kingdom Bacillati; phylum Actinomycetota; class Actinomycetes; order Micrococcales; family Microbacteriaceae; genus Microbacterium; species Microbacterium sp. B19(2022). The sequence continues at coordinate 307,106 of NZ_JAAUVO010000001.1, forward strand.
CGACGAACTGCGCGATGAGGTAGGCGATGAAGTCGGCGACGCTGAGACCGCCGCGCAGGAACACGCCGACCGAGACGGCCGGGTTCAGGTGGGCACCCGAGATGTGACCCGTGGAGAACACGAGCACCATCAGGGTGAAACCGATCGCGAGGGGCGTCAGCGGGCTGTCGCTGTTCACCGCCGCGATGATCGCGAGAACGAAGAGGAAGGTGGCGACCGCTTCTGCGAGCGCCTTGCGTGCCGTACCGGTCATGAGAGAGCCCTTTGCTTTGGGAATTCAGAAGAGGGGAAGTCATCCGTTTGCCCGCGCACCCTGTCCGACGCACCCCTCGTGCGGCACCGACGCTATCGCTGCGCGCGCCGGAATATCGGGATGCCGCGCGGTATTGCTGTGAATTCCCTGAACTCGCTCCCGAGCGACGATCGCCGCGACATCCACCCCGCTCGGATGCCGGAACCAGAGCGGTGATGTCAACCCCGTGGTCCGCGACTCCCCTCCCCCGTAGCGTGCGAGGATGACCACCGAGACTGCCTCCGGCGCCGAGACTCCGACGCGGCTGCGACGAGCGATCACCGGCCCCCTGCTGTTCGCCTTCATCCTCGGAGACGTGCTCGGCGCGGGCATCTATGCGCTGATGGGCGTGCTCTCCGAGAAGGTGGGCGGCATGCTGTGGGCGCCGCTGCTCCTGGCGCTGCTGCTCGCCATGCTCACCGCCGGCTCCTACGCCGAGTTGGTCACCAAGTACCCTCGTGCCGGCGGGGCCGCGGTCTTCGCCGAGCGCGCGTTCCACAGCCCACTGGTCTCGTTCCTGGTCGGCTTCAGCATGCTCGCGGCGGGCGTGACCAGCGCGGCGGGTCTCGCCATCGCGTTCGCGGGCGACTACCTGGGCACCTTCCTCGACCTGCCGACTATCCCGGTCGCCATCGCCTTCCTCGCCCTGGTCGGCCTGCTGAACGCCCGCGGCATCCGCGAGTCCCTGGGCGCCAATCTCGTGATGACCGCGATCGAGCTCAGCGGACTCGTCATCGTGATCGCCGTGGTCGCGATCTTCCTCGGCGGTGGGGGTGGCGACGTCTCCCGCATCGGGCAGGCGCCAGAGGGAACGAGCGTTGCCATGGCGGTGCTCTCCGGAGCAGTCATCGCGTACTACTCGTTCGTCGGCTTCGAGACCTCGGCCAACATGATCGAAGAAGTGAAGAACCCGCGGCGCACCTACCCGCGTGCGCTGTTCGGAGCACTCATCACCGCCGGCGCGGTCTACGTCCTCGTCGGCCTCGCGAGCTCGATCGCCCTTCCGCCCGCCGAGCTGCAGGAGTCCAGCGGCCCGCTGCTCGCGGTGGTCGAGGCCACCGGCATCAGCATCCCCTCCTGGCTGTTCAGCCTCATCGCCCTCGTCGCCGTCGCGAACGGCGCCCTGCTGACCATGATCATGGTCAGCCGCCTCACCTACGGCATGGCCGAACAGGGCCTGTTGCCCCCGGTCCTCGGCCGCGTGCTCCCGAAGCGGAAGACGCCGTGGGTCGCGATCCTCACCACCACCCTCGTCGCGATGGGGCTGACCCTCGTCGGCGATCTGGCCACGCTCGCCGAGACCGTGGTCCTGCTGCTCCTGGTCGTCTTCCTCAGCGTGAACATCTCGGTGCTGGTCCTCCGGCGCGATCACGTCGAGAACGATCACTTCCGGGTCTGGACGTTCGTCCCCGTGCTCGGCATCGCCTCCTGCATCCTGCTGCTCACCCAGCAGCGCCCCGTCGTCTGGCTCTTCGGTGCGATCCTGCTCGCCGTCGGCGGCGTCCTGTACCTGCTCACCCGCTGGGACCGGAAGCGCACCGGTGGCGCACCGCTCGGGACCGGCCCGAAACCTGACAACGCAACCGACCCGAAGGAGAATCATGAGCACGCCTGAGAACAACGCCGACGAGATGACGAGCGCCGAGAAGCGCCACGATCAGCTCACCGCCGCGCCGGATGCGACCGAGGCCGATGCCGCCCCGCGCATCGAGGTCAGCGAGCACGACGGCAACACCCGGATCGACATCGCCCCCGACGCTCCGGTGCGTCCGGGCCCTGGTCCGGGGGTCGAGGCCGACGAGGACTGATCCGCGGTTCAGACGCCCGCGGTCGCGCCGACCCGCTCCTGTGTGCTCGTGACGGTCGCGAACCCGCGTGCCGAGAGGATGCTCTCGGTGCGGCGCATGAGGTCCTCCCCCGACACGGCGGCGAGCGCACCGTGAGCCGGGATGGCGGAGGTGGTCGTCGCATCCGTCACGAACTCGACCTCGAAGCCCAGGTCGGCGGCGATACGGGTGGTCGTCTCGCAGCACTGCTCCGTGCGGATGCCGCAGACGACGACGCGACGGATGCCTGCACGCCGCAGTCGCTCCTCGAGGTCGGTCGAGCCGAACGCGTTGACGGTGGTCTTGGTGAGCGCGTCCTCGGACTCCCGAGGCTCGAGTTCCTCGATCACCCGCACGAATCCGTTGGCGGGATCGAACACGCCTCCGGTGCCCGGTTCGGAGTGGGTGATCCACACGACCGGGTCGCCGATCTCGCGGGCATGCGCGACGAGGAGCGCGATGTTGTCGAGCACCGCCGGGTTCGCGGTCGCCGCCCAGTCGTCGGCGCGCTGGCGGAACGACTCCTGTGCATCGATGACCAGCAGAGCGGTGTCGGGAGAAGTCGTCATGGGCTCATCGTGATCGCCGCCGAGGCGCCGGGCAAGGTCCCATCCGGCCAACGACCGCATGGTTCCGGCCAGCGTCAGAGCCAGCCCTTGCGCTTGAACGCCGCGTACAGGCCGAATCCCAGCGCGACCATCATGCCGACTGCCATCGGATAGCCCAGCAGCCAGTGCAGCTCCGGCATGTGATCGAAGTTCATGCCGTAGATCGTGCCGACGAGTGTCGGGGCGAACAGGATCGCCGCCCATCCGGAGATCTTCTTGACCTCGTCGTTCTGGCGGATGCTGAGCTCCGTCATCCGCCGCATCTCCTCGTTCTGCCGGCGGGCCACGATCGTCGACTCGACGGTGAGGGCGTTGTCGAGGACGGTCCGGAAGGTCGTCGCTCGGTCGCTCACTCGGAGTGTGTGATCGAGCACGTCGCGCAGGTAGCTCCGCAGTTCCTCCCCCACCAGATACTTGTCCGAGCCGCGCAGCAGCGCCTCGAGCATTCCGGAGAGCGGCTGCGTCGCGCGCTGGAAATCGATGACCTCCCTGCCGAGCTCGTAGATGCGCTGCGTGGCATCCACGTCTTCCTCGAAGAGCTGGCTCTCGATCTCGTCGATGTCGTTCTCGAGTCCCGCGAGGACCGGCGCGTACTCGTCGACGACCTCGTCGAGGATGGCGTACAGCACGGCTTCGGGACCGAGGGCGAGCAGCGCGGGGTCGCCCTCCAGCCGGTGCCGCACGCGTCCGAGGTCGGGCGATTCTGCGTGCCTGATCGTCACGACGAAATCGGGGCCGACCAGCACGTGTACTTCGCCGAACTCGACCTCCTCGGCCTCGTCGAGGTAGCGGGCCGGGCGCAGCACCATGAACAGCACATCGCCGTAGCGCTCCAGCTTGGCGCGCTGGTGCCCCGAGAGAGCATCCTCGACGACGAGGGCGTGGATGCCGAACTCGTCGGCGACCTCGCGGATCTCTTCCTCACTGGGCCGGTACAGCCCGATCCAGCTCATCCCGCCGCGTTCCCGCATGCGCTCGAACGTCTCGCTCAGGCTCTGCGGATTCTCGGTGCGCACACCGTCCACGTAGATCGCGTTGTCGATGATCGCCATCGTCGCCCTTCCCTTCCGCACCGAGGTCGGGCCGGTGGTCACTCCGCAGGCGGCGGCACGCAGGCGAGCGCGGACTTCGAGATCGCCTCGTGGTACTGCTCCGCCGTGAAGGGGAGCCCGAACTCCGGCGCCGTCTGGCCGGACGCCGCGGGGGCCTTCGACGCGATCGCCGCGAGCTCCCACGACAGCTGCTGCGCGATCGCCACGCCTGCCGTCGAGTCGTTCAGCACCACGGCGACGGTGAACCCGGTCGCCGGATCGGAGTATGCGGCCGTGGCGTAGCCCGGGACCGAGCCGTGCTGACCGACCATCGAGCCCACGAGGAACGCCCCACCGGCGGTCTGGAACCAGGACGGGTCGTGTGCGCCGGCCGGGAGCGGGCTGCCGAAGCGAGCCGGTTTGTCCTTCGTGCGCAGCACCTGCTTCGCCTCGGCCTGGACGTAGCGACCGAGATCGGTGATGTTGGAGACCACGCCGGAGTCGGTGTAACCGGAGCTGGCCGAGAGCGTGGTGATGTCGACCGGGGCGGCGCAGTTGAAGCCGCCTTCGACAGCCGACATGTAGTGCCCGTTCAACGGGGTGTCTCCCGGCGCAGCCGGCGTCGAGCCGGGGAGCGAGGTGGCGGCGAGTTCGAGCGGCTCCGTGACGTACTCCGCGATCAGTTCGGATGCCGACATGCCCGTGGCCCGCTCGAGAGCGAGGCCGAGGAGGAGGTATCCCGCGTCGGAATCGCGGAAGGTCGTCGCCGGTGCCACCCGCTCGCGGCCCAGCCCGTAGCCGGCGAGCTCCAGCGGAGCCCAGATGCGCTCCGGGGTGTTCAGTAGCGCGCCCTTGATCGTCGGCTCGGACGATCCGGCACCGCTCGTGCCGTTGCACAGGTCGAGGAGGGTGACGTCCTTCATGTCGGCGACGCCCGAGACGTACTTGGGCACCTTGGCGTCGAGCTTGACGGTCCCCTCGTCGGCGAGGGCGTAGAGCACGTCGCACGTCATGAGGCGGGTCACGTCGGCGACGCGGAAGGTCATATCGGTGGACAGCTCGCCGCCGTCGCGGTCCTGCGTGCCCGATGCGGTGACCCAGCTGCCGCTCCACGGGACCCAGACGCCCACGATCGCCCCGGAGGCGCCGGATGCGGTGAGCGCGTTGTCGACGGCCGCCTGCATGGCCTCGACCGTCGCGTCGGGCAGAGCGCCGTCCACCTGAGCCGGTGGCGTGTAGGTGAAGGAGCCTTCGGAGGAGCATCCGGTGAGGACGAGAGCGAGCACGGCCGCACTGGCCGCTGCGGCGCGCCAACGGCGCGACGAGAGAAGCTGCATGTAGAACCCCCGAGGATGTGTCTCCCGAGTCTAGAACGCGGATCCTGAAAGTCGGCCCCGCGCCGGGCGATCCCTGCGCGCGCGTAAGGTGAGAATCGTGTCCCACCTCTTCGATGCCGACGTGATCGCCGCCGTTCTCCGCCACATGAACGGCGACCACACCGACGACAATCTGCTCATCGCCCGCGCCTTCGCCGAGACCGACGCCGAGATCAGCGACTCCGTCATGACCGGCTTCGACGGCGATGGCGGGGTGTGGGCGATCACCGCCGGCGGCGCCGCCTCCGAGCTGCGCGTGCCGTGGCCCGGAGGACCCATCGCCGACCGCCCGTCGGTGCGTCGCGAGGTCGTGGCGCTCTATGACGAGGCCTGCGCCCGTCTCGGGGTCGAGCCGCGTCCGCACGCCTGATCGTCGCGGCGACGTGGCGCCGGACGACTTCCGGTGACTCCGGGCTTTCCTCTGAGGTAAGGCTCCCCTTACACTAAGGTCATGCCCGAGATCCTCTCCTTCTCCGCCGCCCTGCGCGAGCGCTCGTCCGGATCGCACTCCCGCAGCGAGACCGCCGGCTTCATGTCCGACCTCCTGAAGGGTGAGGGCTCCCGCGAGGACTACATCTCGCTCGTCGCTCAGCACTACTTCATCTACGAGGCACTCGAGAGCGCCGGCGACCGCATGCGCCAGGACCCGATCGCCTCGGTCTTCCTCAGCGACAAGCTCACCCGCCTTCCCGCGCTCGAGGCCGACCTGGAGTTCCTCCTCGGCGCCGACTGGCGCGAGCAGATCGTGCCGCTGCCGACCACGCAGCGCTATGTCGACCGCATCCGTCAGGTCGGGGCGACCTGGGCCGGCGGCTTCGTGGCGCATCACTACACGCGCTACCTCGGCGACCTCTCCGGTGGGATCTTCATCGGCCGCGTGATGGCCCGTCGTTTCGGCTTCGAGACCAACGGCATCGGCTTCTACCTGTTCGACGACATCGCCGACCCGTCGGCCTTCAAGGACGTGTACCGCGAGCAGCTCGACGCGGCGCCGTGGGACGACGCCGAGCGCGAGCGCGTGATCGACGAGGTGCTCCTCGCCTACCGCTTCAACACCGAGCTCTTCGAAGACCTCGACCGGGCGCGCGCCGCGGCCTGAGGCGTCAGCTCTTCGGCAGCTCCGGTGTCGACGCCGCCAGCCAGGCGTCGCGCATGAACCGGCGCACGTCCTCGTCCACCCGGATGTCGCGGGGTCGCAGCGGGCGCGACAGGTAGAGCCCCTCGAGCGAGGTCAGCCGGCTCAGCGCGACATACGTCTGCCCCGGCGCGAAGGCGCCGGAGCCGAGGTCGATGATCGCGCGTTCGTAGGTCTTGCCCTGCGACTTGTGGATCGTGACCGCCCAGGCGAGCCGCAGCGGGAACTGGGTGAACTCGGCCACCACGTCGCGCGACAGCTTCTTGGTGTTCTGGTCGTACGCGTAGCGGAACCGTTCCCACACGGCGGGTTCGACGTCGACCTCCTCGCCGTCGATGTCGACGCGCACCGCGCTGCCGATGATGCGGACCACCGTTCCGATGGTGCCGTTCACCCAGCGGGGCGGCTCTCCGGACATCGCCGTGTCGTTGCGCAGGAACATCACCTGCGCGCCGACCTTGAGCTTGAGCTCGGACTCGGCCGGCAGCGACGCCTCGCCGCGCCCGAAGTCGCCGCTGACCTCGGCGCGCGCGGTCTGCTCCTTGCCGGGCAGTGCAGCAAGATGCCTGCTGTTGATGCTGTTCACGATGTCGTTGCGCGTGGCGAGGGTGATCATCGGCACCTCGCCCGGCTCCGGATCCGGCGGCGTGCGCGCGCCCTGCGTGTTCAGCACCCCGGCGATCTCGGCGGTCACCCGCCCGTAGCGCACGGCGTTCAGCATCGCCTTGAACCCGTCGTCGGACTGGCGGTGGATCTGCACCAGCTCCCGCACGTGCAGCTCGGCACGGGTGTCGACCTCGAACAGGCCTCCCTGATCGGAGATCCCGGACCCGCCGGCCCACACCTTGGCGTCGAAGAACCAGAACGAGCGGTAGTGGTCCTGTACGTAGCGGGCCTCGTCACCCCGCGGGGGAACCGGCGCCAACTGGTACGGGTCGCCGAACATGACGACCTGCACGCCACCGAACGGTTCACCCCTGCGCCCTCTGGCCTGGCGCAGGGAGCGGTCGATCGCATCCATCAGGTCGGCGTTGACCATCGAGATCTCGTCGATCACGAGTGTCTCGATGGCGTTGAGGATGCGTCGCGTCGCATCGTTCTGGTCGATGTCGGCGTCGCCGATCAGGCCGATGGGCAGCCGGAAGAGCGAATGGATGGTCTGGCCCTCGACGTTGAGCGCCGCGACACCGGTGGGTGCACAGATCGCGATCTGCTTCTTCGTGTGCCAGGCGAAGTGCTGCAACAGCGTCGACTTGCCGGTGCCGGCACGCCCGGTGATGAAGACGTGCTCGCCGGTGTCCTCGATGAGCCGGAACAGCTCTTGCTGCTCCTCGGACAGGGCGGGAAGGGACACGGCACTCACAGGGGAAGCAGACGGAAACGGGGCGCCACCCATGCTACGTCCCGGCATCCGCCTGCGGCTGCCGACGCTCGGCGTCCCCCCAGGACGCCCTCCTAGACTGACGCCATGGGACGGGCCGGCACGCGCGCGCCCCGGCGATCGCGCCTGGGCGTCGATCTGGCGATGCTGGCCGTCGTCGGGCTCATGCTGGTCGCCGCACTCGGTGCCGGCGGCGCGACTCTGTACCAGCAGTTCTACGGCCCTTCCGCCTTCGTGACCCGCTATCTCGACCTGCTCTCCGCGGGCCGCGCCGCCGATGCTCTCCGCATTCCCGGCGTCGCGATCGACCGCGAGACCCTCGAGAAGGCGGGCATCGACCCGGCAGCCTCGGAGGCGATGCTCCGGCGCTCGGCACTCGCACCGCTGACCGATGTGAAGGTCGAGTCGGAGAAGCCCGCAGACGGCGGTACCGCGGTCACCGTGAGCTACCAGGCGAGCGGCCACTCCGGCACGAGCACGTTCCTCATCGAGCAGGACGGCTGGGCGGGCGTGACCCCGAACTGGCGCTTCACCACCAGCCCCCTCGCCGTGATCGACCTCACCGTTCGCGGCGCCGACCAGTTCGCGGTGAACGGCTTCGAGGTCGACCGTCGACAGGTGTCGGCCCTCGGGCCCGAGGCGGGCGCACTCGATCCCCTGCCGCTGCTGGTCTTCACACCCGGGCTGTACTCGATCACGGTCGACACTCCCATCGCGACCGCATCCGGGCACGGCGTGCTGTCAGACACGCCCCTGGCCGTCACGCCGCTCGACGTGCAGACCGAGCCGACCGAGGAGTTCGTCAAGGTCGTGCAGCAGCAGGTCGAGCAGTTCCTCACGGAGTGCACGACGCAGGAGGTGCTGCAGCCGACCGCCTGCCCGTTCGGCCTGCGGGTCACGAACCGGATCACCGCCCCGCCGAAGTGGTCCATCGCGAGCCAGCCTCAGGTCACGGTCATCCCCGACGAGGGCCAGTGGCAGATCCCGACCACCGAGGCCGTGGCGCACGTCGACGTCGAGATCCAGTCGCTGTTCGACGGGTCGATCGCACCGCTCTCCGAAGACGTGCCGTTCCAGCTCAACGGCACGATCGTGATCCTGCCGAACGGCTCGGCGTCGATCAGGGTCGGCGCCCCGGGTGACGTCCCGGTCGACTGAGGTCCCGGACGACTGCGCACCCCGCGACGGGTCTCAGCGGCCTTCTTCGCGGCGCTGATCGCGTTCGGCGAGCGCCGCGAGCTTGGCGTTGTACTCCTCGAGCTCCGCGTCTCCCGTGCGATCCGCGTGCCGGTCTGCCCGACGCTGCAGCTTCGTGTCGCTGCGGCTCCACTGGATGGCGACCGTGATCGCGAGGATGAGCGTCGGGATCTCCCCGATCGACCACGCGATGCCGCCGCCGACGTACTGGTCCTGCATCGGGTCGACACCCCAGTCGCGACCCATCGCCCCGAACCAGTCGGCGACCATCAGCCCCTCCTGCATCATGATCGCGATGCCGAAGAAGGCGTGCATCGCCATGACGGCGATCAGCGTGATCAGGCGTCCGGGATACGGCAGACGGTAGGGGACCGGGTCCGCGCCGATGAGGCTCATGACGAACAGGTAGCCCGAGATCAGGAAGTGGATGACCATCCACTCATGACCGAGGTGCTCGAACATCGACCAGCGCACGAGGTCGGTGAAGTAGAAGGCCCACAGCGACAGGATGAAGATGGCCGCCGCGACGAACGGATGCGTGACCACGCGGGCGAACGGCGAGTGCACGGCCCACATGATCCACTCGCGGCCACCGCGGGTGCCGTCGTCGCGCTTGTGGATGGCGCGCAGCGCGAGGGTGATCGGGGCCCCGGAGACGAGCAACAGCGGGATCGCCATCGACAGCATCATGTGGCCCATCATGTGGATGCTGAACAGGTACTCCTGGTACGCGTTGATCGGACCGCCGGTGACCCAGACGAGCAGCAGCATCCCCAGCACCCAGAAGACCGTGCGATGGATCGGCCAGCGGTCGCCGCGCCGGTGCAGGCGCCACACACCCGCCAGGTAGAAGAACAGTCCGAGGCCCGCCGCGATGAGCCAGAGCACGTCGATGTCCCACGCCGTGAACCAACGCTCGAGGGTGAGCTCGGGCGGCAGTGTCGCCCCGGTCAGGATCTGGGCGGGCGTCTGCAGGAAGGCGGCGGTCTCTCCCGTGGGAGGGGGCGTACGGGCCAGCGCGGCCGCGGCGCCGGAGGCGAGGCCCATCAGCGCGACCTCGCACAGCACGAGCAGCCAGAACCAGCCGGCGGCGCGGGCTCCGGCGAGCTTCGGGATGAGGCGGGCGCGGTACCAGGCGCCGAGCAGGCCCATTCCGCCCAGCAGCGCGACTTTGGCGAGCACGATCCAGCCGTAGGGCGTGGTCCACAGCGCGGTCCAGTCACCGACCGCGACGATCGATCGCGTGACCCCCGAGACGGCGACCACGGCGAAGGCGGCGATCGCGAGCGACGAGTAGCGTCCGACGAGCTGCGCGGTGTCGACGTCGGCTCGTCCGCGCAGCAGGATCAGCAACAGGAGTCCGCCGAGCCAGACGGCCGCGCCGATCGTGTGCAGCAGGATCGAGTTGACGGCCATGTTGTGCCCGGCGAGATCGCCCGCATGGCCCTGCGTCGCGAGCGGGAGGAAGGATGCCGCGGCCAGCAGCGCCGTGATGAGCGTGGGCGTCCACGAGCGCCAGGCGAACGCGAGCACCGTGATGATCGCGCCGAAGAGCGTGGTGATGAGCCAGGACTGGCCGAGCGGCAGCTCCAGCAGGAAGCGGCCCAGCTGCGTACCGAACTCGCGCTCGATGCTGAGCTTCGGGTTGAAGGCGGCCATGAAGGCGAGGAACCCGGCGAGGCCCGCCGAGATCGTGAACACGGCGGCGCCGACCGAGGCGATGTTCAGCGCGGCGTCGAACGAGCGATCCCCCGCGCGCAACCCGAACAGGGCCAGCACCAGGGAGCCGAGCATCACCGCGCCGGACATGTTCATCACGAGCTTGGCGATCGGCGTGCCCCAGAGCACGAACGGGCCGGGGTCCTGCAGGAGCGGAGGCTTCGCACCTCCGCCGACGAGGAGCGCGAGCGTCAGGGCGACCAGTGCAGCGACGAGGAGGATGACGATCCCGGCGATGCGATACGCCGAGATCCGACTCGTCGACTCGCTGCGGGAACTCACCCCTCCAGCCTAGGCGCGCCCGGAGGGGGGAAAGCACGAAGGCCGCCCCCGTCGGAACGGGAGCGGCCTTCGATGAGGTGCGGTCAGATTACTTGACGGCAGCCTTGAGCTTGGAGCCAGCGGTCACCTTGACGCGCTTGCCGGCCGGGATCTTGATCTCGGCGCCGGTCTGCGGGTTGCGGCCCGTGCGAGCAGCGGTGTCGACCTGCTCGAAGGAGATCCAGCCCGGGATGGAGACCTTGCTGCCCTTGGCAACAGCGTCGGAGACCGTGGCGAACAGGGAGTCGAGGACACCGGAGACGGTGGCCTGGCTCTGGCCCGTGGCGCTTGCGATGCTCGCGACGAGCTCGGTCTTGGTGATGGACTTGTCAGCCATGTCATCCTCCAGCGACGAGATCCCGTCGCATCGTTGTGGGTATCGGAGCGGATGCTCCTGGTCTAGTGACCGCCTCGAATGTATCAACCACCACCCACATTTCCGCGTCATTTCGCGGGTTTTGGGCAATTACTGGGCGTGTCGCACCACTTTGGCCACTCCAGTCACAGATTCCGGGGTCGTCAGCGAGCCCGGTGCGCGTCGATCACGGCCCTGGCCGTGCGCTCGAACGCCGGGCTGACACGGCCTTCGCCGTCGAGATATCCGCCGACGAGCGCGGCATCGCGCAGCAGCACGAGCGACGCGGCGACCTCCTCCGGCCGCTCGAGACCGGCGGCCTCGGCGACCTGCTGCAGGGTCGAGCGGAACCACTCCCGATGCTCGTCGATGAGCTGCCGCACGGCGCCGCCGGCATCCGGATACTCCGCGGCCGCGTTGATGAAGGGGCAGCCCCGCGTGTGGTGCTCGCGGATGTCGGCGGCGATGCCCTGGACCACCGCATCCAGCAGCGCGTCGGGATCGGAGACGGCCGCTCCCGCCTCCGTGAACATCGCGCGGAGCATCTCGTCCTCGTGACCGAGGTAGGCGAGCACGAGGTTCTCCTTGCCGCCGAACTGCTTGTAGAGGGTCGCGCGAGTGACACCGGCCTCCTCGATCACGCGGTCGACGCCGACCGCGTGGATGCCCTGTTCATAGAAGAGGCGGGTGGCGGCATCGATCAGCCGGGCGCGGGCGGGGCTGGGGCGCTTCGTCGTGGTGTCCATGATCTTCCTCTCATCGTGTCATCCGAACCCCGGCATCCGAATCCGATTTCCCGGTTTTGGGAATAGGTTGCGGTAGATAGAACGTTCGGTCTACTATCAGCCTAACGCACTTCCGATCAGCGGGAGCCGAACAGAGAGAAGAAGATCATGAACACCACCGACAAGACCCCGATCGTCCTGATCCACGGCCTGTGGATGACCCCCACCAGCTGGAACACCTGGGCCGAGCGCTTCCGCGCCCAGGGCCACGAGGTCATCGTCCCGGGCTGGCCCGGCATCGACGACCGCTCGGTCGAAGACATCCGCCGCGATCCGTCCGCGCTGAAGGGCATCGGCCTGAAGCAGATCGTCGACCACTACGAGCGCATCATCCGTGCACTGCCCGTGAAGCCGATCGTCATGGGCCACTCCTTCGGCGGCGTCATCACGCAGATGTTGGCCGACCGCGGCGTCGGCGCCGCGTACGTGGGCGTCGCCCCCGGACAGACCGCGGGCATCACCACCCTGCCGCTGTCGACACTGTGGACCGGCACCCCGATCCTCGCGAACCCCTTCGGCCGCAACGGCGCCAAGCCGCTGTCGAAGCGCCACTTCCACTTCACGTTCGGCAACGACCTGAGCCGCGCCGAGTCCGACCGCCTCTGGGAGGAATCGGCCGTGAACTCCTACAACCGGGTCTTCTTCGAGGGCGTCGCATCCGCGTTCAATGAGAAGGGCGGCGTCACCCACGTCGACTACGCGCGCACCGACCGGGCCCCGCTGTATGTCATCACGGGCGAGATCGACCACGTCGTGCCGCCGGCCATCGGTCGCGCGATCGTGCAGAAGTACCGCTCGACCGGCAGCCCCGCCGTCGTCGAGTACAAGGAGTACCCCGGGCGCACCCACCGCCTGGTCAGCCAGGCGGGCTGGGAGGAGATCGCCGACGAGGCCCTCGCCTGGGCCGTCGCACACACCACCGCCGCCGTCGCGTGACATGAGCCTGCGCCGGGCAGACTCCAGGAATGAAGGAGATCTCGCGGAATGAAGGAGTCGATGCCGCATCTGCTCCTTCGTTCCACGAGATCTCCTTCACGTTGTGCGGAACACGCTGTCACGCAAGGTGCGCTCCTTGCGCAACGGCCTCCATGATCACCGACTGCACCTCGGGCCAGCGCTCCATCACCTGCTCATAACTGAAACGCAGCACACGGTAGCCACGGATCATGAGCTGCGCGTCATGCGCGATGTCCTTGGTCCGCTGCTCCCCCGCATGGGTCGCGCCGTCGAGCTGGATCACCAGCCGGTCGCCGATGAGGAGATCGACCCGGCGATCCACGACCCACGCCTGCGGCAACATCCGGAGCCCCATCCACCGGAGCCGATGGATGACGATGGTCTCCAGCCCGGAGTCCGCGAAGGGGCGCGCCCTCGCGAGAAGCGTTCGGGCGGGCGGCGGAAGCTCGAGGCCTCGGAGCCGCGCGGTGTCTACGAGCCGCTTGTTCATCGCCGACTCCCAGATCACGAGGGCGGTCTCGAACGGCTGACACTGCGCGATCACAGCGAGGGCGTTCACGAGCTCGTCAACCGCGGCATCCGGAGCACGGGGGACAACAGGCTTCGACCAGTGCACGACGACCCGCGACGGCACCCGAATGCGCGCAGCGTTCGGTCGAGCGGCGACGTGGAGCGGCGACTTCTCCGGAACCCAGAGCCCGTACCGCTCCGCCGCCGTCACGCAGCTCAGCACGACTCCGCACGACACGGCTCCGACGGTCTGCGGATCGGCGTCGGGCAGCGCCACCCACCCCTGGCGCACGGTCGCGATCTCCCCCTGCTCCTTCGACCGCCGCAGCGCGTACTCGCTCACCCCGGCTTCTCGAAGCGTGCGCACTCGCGCGACTCCCCCACGACGTCGCAACTCGCTCACGGCATCCATGGAACGATCGTGCCCGCCCGCCTGGCACGGGCACGGCCACGACCCCGGTAGACGGGCACTGTTCTTCAGCGAGCAGTGGCTGTGCAGGACAGCTCCCTGCGGAGCATCAAGCCCCCACGAACGCGCCCGCTCTCCCGCCGGGCACGTCTGATCTCACGATCTGAAGGAGAAAACACGGAGCGAAGGAGTGGATGCCGTCAGCAGGCCTTCAGGACGGGATATCTCCTTCAGAGCGTGAGGGCACGTGCGCACCCCGCCCCCCGCCTCGCCTCGCCAACGCGCACCGAATGAAGGAGAAGACGCGGAATGAAGGAGTGGATGCCGCCTCGCGTCCTTCAAAGCGCGAGAAGTCCTTCACAACGCGAGGGCACCACACGCGAGGGGCACCACAACGCGAGGGCACCACAACGCAGGACGAAGCGCCGGGCACGCAGAAGGGGCGAGGATCCGAAGATCCTCGCCCCTTCTGTCAGCTGAGACTTACCAGCTCGACTTGGTGACACCCGGCAGCTCGCCACGGTGTGCCATGTCACGGAAGCGGACACGCGAGATGCCGAACTTCGTGAGGACACCGCGGGGGCGGCCGTCGATGACGTCGCGCGAACGCACGCGAGCCGGCGACGCGTTGCGCGGCAGCTTCTGCAGGCCGACGCGTGCGGCCTCGCGGGCCTCGTCGGTGGCGTTCGGGTCGACCAGGGTCTTCTTCAGCTCGGCGCGACGCTCGGCGTAACGCTCGACGATGACCTTGCGCTGCTCGTTGCGAGCGATCTTGCTCTTCTTAGCCATTGATCAACGCTCCTCTCGGAATTCGACGTGCTGACGGATGACCGGGTCGTACTTCTTGAGCACGAGGCGGTCGGGGGTGTTGCGGCGGTTCTTCTTCGTCACGTACGTGTAACCCGTACCTGCCGTCGAACGCAGCTTGATGATCGGACGAACGTCCTGAGCCTTCTTGGCCATTAGAGCTTCACACCCTTCGCCTGGAGGTCCTTGACCACGTTCTCGATGCCGCGGACGTCGATCACCTTGATGCCCTTGGCGGACACGTTGAGCGTGATCTTACGACCGAGCGACGGAACGAAGTACGTCTTCTTCTGCACGTTCGGGTCGAAGCGGCGCTTCGTCCGGCGGTGCGAGTGCGAGACATTGTGTCCGAAGCCGGGAACAGCTCCGGTCACCTGGCACACTGCTGCCATGATGTGACTCCTTCTATACCGTGAGACCGGACGGCCTCACCCAAGATCCCTTGTCTGCACGCAACCACGACCCGCCGATCTCTCGGCCGCAGAAGGGGAAGCACGCGAACTGCGCACAGGAGTGTGCGCAGACAAAGAGTCAGTTTAGCACGGGCGGAGGGTCGACGAGAGCCGCAGCTTCGGCGGCACCCCGTCCCCAGCGGAACGGCGACACCGTGGGATCACCATCGATCCAGAAGCGCCAAGGGAACGCGTGCGTGCCGGCGACCCCTGCGACACCGACGCGCGGGCCGCTCACCACGTCGTCCCGCTGATCGCCCAGCCACAGCTCGGCGCGGGCCCCGTGCCGCTCCTCCCCCGTGACGGCGTCGATCCCGTCGTGCAGCGGATGCCGCAACCCGACGGCCTGACCGAGGCGTCCCGGCCCGCGGGCGAGGTCGCGAAGGGCGATGCGACCGAGAGGCAGTGCGGCACCCCGCCGCCGAGCGGCGGCATCCGCTCCGGCAACGATCTCGCCCGCGCGCAGCAGCACGCCGTCGCCCTGCCCCTCCGGCCCGCACACGACGTTGACGCACGAGTGGATGCCGTGGCTCAGGTAGACGTACAGGTGCCCGGGCTCGCCCCACATCGTGGCGTTGCGAGCGGTCGGCCCCATCCGCGCATGCGATCCGGGATCCGCAATCTCGCCGGTGCCCCGACCGTGGTACGCCTCGACCTCGGTGATGCGGAGCCGCACCTCGAGCAGCTCCGCGTCGTCGGGCCCGACGACGAACGTGCGCAGTTCCGCGCCGAGCAGTCGCGGCGCGACGTCGACGGCGGAGCCGCCCAGATCGGCGCGAACGGCACGGCGCAGGGCATCGCGCGTCGACATGTCAGAACCGCGGTGCCGTCTGGCACCAGGAGGCATCGAAGCCGGTGAGGGCGACCATCTCCTTGCCCGACTCCATGTCGATCAGGTGCGTCTCGACGTTCTCGGGCAGCGGGAGCAGCATCCCGTCGTACGGATTGCTCGCCAGGTCGGGGGCGACGACGACCGCCGCGTACTGGCCGCTCGGCGACGCGCACGCCTGCAGGATCGAATCGGCCGAGCTGACCTCGACCAGCGGGGTCGCCGTGCCGTCGTCGTCGACGCGGATCACTGCCTGCCCGATCGGCAGCCCCGCGTCGTCGCGCGAGACCACGTGCCGCAGCGTGCCACCGGGGTACGGCGTGATCGAGGAGGCCGTGCCGTAGTCGGGATCGGATGCCGCGAGCGGCTCTTCGGATCCGTCGGCGAGGTTGAGCTCGACCACGGTGGCGTCGAGCCGCTCGACGATCGCCGTGTAGGTACCGCGGGAGATGCCCTGGATGGTCGCGGCAAGCCCGAGGGACTGCACCCCCGCATCGGTCGAGCGGTCGACGAGCGAGAGCGCTCCGTCGAAGTCGATGAAGAGCACGGCGGCGCTGTCGGGCACGAACTGCCAGACGAAGACGCTCGCCTCCTTGCCCGCGACCTCGATGACCTGAGGGTCGTCTTTGCCGTTCAGCGACTGTGTGACCAGCACGCTCGCTCGTCCTTCGTCGTCGCTCAGCTCACGGTCGGAGTAGCTGTAGCCGACGAGGCCGCCGCGCTCGGAGACTTGGACTGCACCCACGTAGCCGTCGCCCGGGAGTTTCAGCTCGCGCTGGTTCCCCCCGTCGCGATCCATCACGATCAACCGGGACCCGTCGTCCTCCTCGACCGCGACGACGAGTTGGTTCGAGGTCGCGCGGAAGTCGTTGATCTTGTCGTGCTCGTAGACCGCCACCCCGTCGCCCTTGAGGTCGGTGAGGAAGATCTTGTCCTTGCCGTCGACATCGCGGCGCAGGATGAAGATGTGGGATGCCGGGGTCTCGAAACTCGTCGTCAGGGTCGTCGAGGGACCCCCGCCGGCACCGGTGACATCGGCGACACGCACCGTGTACTTCGTGGAATCGTCGAGCGGGACCGTGAAGCGCACACCGACGCCACGACCCGATGCATCGACCGTGAACGGCACGGCCGGTTCGACGGTGACCTGCTCGGGATCGATGTCCGCGAGCGCCTGATTCGCCGTGAGGATGACCCGACTCCCGGAGGACTCGATCGCCTGCGCGGCGTCGACCTGCACCTCGCTGATCCGTGGCCCCTGCAGGAGGCTCACGATGCCGAACACGGTGCCGACGAGCACCAGAACGCCGAGGACCGCACCGATCGTGAGGAGGAAACGGCGTGACGTCGCAGGGGTGCGGGCAGGCTCGCGGGCGGACGGGTCGCGGGAGTCGGCCGGATCGAACGCCTCATCGCGCGGCTCAGCATCGGCCTCGGCTTCGGCCTCGGTGTCGGCGGCATCGGGAGCGTCAGGGGACGCGACGAAGGGGGCCGCACCCACGACGACGGGCTCCGTGGGGAGAGGAACAGACGGAAGCGCCGTCGCCTCGGCGTCTTCCCGCGCAGCGGCCTCGAAGGCGGCCATCTTGCGGGCGGCGGCTTCCTGCTCCGCGACCTCGCGATCGCCTGCCTCTCGCACCGCGGCCTCGCGGGCAGCGGCATCCCGGGCGGCGGCTTCGCGAGCAGCAGCTTCACGGGCAGCGGCATCGCGAGCAGAAGTCTCGTCCGCATCGGCGCGCGGCTCCTCGACGCGCGGTTCGGGCTCATGGTGCGTCGCGAGCGCGCGCTCGATCCGCTCGGCCTCGGCCGCCTCGGCTGCCTCTCTGGCCGCGCGCATCTCCGCACGAGTCTGCGGAACGGCGGGCACCTCGGGGCGCTCGTCGTCAGTACTCATACGGATCCCCCGGCTCGTCGATCGCGACGACATCGGTCGGCTCGACACGGAGCTTTCCATCGGCATCCGCGCGCACGGTCCCGGTGATCTCGACCCACTGTCCGGTCGCGTAGTCATCCGGATCGACGTCGACCGGGAGTGCGGCGGTCTGCGCGTCGATCACGCAGTGCGTGATGACCAGTCGGGTGAGGTTCACGCCGTCGTCAGCCGAGGAGTCGGGCGTCACGAATCCCGTCAGGGTCACCGGTGCGCCGTCATAGGCGGCGGTGTTCGTGGACGCGGCGAAGACGCTCGCCCAGTCGCCCACCCCGAAGGTCGATGTGTCGGCGACGCCGAGCGCGACCGTGTCCGACCCCGCGAACAGCGCGCTCTGCTCCCCCGCGCGCGACATCGCCAGCTCGACCGACAGCGAGGCCGGCGGCAGCACGAGGGCGGCCGCGACGACGCCCGTGGCGATCACACCGCCCGCGACGGCCCCGACACCCGCGAGCGAACGTCGAGGGGAGGCGGTGGGCGAGCCGTGATCCGCATCATCGGCGGCATCCGCGACTTCCGGAGCAGGCCCGTGATCGTGTCCGTGGTCGCCCTCCTCGCCGAGCGGGAGGGTGCACGACCAGATCGCGCCGGCGAGCGTCACGACCGCGGCGGTGCAGGCGAACCACACCGACTCGGGGCTGATGTAGAGGTTGAGGCGCCCGGTGAGTCCGAGGCCGAGCGTGACGACCGAGATCACCGCGGCGAGCCCCACACCCAGCCAACGGGTGCCGAGCGCGCGGGCACGGATGGCGGTCTGCTCAGACAAGGACGTTCACCCCGATCCCGATGGCGAAGGCCGAGGCGAGGACGATTCCCACGATGCCGACGAGTGTGCGGGTGGTGAAAGTGGTGCGCATGAGCGCGAGCATCTTGACGTCGACGAGCGGGCCCACCAGCAGGAAGGCGACGATCGCACCGGACGAGAACGTCGAGGCGAACGACAGCGCGAAGAAGGCGTCGACGTTCGAGCAGATGGCGACGGTCATCGCGAGGATCATCATCGCGACGATCGACAGCACCGGGTTCGACCCGATGGCGAGCAGCCATTCGCGCGGGATGAGCACCTGCACGGCTCCGGCGAGCGCCGAGCCGATCACCAGCGCGGGCATCACGGCACGCAGCTCGACGAGGAACTGCGTCAGGCTGCGGCGCACCGGCGTGCCCGGTTCGTGCGTCACACGGTCACAGGTGTCGACGAAACGCTGCGTGAGCATGCCGTCCGGGTCGGGGTGGCGGCTGTAGATCCAGCCGATCAGGTTCGCGATCAGGTAGCCGCCGACGAGGCGGGCGACCAGGATGCCGCCGTCCCAGCCGAATGCCGCGTGCGTGGTGAGGATCACGATCGGGTTCACGATCGGCGCCGCGATGAGGAAGGTCATCGCCTCGGCCGGAGCGAGCCCGCGCATCATCAGCCCGCGCGCGAAGGGCACGTTGCCGCACTCGCACACCGGGATCAGCATGCCGAGCAGCGACAGCACGGCACGACGGGCCCATGCGCGCCGGGGCAGCCAGCGGTGGATGACGTCGGGCGGCAGCCACACCTGCACCACGATCGACAGCAGCACGCCGAGGATCACGAACGGCAGCGCCTCGATCAGCACGCTCAGCGCGAGGGTGAGGCCGTCTTGCGCGCGGGTCGGGAGAGCTGCGGGGAAGAGCGTCGGCAGGAAGGCGTCGATGAGGAACAGCGCCGCGATGATGACGACGCCGAGACCGACTCCGATCCAGGCCGAGCGCGCGGACGGCGCCGGGCGATGCGTGTGACCGTGACGGGTCGCCGTACCTGCCGAGGGGCTCACGCGTTCGCAGCCCTTTCGGCGTCGCGCTTGTTCGTGCACGGGGTGCACAGCCCGAAGATGTCGACCACGTGCGCGGCATCCGTGAATCCGTGCAGCGCCGCGGTGCGGTGCGCCCACTGCTCGACGTCCTTGGCCTCGATCTCGACGGTCAGCCCGCAGGATCGGCAGATGAGGTGGTGGTGGTGCCCCTGCGTCGTGCAGGCGCGGTACAGCGCCTCACCCTCGGGGCTCTGCAGCGAATCGGCGTCACCGGAGGCGGCGAGGCCGGCGAGCGCGCGGTACACGGTGGCGAGGCCGATGCCCGTGTTGTCGTCTCGCAGTGAGGCGTGCAGGTTCTGCGCGCTCACGAAACCGCGCGCGTCGGCGAGTGCTTCGCGCACGCGTTCGCGCTGCCAGGTGTTCCGCTGAGCCATGAGACGAGTCTAGGCCGCAGGAGTTGGCGAGGGCTGGGAGTGGATGCGCCCGTGCATGACTCAGGCCCGGACGCGCTTCACCCTGGCGCGCGAGCGCTGCACGATCCAGCACACGACGTAGATGGTGAACGACAGGGTCGTGATGTACGGGCTCACGGGCAGCGTGCCGGCGAGGGCGAGCAGGATGCCGCCGACGGCCGAGATGAATCCGAACAGGGCGGACAGCAGTGGCACCGCGATGGGGCCGGCCGTGACCCGCATCGCCGCGGCCGCGGGGGTCACCAGCAGCGCCATCACCAGCAGCGCGCCGATGATGTGCACGCTCACCGCGACGATGAGGCCCAGCAGGACCATGAACATCAGGCTCACGGCACGGGTCGGCACACCGCGCGCCGCGGCCGATTCCGGGTCGAGCGAGTCGAAGCGCAGCGGGTTCCACATCACCAGCAGCCCGATGAGCACGACCATGCTGATGCCGATGAGCCAGCCGAGGTCGGGGCTGGATACCGAGACGATCTGCCCGGTCAGCAGGCTGAACCGGTTGGCGCTGCGGCCGTCGTACAGGGAGAGGAACAGGATGCCGAGGCCCAGGCCGAACGGCATCAGCACCCCGACGATCGAGTTGCGGTCCCTGGCTTTGGCCCCGAGGATGCCGATCAGGATCGCCGCGACCAGGGCGCCGGCCAACGACCCGAACACCACACTGCCGCCGAACAGCAGGGCGGCGGCGGCACCCGCGAACGACAACTCGCTCACACCGTGCACCGCGAACGCGAGGTCGCGTTGCATCACGAAGACGCCGATCAGTCCGCCGACGATGCCGAGGACCGCACCCGCGATGATCGAGTTCGACAGCAGGGCGACGAGCTCGCCGTAGTCCTGGAACGAGAAGACGTCGCTCCAGTCGACCAGGGGCCTCATGCCGCTCCTCCGTGCTCGTGGTCGCCGTGGTCGTGGTGCGGCTCGGCATCCGGAACACCGACGACGACCAGCCGGTCGCCCGCGCGGAGCACGAACACCGGGGTGCCGTAGAGGTCGCTGAGCACGCGGGTCTGCAGCACCTCGTCGGGAGTGCCCAGGAGGAACCGGCCGCCCGCGATGTAGAGGATGCGGTCGACGCGGCCGAGGATCGGGTTGATGTCGTGCGTGACGAACAGCACCGCGGCCTCGCGCTCACGGCGCTGGCGGTCGATGATGTCGGTCACGGCCAGCTGGTTGGCCAGGTCGAGGTTCGACAGCGGCTCGTCACACAGCAGCAGCGCCGGCTCGTCGGCGAGGGCCTGACCGACCCGCAGCCGCTGCTGCTCGCCTCCCGAGAGCAGGCCGACACGGCGATCGGCGAAGTGCGAGGCCCCGACGGACTCGAGCAGACGGTCGACCTTGGCGCGGTCGCCGCGATGCGGGATCGGGAACCCGAACCGGCTTCCGCTGACGCCGAGCCCCACCAGGTCACGGGCTCGCATGCTGGTGTCGGGGGCGAGGTTGCGCTGCTGCGGGATGTAGCCGATGCGGGAGTTGCCGCGGTGCACGGGCTCCCCCGCGACGCGGATCGACCCTGAAGACAGCGGCTGCAGACCGAGGATGCTGCGCAGCAGCGTGGTCTTGCCCGACCCGGACGGGCCGAGCACCGCGATGAACTCGCCGGGCTGCACCGTCAGGTCGAGCCCTGACCAGAGTTCGCGATCCCCGCGCTGGAGCGCGGCGTCGGTGATCTCGAGGACCGGAGCGCCGCCGCTCACGGCTGGACAGCGGCGGCGAGGCTCTTGATCGCGTCACTCATCCACTCAGAGTACGACGATCCGTCCTCGAGCAGCTCCGTGAAGGCGACGACGGGGATGCCGGCGTCCTTCGCGGCCGCCTCGACGCGCTCGGTCTCCGCGCCACCGGTCTGCGCGTTGGTCAGCAGCGCCGTGGCCTCGCCGCCGTCGATGACCTTGAGCGCCTCGAGCAGCACGGCGGGCGCGACATCGGTGCCCTCCTCGACCGACTCGGCGAACCCTTCGGGCGTGACGTCGGTGAGGCCGGCCGCGGCAGCGAGGTAACCGGGCAGCGGCTCGGTCATGAAGACCGTCGCCCCGGCGGCATCCGTCTTGATGGTCTCGAGGTCGGCCTCGAAGCCCTCCAGGTCGGCGACGATCTCGTCGGCGTTGGCCGCGAACTCCTTCGCCCCGTCGGGGTCGAGCTCGGCCAGCTCGTCGGAGATCGCCTCGACGACATGGATCATCGTGTGCGGGTCGAACCAGACGTGCTCGTTGAAGCCCTCGATGTGGTTGTGGCCCTCGTGACCCTCTTCGCCCTCGGCGTGATCGTGGTCGTGGGACTCGTCGTCGGCGTGGTCGTGCTCGGCCTCGTCGTGGCCTTCGTTGCCGGGGAAGTCGTGCGAGAACTCGACCGCCGTGACGACGTGCGGGTCCTTCGCGTCCTCGAGCAGCGTGTCGACGAAGGCGTCGTAGCCGCCGCCGTTCTCGATCACCAGGTCGGCCTTCTGCACCGTGAGGCGGTCGCGCGCGGTCGCCTCGTAGGAGTGCGGGTCCTGCGAGGCCGAGGTGATGAGCGACTCGACCTCGACGCGGTCGCCGCCGATCTGCGCGGCGATGTCGCCGTAGACGTTGGTGCTCGCGACGACCGTGATGGTGCCGCCGTCGCCCTCTCCCGCTGCCGGGGTGGAGCATCCGGCCAGCGTGAGTGCGGCGACGGATGCGAGGGCGAGGGCGACGACGGGCTTCTTCATGCCCTCACTCTAAACGCTAATGAGAACCATTATCAAGTTGAGCGGGATGCCGCGTTCCCGGGCTCGACGCCGCAGGCTCACTCGACCAGCAGCGCGGGCTCCTCGAGCACGGATGCCACGTCGGCGATGAAGCGGCTCATGCCGTCGCCGTCGATCACGCGGTGGTCGAACGACCCGGCGACCGTGGTCACCCAGCGCGGGCGCACCTCGCCGTCGACGACCCACGGCTTCTGGCTGATGGTGCCCATCGCCACGATGCCGGCCTCGCCGGGGTTGATGATCGGGGTGCCGGCATCCATCCCGAACACACCGATGTTGGTGATCGTGATCGTGCCGCCCTGCTGATCGGCCGGCGGCGTCTTGCCCTCGCGCGCCGTGAGCGTCAGGCGGTTCAGCGCCCGCGCCAGGTCCTTCATGCTCAGATCCTGCGCGTCCTTGATGTTCGGCACGAGCAGGCCGCGCGGGGTGGCGGCGGCGATGCCGAGGTTCACGTAGTGGCGCACGGCGATCTCGGCGCCGGCATCCGTCTCGATCCAGGCGGCGTTCACCATCGGCGTGCGCCGAGCCGCCCAGATCACGGCCCTGGCCACGATGAGCAGTGGCGAGACCTTGATGTCGGCATAGTCGGGTGAGGCCTTGAGCCGCTTCACGAGCTCCATCGTCCGGCTCGCGTCGACCTCTTTCCACACCGTCACGTGCGGGGCCGAGTACGCGCTCTGCACCATGGCCGAGGAGGTGGCCTTGCGCACACCCTTGACCGGGATGGACTCGGTGCGGTCGTCGCCGGCGGCCGACGGACGGGTCGCCGAGAGGCCGCGGGCGAGTCCGGCCGGAGCGGCCTGCGGCGCGGGCACCGTCTCTTCACGGACGTCGCCCCACTCCGGGGTCTCGATGTTGCGGAAGACGCTGGCCTGCGAGGCGTGCTTCACGACGTCGTCCCGAGTGACCTCGCCGTCGGCTCCGGTCGCGGCGACCGCGGTGAGGTCGACGCCGAGATCGCGCGCGAGCTTGCGGATCGGCGGCTTGGCGATCACGCCCACCGAGGAGCGCACCGGGCGCTCGGCCGGGCGTTTGCGGCGCGAGGTCGCACCGCCGCCCGTGCCGTAGCCGACGAGCACCGAGCCGCCGCCCTCCTCCGGCGCGGGGGCCTCGGCCGTGGCGACGACGCCGGGGCCGGCGTCGTCGCGCGCATCCGTCACGAAGGTGATGATCGGTGAACCGACCTCGACCGTCGCTCCTTCGGCGACGAGCAGCTCGCCGACGACGCCCGCGTGCGGCGACGGCAGCTCGACGAGCGACTTGGCCGTCTCGATCTCGCAGACGACGTCGTTGATCGCGACCGTGTCACCGGGGGCGACCTTCCAGGCGACGATCTCCGCCTCGGTCAGACCCTCCCCGACGTCGGGGAGGTTGAAGTTCTGCGTGCTCATGACGAGTCCTTTCGGCCGAGCGGGCGGTCAGTAGGCCAGTGAACGGTCGACGGCTTCGAGGATGCGGTCCGCATCCGGGAGGTAGGAGCCCTCGAGCTTCGCCGGCGGGAACGGGGTGTCGTAGCCGGAGACGCGCAGCACCGGGGCCTCGAGTGCGTAGAACGCACGCTCCATGACGGTCGCCGCGATCTCACCGCCGATGCTGGCGAAGCCCTGCGCCTCCTGCGCGTAGACCATGCGTCCGGTCTTGCGGATCGAGTCGAGGATGGGCGCGTAGTCGACCGGCGACAGCGAGCGCACGTCGACGACCTCGCAGCTCGTGCCCTCGGCTTCGGCGAGCGCGGCGGCCTGCAACAGCGTGGTGACCATGGCGCCATGTCCGACGAGGGTGACGTCGCTGCCCGTGCGGACGACGCGCGACGAGTGCAGGGGAACGGCGGAAGCGTCGAGGTCGACCTCGCCCTTCTGCCAGTAGCGGCTCTTCGGCTCCATGAAGATCACGGGGTCGTTCGAGGCGATCGCTTCCTGGATCATCCAGTAGGCGTCGTTGGGCGTCGACGGCGACACCACGCGCAGTCCGGGAGTGTGCGCGAAGTACGCCTCCGGGCTCTCCTGGTGGTGCTCGACCGCGCCGATGTGCCCGCCGTAGGGGATGCGGATCACGATCGGCATGCTGAGCGCGCCCTCGTGCCGGTTGGTGAGCTTCGCGAGCTGCGTGGTGATCTGGTCGAACGCCGGGAACACGAAACCGTCGAACTGGATCTCGATGACCGGGCGGTAGCCGACCATCGCCATGCCGATCGCGGTGCCGACGATCCCGGACTCGGCGAGCGGGGTGTCGAGCACCCGACGGTCGCCGAAGTCGCGCTGCAGGTGCTCGGTCACGCGGAAGACGCCGCCGAGCTTGCCGATGTCCTCGCCCATGAGCAGGACCTTCGGGTCGTTCTCCATCGCCTTGCGCATCCCCGCGTTCAGCGCCTTGCTGAGCGGCATCGTCTCGAGGGTCATCGGGTTTCTCCTTCGAACGACGCCTCGTACTGCGCGTGCCAGGCCTTCTGCTGGTCGATCAGCGGATGCGGTTCGCTGTACACGTGGTCGAACATCTTGTCGACGCTGGGCGGTCCGAGCTCGACGCTGCGGGCGCGAAGGTCTTCCGCGGCGTCCGCCGCCTCGGCCTCGACATCGGCGAACAGCTGCGCGGACGCTCCGCGGCTCTCGAGGAACGCGCGCATCCGGACGATCGGGTCACGACCGGCCCAGTACTGCTCCTCGTCGCTGCCGCGGTACTTCGTGGGGTCGTCGCTCGTGGTGTGCGCGCCGAGACGGTAGGTGACGGCCTCGATCGCCTGCGGGCCTTTGCCGCTGCGGGCCTCGTCGAGTGCCACCCGGGAGACGGCGTAGCTGGCGAGCACGTCGTTGCCGTCGACACGGACGCTCGGGATGCCGTAGCCGGCGCTGCGCTGCACGAGCGGCACGCGCGACTGCGTCGACACCGGCACCGAGATCGCCCAGTGGTTGTTCTGCAGGAAGAAGACGGTCGGCGCCTGGTAGCTCGCGGCGAAGACCATCGCCTCGTGCACGTCGCCCTGGCTGGAGGCCCCGTCGCCGTAGTAGGTGATGACGGCTTCGTCGCGGTCGAGGTCACCGGTGCCCGTGCGGCCGTCGAAGACGAGGCCCATCCCGTAGCCGGCGGCGTGCAGCACCTGCGAGCCGAGCACGAGCGTGTAGAGCCGCGTGTTGCCGTTCTTCGGGTCGGTCGGGTCCCATCCGCCGTGCGAGACGCCGCGCATCAGCTTGATGATGTCGACCGGGTCGACGCCGCGGATGCGGGTGACGGCGTGCTCGCGGTACGAGGGGAAGATCGTGTCCTGCGCACGGGCCGCACGACCGGAGCCGACCTGCGCCGCCTCCTGCCCGCGACTCGGCGGCCACAGGGCGAGCTGCCCCTGCCGCTGCAGGTTCGTCGCCTGGGTGTCGATCGCGCGGATGACGACCATGTCGCGGTAGAACTGCTCGAGCTCCGCGTCGCTGATGGCCTCGATCAGCGGAAGGTATCGCTCGGCGGCGGCGGACGGCGCGAACCGTCCGGTCTCATCCAGAACGCTCACAAGGGGGGTCTCGGGGGTGGTCACGCTCTCACGCTACCCGCGTCGGCATGCCCGGTCACGCATACCTAGGACGCCCTTGTAACTGCCCGGAAGCCGGAGAAAACCGCGGAAAGCCGCGGCGAGCGCGGATCAGCGAACCGAGGCGGCGACCTCGAGCACGCGCTCGAGGGAGGCCTCCTCGCCGACCGAGATGCGTATGCCGTCGCCCGAGAACGGACGCACGACGAGGTCGTTCTCGACGAACGCGGCAGCCACCTCGTCGGTGCGCTCACCTGCCGGCAGCCACACGAAGTTCGACTGGGAGTCGGGGACGTCCCAGCCCTGCGCGCGGAGACCTTCCACGAGACGGGTGCGCCGCTCGACGATGATGGCGACGCGCTCGAGGAGTTCGGGCTCGGCATCGAGGCTCGCGATGGCGGCGTTCTCAGCAGCGGAGGTGACCGAGAGCGGGATGCCGGTGGTGCGTGCGGCGTCCAGCACCTTCTCGTGGCCGATCGCGTACCCGATGCGGAGGCCGGCGAGACCGTAGGCCTTCGAGAAGGTGCGCAGCACCACGACATTCGGGTGCTGGTCGAACACGCGCTCGGCGAGACCGTCGACGGCATCCGGCGCGGTCACGAACTCGGCGTACGCCTCGTCGAGGATGATCAGGATGTCGCTCGGCACGCGCTCGACGAAGATCGCGAACTCGGCCGAGGTGATGATCGGCCCGGTCGGGTTGTTCGGGGTGCACAGGATGATCGCGCGGGTGCGCTCGGTCACAGCATCCGCCATCGCATCGAGGTCGTGGCGCGAGTCGGCGGTGAGCGGCACCTGGACCCCGGTCGCACCGGCGACCAGCGGAAGGCTCGGGTACGCCTCGAAGGAGCGCCAGGCGTAGATGACCTCGTCGCCGACGGACGCGGTCGCGAGGATCAGCTGGTGCAGGATCGAGACGCTGCCGGAGGCGACGTGCACCTGCTCGGGGCCGACGCCGTAGCGCGCACCCAGGCGCTCGCGCAGACGACCGGCGGTGGCGTCGGGGTAGCGGTTGATCGGCGTCGTGTGCTGCAGCGCTTCGAGCACCGACGGCAGCGGGTCGAACGGGTTCTCGTTGCTGGAGAGCTTGAACGCGTCGGGGCCGGCCTGCTTGCCCTGCCGATACGGCGCGAGGGCGGCGATGGCGGGGCGGATGCGGGGCAGGATCGGCTCGGTCACGGATCGAGTCTACGAGGGTGACGGAGGCGGGGATGGCCCGGGATGGCCCTGTTCACGCGACATCTGCGGTGGTACCATTTTGGTATGGCGATGACAGTGCGACTTCCCGAAGAACTCGATGTACAGCTGAGTGAGCTGGCATCGCGACGACACACGTCCAAGCATGCACTCCTGATCGAGGCCGCAGATCGATTTCTCCGCGAAGAGGTGACGACAGAACAAGCGGTGACGATCGCCCGAGGCGTGGCCGACCGGTACGCCGATCTACTCAAGAAGCTCGAAGACGCGTGACGCGGTACGTGGAGCTTCCGCACGCCGTGGGAGTCACCGAGGAACTGGGCCTCCACATCCGAGACATCGGGTTGCTCTCCTCGGCGCTAGCCAGGCCGTCGAGTTCTATGTTCGGCGTCGAGGCCTATCCGGATCTTGAGGTCAAGGCCGCATCTCTGCTGTCATCCCTGAGCCAGAATCACCCGCTGTTCGATGGGAACAAGCGCTTCTCCTGGGTTCTCACCCTGACGTTCCTCGAGATGAACGGTGTCCTCATCGATATGGACACGGAGCTTGCTTTCGACTTGATCCTTCGGACGGCACAGAGCAAAGCCAGCCTCGATGAGATCGCCGCCCTACTCCGCGACCATCGTCGCTGAAAACAGCAGTGGGTAACGACACCGCAGGCTGACTCTCGCCGGCGTCCGTGCGACACTGGTCGGACTATGCGCTTCATCATCCGCGTCGTCGTCAACGCCTTCGCCATCTGGGTCGTCACGCTGATCCCCGCCCTCCAGGTCACGATCAGGGCGTTCCCGCCCGGCGAGACCCTGCAGGTCGTCCTGACGCTGCTGGCGGTTGCCGCGATCTTCGCCATCGTCAACACGATCATCGGCACGGTCGTGAAGATCGTCGCGTTCCCGCTCTACATCATCACGTTCGGCCTGATCGGCTTCCTGATCAACGGGTTCCTGCTGTGGCTGACCGCGTGGATCACGAGCGGCTTCGGCTGGGGCCTGACGGTCGGTGACTTCTGGTGGGGCGTGCTCGCCGCGCTCATCATCTCGGTGATCAACGGCATCTTCGGCTTCATCCTGCGCCCGCAGAAGAAGGCCGCCCGCCGCGACTGAGCCCGGCGCGGCTGAGCACGGCGACTACGCCGGAACGTCGAGGCGAAGCGGACTGATCTCGGCGAGGAACCCGAAGTCGCGGTCGCCATGCAGGAGCGGGATGTCACGGCGAATCGCGACGGCGGCGATCAGGCAGTCGATCATGCTGCGGATCGGGTGGCCGTTGGCCGCCGAGGCTCGGTAGAGCTCTGCCGCGTCTCGGAAGTCGGTGACCGCGTGCAGTGGTGCGAGCGGAAGCCCGTTCGCGAGCGCCTCCACCCTCGAGAGCTCCTGCGGTCGCCGCGCTCCGGCGAGCAGCTCCATGATCACCGGCTCGGTGATCGCGATGTCCGCGCCGGCGGCGATCAGTCCGTCGAGTCGCTCGACGACCGGTGCGTCGACCCCGCGAAGGTAGGCGATCCACGCGGAGGAGTCGACGAGGATCACGCGTCGCCCCACGGCGACGGCGGATCGTCGCGGATCGCATCGAGGTCTCCGCTCCAGCCCGTGCCCTTCAGGCCGAGGAGGAAGTCCTTCGTGAGAGGCACGCCGACGAGCCTGCGGAGGGCGAGATCGACCGCCTCCTTCTTCGTGGAGAGGTCGTACCTGCGCATGACCTCCCGGACGAGCTCTTCGTCGATGTCGATGTTCGTGCGAGCCATACACGCACGGTACACCTCGGATACACCAGCCGCCACGGTCACTGTTTCACCCGTTCGGCGTGGAACTCGGTGCGTTCGATCTCGACGGCATCGCCGAGCTCCCGCCAGTACGCGTCGAGCGCCTCGGCACGCGGATCGGACGAGGCATCCACCATCTGCGCGGTCTCGATGTAGGCCTCGATCGCGTGCGGCTGCAGCGACAGGTCGAACACGCCGTCCTGCGGGTCGACCTCGCGTGTCGCGGTGAAGCTGTCGGGCGAACCGGTGCCCGTGGCCGATCCCCCCGCGGCGAGCTTGGCGACGACGTCATCGGAGTGTGAGAGCTGGATGAGAGTCTGGCCGTCGTCGAGCGACGACTCCTGCGGGCTTCCCGCCGTCAGCTGCAACGCGACGTCGTAGTCGCTCTCCATCGCGAGGTGCGCCGCGATCATCCCGCCCTGCGAATACCCCACGATGTCCACACGGTCTCCGGGCTCTGCGCCCGCGGCGGCCAGCGCGTCGACGGTCGCCTGATACGACGCCGACCGCTGCCCCTGATAGAGCTCCAGGTTCGACTTCATGTCCCACGGATCGTCTTCGCCGCCCTCCCACGGCACCGAGTTCTGGGTGCCTTTGACGTAGGTCACGTAGCGGGTCGCGCCGTCGGGCATCGTGTACTTCTCGACCGCCACCTGCGCACTTGTCGACGGCAGGCGCTTCAATGCGCCGGCCACGCCCTTCGGCGCACCTGCCGGGGTCGACGTGGCAGTCGGAGTGACGCGCACGGGATCGGCCGCCCCCGTGAGACGGGCGCCCGACGGCACCTTCCCGAGTGTGGTCGTGAGGCCGGCGAACGCTCCTGCCAAGAGCAGTGACGGCAGCATCCCGAAGATGCCCATCGGCTCGGGCATCCCTCCGTGGCGTCGCCCCGCCCAGTCGGCCACCAGCCAGTCGGCCATCACTCCGATGCGCGCGTCGCCGTCGATGAGCCGATCGATGCGCGCCTGGATCATCCTCGCGGCCGCGGCATCCGCGAGGGTGAGCGCCTCCGCCTGCGCCCGAAGCTCCACCACCTCGAACGCGTCCGCCATCAGGAGGATGCCCGCGCGTGCGTCGTCGAGCTCCACCCGCAGCGCTTCCACACCTTCCCCGCTGCGATGCAGGGCACCGATATCGACCTGCGGGGCGGCCTCCGGCGCAGAGGCCAGGAGCGCACCCGCGCGGACGATCGCGGTCCGGGCCTCCTCGCACTGCATCACCACCGTGCGTATGCGGGAACCGACATCACGCAACTGCTCGGTGTCGACGGCGATCACCCCGCCGTGCTCGATGTCCAGCCCACTCATTCCGCTCCTCCGGCGTTCAGCTCCCACTGACGCACCCGGAGGTGCCCGATCTCGGCACCGCAGTCTTCGCGCAGTCGCGCCAGCCGCTCATGCAGGGCGCGGAACCCCTCGGACTGCCAATCCGACGCATCGACGAGCGACACCAGAACGGCTCCGGCGTCTTCCAACAGCGATATCGCCGTGCCGATCTCGCGACTGGTCAGCATCCAGACCCAGCTGGCGTCGGAGGCGATGACATGATTCTGCGCGAGGGAGTACATGGCCCTCAGCCTCTGGGTTCGACGGGTCCGGGCCCGACCGGATTCCCGCGGTCGGTGGAGAGAGGAAAGCCGGATCTCGGTGTGCAGAGAGGGCGCGCCTGAGCACCCCGCGCTGTGCAGGATCGTCGGAGGCGGGCAGAATGTATCTGTGACATCCCCGGATCCCTTCCGCGTGATCTTCGTCTGCACGGGGAACATCTGCCGCTCTCCCATGGCCGAGGTCGTCTTCCGCGACCTCGCCGAGCGGCAGGGACTCGGCTCCCGTATCGTCTCGCGCAGCGCCGGCACCGGCGACTGGCATCTGGGCGAGCGCGCCGACGACCGCACGATCGACTCCCTCGCCCGGCGCGGCTACGACGGCTCCCGGCATCGGGCGCGCCAGTTCACCGCCGCGGCTTTCGCCGACAACGACCTCGTCGTCGCGCTCGACCGCACGCACGAGCGCATCCTTCGGGAGTGGGCGCACGACGAGGACGAAGAGGGCAAGGTCACGCTGCTCCTCGCGTTCGACCCGGACGCCTCCACCCACGACGTCCCCGACCCGTACTACGCGGGGGCGGCGATGTTCGATTCGGTGCTCGGTATGATTGAGGCGGCGACTCGGGGCCTGTTCCGCCAGCTCGAACCCGCTCTTCGTCTCCCCCGCTCGCCCCGAACCTTCGGGGCCTCATCAGGAGGACTCCCCTGACTTTCCAGCCTTCGCTCCCGCCGCAGCCCCTGAGCCCTCTCGACGGTCGCTACCGCGGCGCCGTCACCGGTCTCGCCGACTTCCTCTCCGAGGCGGGGCTCAACCGCGCACGGGTCGAGGTCGAGGTGGAGTGGCTGATCGCCCTCACCGACCGCTCGCTGTTCGAGACGACTCCGCTCTCGGATGCCGACAAGGATCGCCTGCGTGCGCTGTACCGCGACTTCGGGCAGGCAGAGATCGACTGGCTCGCCGAGAAGGAGGCCGTCACCCAGCACGACGTGAAGGCCATCGAGTACCTCGTGCGCGACCGCCTCTCGACGCTCGGACTCGACGCCATCGCCGAGCTCACGCACTTCGCCGCGACCAGCGAGGACATCAACTCCGCGTCGTATGCGCTCACCGTGAAGCGCGCCGTGGAGGAGGTCTGGCTGCCGGCCCTCGACACCGTGATCGCGAAGCTCCGCGAACTCGCCGTCGAGCACGCCGACGCCGCGATGCTCTCCCGCACGCACGGCCAGCCCGCGACCCCCTCGACCATGGGCAAGGAGATCGCGGTCTTCGCGTGGCGCCTGGAGCGCGTGCGCGGCCAGATCGCGGCATCCGAGTACCTGGCCAAGTTCTCGGGCGCGACCGGCACCTGGTCGGCGCACCTCGCGGCCGACCCCGACGCCGACTGGCCGACCATCGCCCGCGAGTACATCGAGGGCCTCGGACTCGGCTTCAACATCCTCACCACCCAGATCGAGTCGCACGACTGGCAGGTCGAGCTGTACGACCGCGTGCGTCACGCCGGCGGCATCCTGCACAACCTCGCCACCGACATCTGGACCTACATCTCGCTCGGCTACTTCGCGCAGATCCCGGTCGCCGGCGCAACCGGCTCGTCGACGATGCCGCACAAGATCAACCCGATCCGCTTCGAGAACGCCGAGGCGAACCTCGAGATCTCGGGTGCCCTGCTCGCCTCGCTCGGCCAGACCCTCGTCACCAGCCGCCTGCAGCGCGACCTCACCGACTCCACCACGCAGCGCAACATCGGCGTCGCGTTCGGGCACTCGCTGCTCGCGCTCGACAACCTGCGCCGTGGCCTCAATGCGATCTCGCTCTCGCGCGACGTGCTGCTGGCCGACCTCGACGTGAACTGGGAGGTGCTCGCCGAGGCCATCCAGACCGTCATCCGTGCCGAGGTCGTCGCCGGTCGGTCCACGATCACCGACCCGTACGCGCTGCTCAAAGAGCTCACGCGCGGCCACCGGGTGGGCGCCGCCGACCTCGCCGAGTTCGTGCAGGGGCTCGAGATCGGCGATGCCGCGAAGCAGCGCCTCCTCGCGCTGACTCCGGCCACCTACACCGGCATCGCCGAGCGCCTCGCCCGCTAGCTCCAGCCCGGCAGCGACCTAGGACGCCGGCTCGCCGGAGTGATCCTCGACCTTGTCCTTCGGCATGAAGGCGGCGGCGAGCAGCGTGAGCAGCGCGGTCACGGCGACCGCGACGAACACCCAGACCGATGCGTGGATGATCGTGTCGGGATCGTCGGGACCGGCACCCTGCGCGATGGCCGCGTTCGAGATCGCCCCGAACACCGCGACACCCACGGCGCTGCCCGCTGACCGCGCGAACGCGTTCATGCCCGTCACTGCTCCGCGCTCGCCCCACCCCACGGAGGACTGCGCGGCGATGAGGGTCGGCGCGGCGCTCCACCCGAGCCCGAACCCGAGGACGAACGCGATCAGCGACAGCACCCAGGGGTTCGGCCAAGCCGACACCGACGCGAGGACGATCGCCGCGACCGAGGCGATGCTCATCCCGATCAGTGTGGTGCGACGGAACCCGATGCGCAGATACAGGCGCCCCACGTTCGCTGCGGCGATCGGCCACCCGAGCGTCAACGCCGCGACGGCCAGACCCGACAGCAGCGGCGCGATGCCCAGCGAGCCCTCGAGGTAGGCGGGCGCGAAGCTGGTGACGCCGATCATGAGCGCACCCACCCCGAGCGAGACGAGGGTGGTGGTCAGGATCAGCGGCCTGGCCGCAAGGCGGAGGTCGACGATGGGCTCCGCGACGCGGCGTTCGACCATCGCGAACAGTGCGAGCGCCACGATGCCGATCCCGAAGCAGAGCGCGCTCTGCACGGAGATCCACGCCCAGGCGTTGCCGCCCTCCAGCATCCCGAGGATCAGGCCGGTCAACCCGACCGTGAGCAGCACGGCTCCCGCGTAGTCGATCCGGTGCCGTTCGGTCTGCTTCTGCTCCTTGTACTTGAGCTGCAGCATCCACGCCGCGATCAGACACAGCGGGATGTTGACCCAGAAGATCCAGCGCCACGCGTCGAGCTGGGCGAAGATGCCGCCGAGCGCCGGTCCGACGACGGACGAGATCGCCCACACGCTCGCGATGTAGCCCTGCACCTTGGCGCGCTCGGCGACCGTGTAGATGTCTCCGACGATCGTCATGGCCATCGGTGCGACCGCACCGGCGCCGAGGCCCTGGATGATGCGGAAGACGATCAGCGCCGGCATGCTCCACGCGAAGCCGCAGAGGATCGAGCCGAGGAGGAAGAGGGCGATGCCGAGCAGGATGATCGGTTTGCGGCCGACCGTGTCGGCGAACCGGGAGTAGATGGGGACGCTCACGGCCTGCGCCAGCAGATACACCGAGAACAGCCACGGGAACTGCTGGTAGCTGCCGAGATCGCGGACGATGCTGGGCACCGCGGTGGCGAGGATCGTGGCGTCGATCGCGATCAGCCCGGTCGCGAGCATCAGCGCACCGAGGATGGGGCCTCTCGGCGACCGGAGTCCGATGGAGGCGCGGTCGACGGAGGCAGTCACTTCAGGGACAAGCGCTCACGCCGCGCGTCTATTCCGACAGACCCCGCGGATGCTGCGGACCACTCGTGCGTCACGACGACGACGTGCGGCCGGGCTCGTCGCCCTCCGCCTCGCCCTCGGGCTCCGGGTCGTACAGCACCGGACGGTCGATGGTCTTGGTGACGTCGGCCGGGTCGACCGCGAGGATCAGCATCGCCAGGATCAGCAGAGTGACGATGAACGCCCCACCGCCGACCACGAGCCCGAGCGCCACCGGGGTCAGTCCGTCGTAGGTGCCGTTCGCGATCGCCGTGTTCACACGCAGCGTGAAGGCCCCGGTGGAGACGAGCGTGACCACCATGGCGAAGACGCCGCAGCCCAGCGCGATCAGCAGCAGGTGCAGCGGGCGCAGGATGTCCCGACGGGTGGGCTTCTCGTCGCTCATCGCTCTCCTCCGTGCTCCGCAGGCGCGGCGCTGTCGTTCGATTCGGTGACCGCGGCGGCGGCATCCACCCGTTTCGGGGTGAGCCCGGCGATGCCGAGGAAGACCGCGACGATCGCCGCGTAGCCGCCGAACATGCCGACACCGAGGATGATGCCGGACAGCACGAACGTGCCGGCCTTCTCGATCGTGTACTCCTGCAGGAATCCGGCCGGGATCAGCAGCAGGACGATGCCCAGCAGCACGCCCAGCGCGCCGACGGTGATCGCGTCGCGCGAGAGCGGATCAGCGGTACGACGCGAGCGGATGCCGGCGAGGATCTCGATGCCGCCGCTCACGATCGCCCAGGAGGACACGACGATGAAGAACAGATCGTCGGATCGCCAGGCCGGGATGCCACTCACCCCGCCGGCGACGACGCCGAGCGCGGCGAGCAGGATGTATGACCAGCGCGAGCCCGCCGGGAGCACCAGCCAGGCCGCGAGCAGCTGCACGAGCGCGGTGGTGAAGACGAAGCCGCTGAAGACCGAGAGGCCGATGGGAGCGGAGTGGTCCGATGAGAACGTGATCATCAGTGCGGCGACGGCGGCGAACAGCGCGCGCAGCAATTGCACGTGGCGCATGGTGAATGCGCGAGCAGGGGCAGACATGACGGTCCAGAGTCCTCCGGGGTGTTCCTCCCAGTCTACGCGGGGGCGCGGAGCCGCAGCGCCCGCGGGTGCGCGGAGGAGGATTCGTGAAGCCCGGCTGATCTCCCCAGATCGATTGCCGGGCTTCACGACGTACGCAGCAAGGGGGGCATCACTGCGTCAGACCGGTCTTCGCAGGGTCGGGCACCCTGCCTGCGATGACGGCCAAGTGACCCCACATGCCCACCCGGTCCCCTGAGGTGCGCGCGTGCGGTCGTATGCTCACTTTAGGGCGGTGGTCTTCACATACCGGACGGGGGCTGTGATGAGTTACGAGTATGACGAACGCAGGTCCGGATCCGATGCTTTCGCGGCGGCTCTGCGCGACGCGATCAACGCGCGGCACGTGACGCTGTCGTGGCTGCATCAGCAGCTCAACATGCGCGGGAACCGCGTGTCGATGGCCACGCTGAGCTACTGGCGCTCGGGGGCACGCCGCCCGGAAGGTGCGCAGTCACTCGCCGCGCTCGTCGACATCGAAGACCTTCTCTGCCTCGATGCCGGGGCGCTGCGCCGTCACCTCGGTCCCACGAACCGGACCGGTCCGCTCGGTCCGAATCAGTTCCCCCTCGACGAGGAGGAACTCGAACGGGCGGTCATGGTCGCCTTCGATGCGCTGGGGGCGACCTACCCCGACACCTCACGCGAGCTGACGACCCACTCCGTGACCGACGTCGACGCCGACGGCAACGTCGCGTTCAGCATCACCCGCAGCATCGTGCAGTCCACGATCGGCACGATCACGGCCATCCCGTTCCTCGAGATCACACCGGGGGTCAGCACCCCGGCGCCGATCCTGAGCGCGGTGTCGGGCGGACGCATCACCGCGCGGTACTCGCACCCCGACGGCGAGGTGCACGGGGTGCTCTTCGAACTCGACGTGCCGCTCACCGCACCGGACACCGCGATGGTCGAGTGGTCGGTGACGTATCCGTCCGAGTATCCGCCGATGCGCGACACCGGCCACGCCCTGGCGCAGAAGGCCAGAGAGCTGCTGGTGTGGACGCGATTCCACCCGGATGCCGTGCCGGACTGGTGCGAGGAACGGGTCGAGACCCCCGAGGGCGTCACCGTCACCGACGTGCCGCTCACCCGCGGGACGTCGGTGCACCTGGTGCGTCGCGCGTTCGGCCCCGGCGCGCTCGCGCTGCACTGGGGGTTCGGCCCGCGAGAGGGTCAGCCGGGCTGATCCCCCGTGGCGACCGGGCGACCGGGAGTGTTGGACCACTGGCTCCACGAGCCGGGGAAGACCCGGGCGTCGATGCCGACCTCGTGCAGGACGAGTGCGGTGTGGGCGGCCGTGACGCCGGATCCGCAGTAGGCGGCGACCGGCGTGCCGGGCGTCACCCCGATCTCGGCGAAGGACGCCAGGATCGTCTCGCGGTCGAGGATCCGGCCCGCTGCGTCGAAGTGCACGGGTTCGGGCAGGTTGCGCGCGCCGGGGATGTGTCCGGCGACCGGGTCGTACGGCTTCGACTCGCCGCGGTACCGGTCGGCCGCTCGCGCGTCGATCAGCACGCCCGACTCCGGGAACGCGGCGGTCTCGTCGATCGACAGCGCGTCACCGCCGATCTCGTCGAGCACGACATCGCCCGGCTCGGGCACCACATCGTCGGTCGCGACCTCGAACCCCTCGGCCTGCCAGCCCCGGATGCCGCCGTCGAGCACGCGCACGTCGACCCCTCCTTGGCGCAGCAGCCACCAGGCGCGCGCCGCCGAGATGCCTGTGAAGTCGTCGTAGGCCACGACGGTGTCGCCCGCACGGACGCCCCACCGACGGGCCGCGGCCTGGAGCGTGGCCGTCGACGGCAGCGGATGCCGCCCCTCCGACGGTTCGCCGTGGGTCGAGAGCTCCGTGTCGAGCGCGGCGAACACGGCACCGGGGATGTGGCCCGTCAGGTAGTCGTCATGCCCGGCCTCGGGCCGATCGAGCCGCCACCGCACGTCGATCACACGCACCGGCGCGCCTCGGCTCAGCAGGTCGTTCAGCTCGGATGCACTCACGAAGTCGCTCATCCTGCGAGGCTACCGAGTCTGCCGCAGCATCCGGTTCGGGGCCGTCTTCTCCCGTCACGATCCGCGCGACTATGCTCGATCCGGCAACGTCGAGAAAGGGGCTGCGAATGCCCCTTCGGTGGATGCGCCTACGCCCGCAGGAAGCCGCGCTCATCGCGATCACCGCGGTGTGGGGCGGCACGTTCCTGCTCGTGCACTGGGCGATGGAGCACTCGGGGCCCTGGTTCTTCGTCGGCATCCGGTTCCTGATCGCGGGACTGATCAGCGTCGTCATCTTCCGCCGCGTGCTGGGCGGCATCCGCTGGCGTGATGTCGGCGCCGGCGTCGCGATCGGCGTCATGATCTACCTCGGCTACGGGCTGCAGACGCTCGGGCTGCAGACGATCGACAGCAGCACATCCGCGTTCATCACCGCGATGTACGTGCCGCTGGTTCCGTTCGCGCAGTGGGCCGTGTTCCGAAAGCGCCCGCCGGCGATGGCGTTCGTGGGTGCGGGACTGGCGTTCGTGGGACTGCTGCTCATCGCCGGGCCCGACGCCTTCGCGCTCACCCTCGGCGCGGGCGAGATCGCGACCATGATCAGCACCCTGCCCATCGCGGCCGAGATCATCCTGATCAGCCTGTTCGCCGGGAAGATCGACCTGGGCCGCATCACCGTCATCCAGCTGCTGACCGCCGGGGTGCTGGGGCTGCTCACGATGCCGGTGGTGGGCGAGGGCGTGCCGGAGTTCTCGTGGATCTGGGTCGGCTGCGCGGTGGGGCTGGGTGCGGCGAGCTGCCTGATCCAGCTGACCATGAACTGGGCGCAGAAGTCGGTCTCCCCCACCCGCGCGGCCATCATCTACGCCGGAGAGCCGGTGTGGGCAGGGGTCATCGGGCGCATCGCGGGTGAACGGCTGCCCGCGACCGCGCTCATCGGCGGGGCACTCGTCGTGCTCGGGATCCTCGCCAGCGAGCTGAAGCTCGTGCGGCGGCGGCGGCGGCGAGCGCAGGTGCCGGGGCCGGGAGCCCCGGCACCTCCCGACGGCCAATCGCATCTCTGACGGCCGGATCTGGCGGATCCGGCCGTCAGAGATGGATTTCACCGCACGAAGCGCGGGGCGGAGCGCAGAGTGAGGGTGCCGACGCAAGGCGTCAGCGGCGGGAGTACTCCGTGTCGGTCACATGCTCGAGCCACGTGGTCGACGTCGCGGGGTCGTCGGCGTTCTCGATCATCGCGATGTGCGACATGAAGCAGTCCGCGGTGGCGCCGTGCCAGTGCTCCTCGCCCGGCGGGGTGTAGATGGTGTCTCCGGGCCGTGCTTCGACGACCGTGCCGTCGCGGGTGCCGCACAGCGCCGTTCCCTCGGTGATGCGCAGGAACTGTCCGCGCGCATGCGAGTGCCAGGCGGTGCGCGCACCCGGGGCGAAGCGCACCAGTCCGGCGAACATCCGCTGATCCCCCTCCTTCGGCGCGGCGATGACGTCGAGCCAGACGTCTCCGGTGAACTGCTCCGGCGGATTCTTCGCCGTCGGCGTGCGAGGTTCCATGTGCATGAGATCTCCTTCGGATGTGCGGATGTGCGGATGCGCAGATGCGCGGCTTTCAGACCGTGAGCAGCACCTTGGTGGCGCGACGCTCGTCCATGGCGCGATAGCCCTCGGCGGCGTCCTCGAGCGGGAGGGTGAGGTCGAACACCTTGCCGGGGTCGATCTTGCGGTCCCAGATGAGCTGGATCAGCTCGGGCAGGAAGCGCCGCACCGGAGCCGGCCCGCCGTGCAGGTGCACGCCGGAGAAGAACAGCTCCTCGCCGGGCAGCGCCACCTCGTGCGAGACGCCCACGTAGCCGACATGCCCGCCGGGACGGGTCGAACGGATCGCCTGCATCATCGACTCCTGCGTGCCGACCGCCTCGATCACCGAGTGCGCGCCGAGCCCGTTCGTGAGCTCCTTGATGCGCGCCACACCCTCGTCTCCGCGCTCTTCGACGATGTCGGTGGCTCCGAACTCGCGCGCCAGTGCCTGCCGGTCGGCGTGCCGGCTCATCGCGATGATGCGTTCGGCCCCGAGTTCCCGGGCGGCGAGGATGCCGAGCAGTCCCACCGCTCCGTCACCGACGACGGCGACGGTCTTGCCGGGTCCGGCCTCGGCGGCGACCGCCGCGAACCAGCCCGTGCCGAGGACGTCGGATGCCGCGAGCAGGGAGGGGATCAGGTCGGCGTCGGGCTGCCCCGGCGTGACGACGAGCGTGCCGTCCGCGTGCGGGATGAGCGAGTACTCGGCCTGCGTGCCGTACTTCCCCATCGGGACCACGTGCACGCAGCGGGACTGGTAACCCGCCTGGCAGATCTCGCAGGTGTTATCCGAGGCCATGAACGAGCCGACCACGAAGTCGCCGACCTTCAGGGTCTGCACCTCGTCGCCGATCTCCTCGACGACGCCGACGTACTCGTGCCCCATCGGGGTGTGATCGACGTTGTCGTCACCGCGATACGGCCACAGGTCCGACCCGCAGATGCAGGTCGCGGCGAGCCGGATGACGGCATCCGTCGGCCGGGTGATCGTCGGCTTCTCGCGCTCCTCGACCCGGACGTCGCCGGGGGCGTACATGACTACTCCACGCATTCTTACTGCTCCTTCTATCGTGTGAATCCAGTCAACGCCGATTCCGTCACAGGTGGGAGGCTCTCTCATGGCACCCCTCGGATCGCTGCGGACGGGAATAGTTCGACGGGCCGCGCGTTGCACCCGGCATGATTGAAACTTCAACCGTCGCTCCGGTCGCCACGGAGCGCACCCGCGTCCGCGTGCCGCTGCGCTTCGGCGACGGCTTCTCCACCACCGCCGACGTGGTCACCTTCGACGGCCTGATCGACGGCCGCGAACACCTGCTGCTCGGCCTCGGCGACTGGCGTGCGGCACTCGAGCGCGCGGCCGACGGAGGCGCCGCACCCCTCGTGCGCCCGCACAGCGAGTGCCTGACCGGTGATGTCTTCGGCTCGGAGCGCTGCGACTGCGGCCCCCAGCTGCGCGAGGCCGTGGAGCGCATCGCCGACGAGGGCGGCTTCCTGCTCTACCTGCGCCAGGAGGGTCGCGGCATCGGCCTGTACGCCAAGCTCGACGCCTACGCGCTGCAGGATGCCGGACTCGACACGTATGAGGCGAACGTCGCCCTGGGCCACGGCGAAGACGAGCGCGACTACACCGTCGCCGCGCAGATGCTGAACGCGGTCGGTGTCGACGGCATCCGCCTGCTGAGCAACAACCCCGACAAGGCCGTGCAGCTCGAGGCCCTCGGCATCCGCGTCACCGAGCGCGTGCCCACCGAGGTGCACCTGTCGGAGGCGAACACCCGCTACCTGCAGGCCAAGCGGGACCACACCGCGCACACGCTCGACCTGTCGGCGGCGTGACCGTCGGCGTGGCAGTCCAGGAGGACACGATGACGGCGGCAGGACAGCATCCGCGTCGACTCGACGACGGCGAGATGGCGACATGGCTTCCCGTCATCCGGTTCGTCCAGCTGCTGCCGCAGGTGCTCGATCGCACCCTGAAGGACGAGGTCGGGCTCAACCACGCCCGCTACGCCATCCTCGTCACGCTGGCCGGGCAGGGCGAAGGCACCGTGACGATGACGGAACTCGCGCGCATCGCCGGGCTCAGCCGCTCACGCCTGAGCCACGCCTTGGACTCGCTCGAGGAGCGCGGCTGGGTGGAGCGCACCTCGTGCAGCTCCGACAAGCGCACGCTCTCGGCCACCCTGACCGCGGAAGGACGCGAGATGCTGCGCACGGCCGCGCCGGTGCACGTCGAGCAGGTGCGGGAACTGGTGCTCGATCCGCTCACGGCAGAGGAGCGCGCGCAGCTCGAGGCGATCCTCGGCAAGCTGCTGCCCGGCGTGACCGCGGCGCTGTAAGCCGGTCACCCGCGGCGAGGTGCGCGAGCTCCTCCCCTGTGTGCACGGTTCTGCTCTGAGCAGAACCGCTCGAACCCGCCGAACACCGCGGTTTATCGTGAGGCATGGCCGACCTGATCTCGTTCCCGCGCACCCCTCGCCCCGACCGCCCGAAGTCGAGCGGGCCCGAGCCGCTGTGGCGTCAGATGCTGGGCGACCAGCTGCGTCGCCGCCGCCACGACCGCGAGGAGACCCTCACCGAGACCGCGGAGAAGGCGGGCGTCTCGCGCCAGTACCTCTCCGAGGTCGAACGGGGGCTGAAGGAGCCGTCGAGCGAGATGATCGCCGCCATCGCCGGTGCCCTCGACACGAGTCTGATCGACCTCACGAGCGCCGTGGCCGATGACCTGCGCTCGGCCGCGGTGCCGGCATCCACTGCCGTCTCCGTGTCGGTGTCGCGCGGCTCCTTCGCCCTCGCCGCCTGACTCACGCCCCCCGCGGGCCCAGCACCGTGTCGATCAGTCCGTAGTCCAGGGCCGCGGATGCCGTGAACACCCGGTCGCGGTCGGTGTCGGCGCGGAGCTCCGCAACCGTGCGCCCGCTGTGCCTGGCGAGGATCTCCTCCATGTCGGACCGCACCCGCACGACCTCGTCGGCCGCGAGGATCAGGTCGGGGATCGCGCCGCGCGACTGGCCGGCGGGCTGATGCAGCACGATCCGGGCATGCGCGAGCGCGGCGCGCTGACCTTCTGCCCCCGCGGCGACGAGCAGCGCGGCGGGACCGATCGCCTGACCGACGCACGTCGTCGCGATGGCCGGTCGGATGTGCTGCATGGTGTCGTAGATCGCGAGCGCCGCTCCGGGGTCACCGCCCTCGCTGTTGATGTAGAACTGGATGCCGCTCTCCGGACTGTCGGCGTCGAGGTGCAGCAGCTGCGCGATCAGGGCGTTCGCGACACCCGCGTCGATGCCGGTCCCGAGATAGATGACACGCTCGGCGAGCAGGTGGGAGTACACGTCCATGATGCGCTCGCCCCGCGGATGCTGCGCGATGACGTTGGGGATCGAGTACGTGCTCATGCGTTCACCCCCAGCCCGACGCGCGCGCGTTGTCGCGGCATCACCTCGGCGATCGAGGCCACGATCCCGTCGATGAAGCCGTAGTCCTGCGCCTGGGTCGCGGTGTACCAGCGGTCGTGCAGCGAGTCCTCGAAGATGCGCTCGAGGGGCTGGCCGGTGTCGGCCGAGATGAGGCCCAGGACCGTGTCGCGCGTGTGCCGCAGGTCGTCGGCCTGCGTCTCGATCTCGCCCGCGGAGCCGCCGATGCCCGCCGATCCCTGATGCATGAGGATGCGCGCGTGCGGCAGGGCCCGCCGCTTGCCGGGAGTGCCCGCGGAGAGCAGGAACTGGCCCGCGCTGCAGGCCAGCCCGAGGGCGAGGGTGGCCACGTCATTGGGGATGAGCCGCATGATGTCGCGGATCGCGAGCATCGACGGCACCGAGCCCCCGGGCGAGTGGATCCAGAGGGCGATGTCGGCGGCGGGGTCCTCGGCCGACAGCGCGAGCAGCTGCGTCATCAACAGCGTGCCGTTGTCGTCGTCGAGCGCACCGTCGAGCACGAGCACCCGCTCGTGGAACAGTGCGCGCCGGGCCTCAGGACCGAACTGCGGGATGGAGGGGTTGTCTTCGCTCATGCCCCCAGCATCCGTCGCCGCCGCGCGTGTGCGGCCGGATTCTGCCCTGAGCCGCTCTGCCCTGAGCAGATACGTCCTGACGCCGTCTCAGCGCAAGCCGTCTTCGCAGTTGCTGCCCGCGCGCGCTTCCCACCACAGCGCGTACTCGTCCCCCTCCCCCGCATCGATCAGCCACGGGGGGAACGTGACGTACTTCTCCATCGCGAGCCCCCAGGACGCATCAGCCCGGGTCGACTCGGGGTCGTCTGCGGGCAGCTCATCCTCGGTCGTCCAGTGCTCGGCCGGATGGCTCTTCGCCCATTCGTAGATCTCCTGGCCGGTTTGCGACCAGTCGCGGGAGTTCATGCTCTCGGCGATGTCGGCGGGCATCGGCAGCCGGTCCGGAGTGCTGTAGTCGTAGGTGCAGGAGTATTTCTGACCGTCATCGGCAACGTAGCTCAGCGAGATCGTCACGTTCGTCGTGAAACCGGGC
The DNA here is from genome assembly GCF_012030385.1 of Microbacterium sp. B19(2022). Classification (NCBI taxonomy): domain Bacteria; kingdom Bacillati; phylum Actinomycetota; class Actinomycetes; order Micrococcales; family Microbacteriaceae; genus Microbacterium; species Microbacterium sp. B19(2022). The sequence continues at coordinate 350,737 of NZ_JAAUVO010000001.1, forward strand.
TTCGAATCCAGGATCGCCAGCGCGACGATGACGAGGGCGACGAGGGAACCCGCCACGATCCCGATGACCCACCATGCGCGGCGACGCGGCCGAGTCGATCCTGCGGGCGCGTGACCAGCCACGAACAGATCCTTCCCCGATTGCGGACGGGCGAGGGGCCTCTTCCCGGGACACGACCGCATCGCATCCTCGTCGGGAAACTCCCCCGCATTCCATCGTGCCCGTTCCGGATGCGACGCGCCAATCGCGGCGGATCGCAGCGCGTGCGGGTGCGCCCTGAGCGGATGCCGGTGGGGCGGCACCCGCTCAGGGCAGGGGGATGGGT